>JAEZJQ010000058.1 GCA_023436305.1 Bacillota bacterium
CAAGTATAAAAAAGACACTTTTTGCCGGAAACCGAATCCGGGAATGATTTTACAGGCCAAGGAAGAATTTAATATCAACCTGGCGGAATCAATTTTGTTCGGGGATAAGGAGACCGATATTGAGGCCGGAATAAACGCCGGAATTAAAACAAATATCCTGGTGCGTAGCGGCCATGAAATCAACGAAACGTCGACAAAAGCATATTTGGTGATTGACAGTATCAAGGACGCTGCCGGAATTGAGGAACCCTTGATTAAGGATCAGCTTCAAAGCTTGCGACTATACTCCGAATTAACATTCTGACTCCTGGATTCCAAATTCTAAATTCCGATTACCGATTTCTGCCTTTGGGATTCTAATTCTGACCACTGCTTTCGGTCTTCCGCCTTCCAGTTTCATCTCGCTTTTTTAAAAAGAACTATTTACTCTTCCTATTTTTTTGCCGATAATTAAAATGAATAGTAATAAGTAAAATACTACTATAGCATTTGGGTCTTTATTATACTAATTACAAATTTGGATGTAATTGGTGTTTGGAGATGGTTAGTCGCTGATTTTACTTATACAAGGAGGTAAGGAAAGATGAAAGTCGATAATATTCTCTCAAGTGTTATTAATGGGGTTAATACTCCGGTGCCCACCCCAGGCAACGAGAATGCCGCTGTCTCCCAAAAACAGGCCGATACCACGGTTCCGGAAAAAGATCAAGATACGTGGAAAGCTTCAGCGGAAAACGTGGCCAAGGACAAGCTGAATAAAGCGATTGATGTGGCGAACAATGCTTTTAAGGATGTAAATATCAGTTTTAAGTATTTGGTGAATCAAAAAACGAACCGCGAGGTCGTCCAGGTCATTAATACCGATACGAAAGAAGTAATCAAGCAATATCCTCCGGAAGAGATCGTTAACATGCTGGAACGGATGTATGACATGCTGGGTATCTTAATTGATAAACATATCTGAACGAGAGACTTTTAAACCGTTTTAAACATAAAGCTGTAAAAGACTCTATTAAATTATGCCTTTTATGAGGCATTTTTTATGATTATGGAACTTTCGGATGGATGAAATTTTATTTTTCACCCAATATAGCTGCGATTTATTACTCCGGTGATTGAGTATACCCTCTGATATCGCTTGTAGCAGCGTTTCCATTTGAAAATTGGCGAGTTTAACCCTGGAGTAATTGAAAAATAGGGATAAAAGCCTATATACTTTTCGATATTTTTGCCGAAATATAAAGTAAAGGGCCAAGAATTTAGGATTTGGGTTTACCAAAAACAAGGAGGTTGAATGTTATGAGTAGGAATGGTTTAGGAATTTCAGGAATAGCTTCCGGGATGGATACCGAGTCCATGATCGCAAAGATCATGAAATATAGCAAAAAGCCACTGGACAGGTTAAAGCAAAAACAACAAAAACTCATCTGGAAGCAGGAAGCTTACCGGACTCAAAACACGGCGCTATCCCAATTAAAAGACCTGGTTTTCGATCTCAAATTGCAAAAATTTTATAATACCAAAAGCACCACTACGACCAACGCCCAGGTCGTAACCGCCACCGCCAAAACCGGCGCTATAAACGGTAATTATTCGATAAAAGTTCAACAACTGGCCACAGTGGCGACCAATGTCAGCAGTAGTCCGGTATCAGTCCGGTCGCAAGTGAAAGGAGACAGTTTACAGCTTTCTCCTTCAAATCAAATAAATATTGGGTCGGGAAACAACCAATTCACGATAACCGTGGATGGTGTTACTCAAACAATTACGCTGGCCGATGGAACCTATGATGGAACCGAGGGGAAGACATTGGCGGATCTGGCGAAAAATATTCAAAACCAGCTGACGGGCCTTTCCACGCCGGTTTATGTTAAAGCCAATTCCGACAATCAATTGGTTTTCTATACGGGCCAAAATGATGATTCCAAGGCGCATACCATCGTACTTGGCGCGGTGGATTCCAGTTTATCGGCTCTGGGTTTTAGTGATGGCGCGAATACCAAAGAACTTACCGGCGGCATTATCACCAGTACGGTTACCGTGAATAGCTCCAATAACAAGTTTAAAATTACCCTCGGTAACGGAACCGCCCAGGAAATTACCTTGAGCGAAGGAACATATGGAACATATGATCCTACGGTGGAGAACAGTCTAGACACTCTTGCCAGTAATATTGAGAACCAAATACGCGATTTGGGCGGGGATTATACCAAGGTCAAGGTTACCGTTGATGAGTTAAACCGGCTTAAAATTTATTACGCGGATTCGGCGGATCCGGCCAATCCGCTTTCGATCAAACTGGAAAGCGGCTCCTCCCAGGATGTTTTATCGGAGATGGGTTTTACAAGCGGCGTCATGTCGGAGTATCCGCAAGATACCATCAGTACTTCCACGTCGTTTTGGAATCAGCGGGACAAGTTCATTGATAGCGAATTTTTCAGCGGTAAGTCCGAGACCTCTTTTTTCAAGTTTACCATTAACGGCCAAGATTTCCAATTCAGCAACAAAGCCACGCTGGATGACGTTATCAAAGCCATTAACTCCAACTCCGCCGCCGGGGTTACCGCTTATTACGACAGTTTCAGCGACAAACTGACGTTGACCACCAAAGAAACCGGGAATAATAACACAAGCGGCAGCGAGATCCGGATCACCGATACGGACGGGTTCCTGGGACAACTTTTTCATATTGACCCGGCCAACGAGAAGGGCGGAGACAATGCCATCGTAACCATTAACGGTGTTCAAACACAGCGGCAGAGCAATACGTTTACCATGAATAATATTGATTTCACCCTCACCGGAGAGACCGGGAGCGGTGCGGCCACGGTGGTTAACGTGTCCACCGATACTTCCGGGATCGTTGAGAAAATATCCAAATTCGTCGATAAATATAACGAGATCATGGCGGCGATTAATGGTGAAGTATCCAAAACCCGGGCAACAGCCGGTAGTAAATATACTTACTACGAACCGTTGACCGATGAGCAGAAAGAGGAGATGTCGGAGGACGAGATTAGCACTTGGAACGAGAAAGCCAAGCAAGGACTCTTGCATAGCGACGATATTCTTTCTTCCGCTCTCTATCAAATGCGGTCCAGTTTGTCCCGGCAGGTGAATACACCATTGACATTAACCGGGATTGCGATACCCGGCGCCATTGATCTTACCGGTTCTTCCCGCTTTTCCATCACGGTCGGCAATGATACGCGGGAAATCAAATTAAATGATGGGACTTATACGTCTGAAGCATTGGTAAACGATATGCAGAAAAAACTGGATATCGCCTTTGGAACCGGGCGGGTCAAGGTTGCTTTGAAAAACAATGCCATTACCCTGACCTCCAATAACTCGGCCATGACCATAAATAGCGCAAGCCAATCGAATGGTTTGAGTCTGTTGGGATTCAGTAACGGCCAAAGTGTAAAGTCTACCTATAGTAGTCTCAGCCAAATCGGAATTACCACCAGCAGTGATTATACCGAAAAAGGGAAATTGTCTCTGGATAAGGACAAACTTGCCGCCGCCCTGGCAGATGATCCTGATGCGGTAATGCGGTTGTTCGTCAACAATGAGACCATTACCGTGGATGATGATGCGGATTCAGCGGAGATCGCCAATGCCAAGCAGTTGGAAAAGGATCGCCAGGGAATCTTTTATAATTTGTTTGACATAATATCGACTCAGATCTCCAAAATCACCAAAGAGGCCGGGACCACCGGAACCGCATTGTCTACGAATGAGTTGGGCCAAGATTTGATTGATATCGCCAAACAAATGGAAACCGTTCAAGACCGTATCGATGCCGAGGAGGACCGGCTTTGGAACTTGTTTAATCTTATGGAGAGCTATATTAGCCAAATGAGTGTTCAAAGTGAGTGGATAAGCAGTATGCTTGGAACATCCAACAACAAGTAATTATTAAATACCGGCTTCCTAATATAAGTTGAATTAAATAAGTACTTATTTCAACATAAATAGTCAAAAAACACGGTTCAATGGAGCGTAATATGGATTTGGCGGAAACCCAACGATTAAGTGAGCTAATTCAAAAAAAGACCCAATTGGTGGAGAGTTTGCTTGATTATGTCCGGCAACAATCCCAAATGTCCTGTATCGACAGCCCGGTACAGTATAATAATCTTATTAAATCCAGAGCAATCGTCATCGAGGAAATAAAGAAACAGGACGTTATTTTGCAGCGCAATTTAAGAACCGTCAAAACGGAGGATGCCGGAGTTCAAGCGGAACTTAACGAGGCCAATGCCCGGGTCGACGATTTGATGAAACAAATTGCCGATTTGGACCAAAAATGCAAAACGGCGCTTACCGGGGAAATGCAGTTGGTAAAGAATAAACTCCAGGCGTTGCAAACAGGCAAGAAAGGTGTTAAAGCATATGGCGGTAAGGTTATCGCTGAACCGATGGGTGTTTTCACGGATAGCAAACGCTGATAATCAAAGCGGGTCGCGCGCACGCGCGTAGTAATTTACGATTTAGGAGGAAGATTTACATGGCACTTAACAAGGCATATGCGGCATATCAATCGACTTCCGTTGCGGCATCCAAACCGGAAGAGTTAACCATGATGCTTTACAAAGGGTTGGTCCGGTTTATCAGGCAGGGCAAAAAGGCCATGGAAGAAAAAAATATCGAAAAAACCAATGAAAACCTGGTTCGCGCCCAAAGTATCCTGGCTGAGTTTCAGGCCACATTGGATATGAATTATGAAATATCCAATAACTTAATGCTGCTATATGATTATATGTGCCGCCGGTTGGTGGAAGCAAATTTAAAAAAAGATTTGGCGATTGTGGATGAAGTATTAACCATGGCGAACCAGTTACAAGATACTTGGAATGAAGTGATGAAGAAGGCAAGAGCGGAAAATGCGGATCAAAACGCTCAGAAAAATATGAATAACAATCCCCAGTCAATTGCCAAGTAATTTTTATAATAACGATATTCCTATAACGTTGGAATATTTTGAAAGTTATTGGAAAATCTTAAAATTCGTCGAAATTAAAGATTCTTGATTGGGTTTAAATTAAATTCTTTTATTTGACAATATAAGTTGACTATGCTATAGTATTTAATGTGGTTTTACTATTAAGTAGAACCACAAGATTTTTTTAGGAGGTATGTTTTAATGCAAGGTAAGGTAAAATGGTTTAATGCGGAAAAAGGTTTTGGATTTATCGAACGAGAAGGCGGCAAAGATGTATTTGTACATTTCTCCGCAATTCAAATGGACGGATTCAAAACACTGGAGGAAGGTCAGATTGTAGAGTTCGATATAGTTGAGGGCGAGCGTGGGCCGCAAGCGGCAAACGTCAACAGGGCTTAACTATTCTACAAAACTCTGGTGTTAAAGCCAGGGTTTTTTCATTTTTGGCCGGGATTGACCCAGGATTTAACTGATTCCATTGATTTCGACCAGGATTAAACTGATTCCACGGATTTTTTCCTGAGAGTTATCGTTTGCCCCGGTATACCGGGGTATATTTATCCCTGAAGCGATTTATCGCTAAAGCGATTTGGCTAAAACGATTTAGTAAATATAAACGTTTCATACCAATCTTGATTTAAACAAATACTAGGAAGAATAAACAGCGGTTCTGTTTTCCTATTGGCTGCCGTTCGTTGGGGATTTAGTGCAGCTTGGTGCTTTAATAGACTTCGTATAACCATACTAATTTCAAAGGAAATAATGGATCATGGCTCAAATTGAATTGATAGCCACGGCTACTTTTGGTTTAGAGGCGGTTGTGGCCCGTGAAGTGAAAAACTTGGGATATGAGGATGTAAGGGTGGAGAATGCCCGGGTGATTTTTAGCGCCGATGAGAGCGCCATTTGCCGGGGGAATCTCTGGTTACGAAGCGCCGACCGGGTTTTAATTAAAATGGGTGAGTTTAAAGCGCTGACCTTTGAGGAGCTTTTTGAAGGAACCAAAGCTCTGCCATGGCCGGATTGGCTTCCGGAAAACGCCTGTTTTCCGGTGGAAGGCAAATCAATCAATTCAAAACTATTTAGCGTACCGGACTGCCAGGCCATTGTAAAGAAGGCGATTGTCGAAAAGTTAAAACAAAACTACCATAAAACATGGTTTGAAGAAACCGGTCCGAAATACACCATCGAGATAGCGCTCTTGAAAGATATGGCCACTTTGACGATGGATACCAGCGGGGCGGGCTTACATAAGCGAGGTTACCGCAAATTATCCAGTGAGGCTCCCCTTAAAGAGACTTTGGCCGCGGCCATGGTGGGTTTAAGTTTTTGGGATGCGGACCGGATATTGGTGGATCCGTTTTGCGGTTCGGGAACCATCCCTATTGAAGCCGGGCTGATTGGCCTGAATATGGCTCCCGGACTTAACCGGGAGTTTGCGGCTGAGTCCTGGCCGCAGATTCCGTCGGAAGTTTGGCGGAAAGCCCGTGAGGAAGCACGGGACAGCATCCGGCGGGATCTGAAACTAAAGATCATCGGTACGGATATTGATACCGAAGTCCTCAGTCTGGCCCGATATCATGCCAAGCTGGCCGGTCTGGAAGAACAGATTCATTTCCAGCGTCTTCCGGTGACAGAGTTTCGCAATAAGCATAAATATGGTTGTCTCATCTGCAATCCGCCCTACGGTGAAAGGCTGGGCCGGATGAATGAGATCGAGGAACTTTATCGTGATTTGAAACAAGTGCTCGGGCCTTTGGATACCTGGTCTTTTTATATTTTAACGTCGCACCCGGGATTTGAACGGCTCTTCGGACGGAAAGCGGATCGGAAACGAAAATTGTATAATGGCCGGATTGAATGCCAGTATTACCAATATTACGGGCCGCGGCCGCCTCTCCGGAATAATTCCTTGAATAAAATAGAGGAACAGCTTCCCTGCGCCAATGAACAACAACAACCCGAATAATGATCACTATTATTCAATGTCCTTGGGAGAGGGGACGCCGTTAACGGCATCCTGATATACCGCCAGTATTTCTCCGGCTATCTTGTTCCAGTTATACTTGAGGCGATGTTCCAACCCTTTTTTAATCAGGGATTCCCGCAACATCTCATCGGTTAATACCCGGAAAATTGCATCGGCCAGTTCCAGCGTATCATAGGGATTGATTTGAACAGCGGCATCCCCCACCACTTCCGGCAGCGAAGAAACATTGGAAGTAATCACCGGAGTGCCGCAAGCCATGGCTTCAATCGGAGGCAGGCCGAAACCCTCATAAAGCGAAGGATAAACAAATAAATCGGCGCCGTTATAAAATAGCGGCAGATCCTGGGAGGGAACGAATCCGGGAAACAGCACCGTTTCTTCAAGATTTAATGATTTGGCGAGCAAGCGCAGCCGGTCCAAATGTTGGCCGTTGGGCCCAAATATTAAAAGCTGCCGGTTACCGGGAAGTTCCCGGCAGATTTTGGAGTATGCGTAAATGAGTTCGGTAATATTCTTGCGGGGATTCAAGCCGCCCACATAAAGAATATAGGGTTTTTTGATCCCATATTGATTGCGCAGTTTTTGCCGGGTCTCATCTTTGGGAAGCTGCCGGTAGGCAGAAGAAGGCGCTGATGGGATCACGGTAATTTTGGCGGGATTAATTTTGAATATTTTTACAATATCGGTTTTCGAAGTTGTGGAGACGGTAATGATTCGGTCAGCCCGCTCCACAATATAAGGCATTTCGTGAATAAAGCGTTTAAGAAAGCTCGGCCGAACCATTTCCGGTAAAATATATGGAATCAAATCATGAATGGTTACAATGATTTTGCAGGATTCAAGCTCCGGTATCCGAAAACCGTTTTGAGGCAAGTGGAAGACATCAACCCCTTCTTTGGTTAACCAATAAGGCATTTCCAGCGTTTCCCGCTCATCGTCCTTCGGCAAGAAATAATAACCATATTTTCTGGGAAACGGTATCCAGGACAGCGGATCATCATCCGGCCATAAAAAAGTGTAATCATTCACCGCATCGATCTCCGCGAATTTGGCAATCAAATCATACGTATAATTTCCAATCCCCGTTCCATAAGACCACCGGATAGGCCGCGCTTCAATCCCGATTTTCAAAGGGATGCTCCTTTCATACGTCGAAAGTCATAAAAGTTAAAAGTCAGAAACCATTGAAAAGAACTTGGTAGAAGCTTTCAATTTGTAATCTGTAATTTGTAATCTGTAATCTTTGAATTTATGTTTAAATTTCACCTTCACCCTTTTCTTTTTTATTATTCCACTCTCCAAGTCGTTAGTCCCTGATCTTCGAAACTGAAGGAAGTTATTTGGCCGCCGAATTTTTCAAGTTCGGCGGCAATGATATGTTTGCGGTTGTAGGGACAATAGAGCAATAAAAAACCGCCGCCGCCGGCGCCCAGGATTTTACCGCCCAAAGCGCCTTTTGCCAGAGCAATATGGTATAAATGATCAATTTTTTCGTTGGAAATGGCGCCTGCCAGGTTCTTTTTGGCAATCCAGGCTTGGTGAAGCAATTCTCCCAGTTGATTCAATTGCCCCTGTAACAGGGCGTTTTTCATGGCGATGGTAATCATTTTTAGTTGATCAAGAGATTGCAGGGAGGTTTCTTTTTTTTTCAAATAACCATCGACTTGAGAGGCGATGATATTGGCGGAAAGCCGGGTCCGGCCGGTGTAGCATAATAATAAATGGTATTCCAATTCATTTAGAATGGCCGGTGATATACGCAAAGGATTAACAATGGTGCCGTCATGGTAAAACTCGATGAAATTGAAGCCGCCGAAAGCCGCAGCATATTGGTCCTGTTTTCCTCCTCGAATTCCCAAATCAAGGCGTTCAATTTCATAGGCCAATTTGGCGCACTCATAGTTGCTCCAGGGAAGGTTGAGCCATTGGCGAAAAAGTCCCAGCAAAGTTACCACCATGGTGGAAGATGAACCCAATCCGCTACCGGGGGGCGCGTCGCTATGCAGAAATAATGAAAATCCCTGTTTCCATCCTTCAAATTTCCGTAAAACGGCTTTTATCAGGTCCAACTGGCCGTTAAAATCAAGTTTCTGGGAGGCTAAAAATCTGGCAAAGGTTTCGGTGTCAAGAGATTCAACCTGGATCTCTTGGTCGGTCCGGGGAACAAGCGTCCCATAACAATATTTATTAATGGTTGAGCTAAGCACAACCCCCCCTTTTTCCGAAAGATAGGGTTCAATATCGGTTCCCCCGCCGCCAAAGCTGATGCGAAGCGGCGCCCTGCTGCGGATCTCCAAAAGCCTGCCTCCTTTAAAAACGGGGTTTCCTTATCATTATCATTAAATTCGGACTTTGGCATAGGATATTCTATGATTTAATTTCGTAGATGGTTCATTCATGGTCAAGAGCATACGGGGGGTGTGGGCGTTGAAATTTGACCGGTTTGACAAAGGTAAGCCTAAGGGTGATTTTACAAATGCCCGGGTTGAATTTCAGAAGTGGGCTTCATTATTTCAGCGCTCCGGATTAAAACCACACCGTTTTTTTATGGACTCGGAGGCGGTATACGTTGGCACCTCCATGGGCTGGTTCCGGCTTGGCTTTCGGAAATACAACCGGCAAGAATTACTATGGATACACCAGATGTTGGAGCATTTAGAGGAACGATCCTTTAAGAACTGGGCGGTTCCTTGGTCCAAGACCGTTGTTTTTTGGGGGGAAAATAATGAAGGATATCTGATTCAACCCTGGGTCATGGCAGGAGAGTATTTTCAGGTGACGGACCCGGGTGCGGTACAGCGATTAGCGGAAATCATGGCTGATTTTTACCGTTCCGGGAAGGATTATGGAGCGGATAAAGGGATTGAAATAGCCCGTGATCAATGGAGCAACATTGAAATTCAATGGGAATCCGGTTTGCGGGACCTTGACAACTTAAAAGTTGACGATTTACCTGAAAAAGCCCGGGGTGATGTCATTGAGTTGCGCAAAAATACCAGCACGCTCCTGAAAGAAAGTTTAACGGGCTGGCGTAATTCGGGGATGCACTCTTTGTTTGAACATCAGCGGCAAACCGGTATATTGGGCCACGGGCAGCTTCTGGCCCGGCATATTATTTGGCTGGAGAATGATTATTATTTATTAAACTGGGAATCTCTGGCTTTCCAGCCCCGGATTTTGGATTTGGCGGTTTTAATTATGGATGTGGCTTATTGGGACCCGGAATTGATTCTTTATATAATCAATGAGTTTTCACGGGCCCAGCCATTCTGGCCCGAGGAATATAGCGCTCTTCAAGCGGTATTGCGTTATCCGCAGGAAGCTTTGATGATTTTGGAAAAGATAACAGCCGGGAAACTGGATCGCAAGTCGGTAAAGGAGGCAAGCAAAGAGTTGGCGCGTAAAGAACGTTGTCTTAATAAGGTTTGGCGGGAACTGGGAACGGAGAAACGCTGGGCTGGAAATTTCACGGATAACAGTTCAAAAATTGGTTTAAACAAACTTTCCATGGTTTTGACGCCGTTAGAAACTTGGGGTGATTTTCAGGGAGTCACAGATACAGTGATTAGTATAAAAAACGATAACCGGCTACCGGCAGAGGTTATTGAGCGGTTAAGCGATTTTGATCGGGATCGGATTGTAGGCGGCAAAGATGGCAATATACTACAAGGCTCAGCGGCTCCCTTTACAGAGCAGGTGCCCGGGCAACCCGAGCTCGAAATTCCTCCCGCCGTTACGCCTGAAATTGATGAACCACCACAATTCGACCCAAATCTGGTTGAGAATCTCCCCCAGGTCAAAACCAAAGAACCGGAAACTGTGATTCGCTGGGCAGGGTTTCCGAAGGGTGGGTGAAATGGAAAACTTGGGCGATTATCGGCGGCAATGTGAATTTTGCGGTACATTTAAAAATATGGGCATTGATTTGCGGATTTGCGGCTTATTACCCGGAAAACTCCTTAAAGCAAATCGGTTTGCGCCGGATTGTATGATTTTGGAAACCGATATTGGGCGGCTGGCGTTATGGATCCATCATGGTCAGGAAATCACTTTGGCCGGCCAAAACTTGTTGTTGAAGATCTTGGAGAATCATGGGATCAAGAATTTTTTATATCCGCTACCACTGAATGATGATCGTAGCTATGCACCGTTGGATAGCCGCCGCTGGTTTTATATCACCCCATGGCCGGATACCCGTCGTATTTTTTTTCACAACCCGGATGACTTGAGACAACTGGTCGATCTGTTACTTGATTTCCGGAAGACGGTAGAGTCCAGTGGAGCTAGTTATTTTATGCTGCCACGGCCTGAAAAAACCAATCTTCTCCACAAATTCGCAGCGATTATTGATTCTTTGAATTCCTTTGCGTTACTCGCCAAGTATCGTTTAAAGCCGACCCATTTTGATGATTTGTTTTTAAAATATTACGCATCAGTGATTCTCCAGGTTCAAAAAGCGTTGAAACAATTGACGGAATCGGAATATGAAAAGTTGCTTGCGAATCTTACCATGAAAGATCTGGTGATCAACCGGCTGGTCCGGAATAACTTAAGAATATCAACGGAAAATGGAGCTATCTGTTTACGATGCAGTGATTGCCGGTTGGATTTACCCGTAATTGATCTGGGGACTTTACTGGTGAAAACCGGACGTTCTTTGCAGTGGAGTCACGACCGGTTTCATGAGGCGCTATCCCGGTATCAGCAGGATTATCCATTAAACCGGACTGAGCAAAAAGTATTGCTCGCCTTTTTAACTTGCCCCTGGAGCTTCTACCGTTTGGCGGCGCGTTATTATTACAACCGCACCGCATGGCCCATCGGGACTTATATCGAAAGATTGGAACGGATTCTCCGGGATGAACCGCGCCGAATCCAATTGCTTTCCATTTTAGAAAAAGAATTCGAAAGCCGTAATTTCCACCGCAGCTGATTCCTCTTTCATTCTTTCATAGACCCCAAACACATCGTATGATAAAAACATTACCACATCTTCTGGGATAGATCCGTTGAATAAAACATGGACTATTTTTTTACTTTTTCTTCAATGTCCACCGATTCTTAATTAAAATGAAAGAACATACAATTTGGCGTATTTTCGTTTTTACTTCAAATTTTATTCAATTACCGGTTCAATAATTGTTTAAAAATGTTACCGAAAGTTTACTAATGATCCTCTGAATTCACTAAAAAAGGGCAGGATTTCGGATCCACCGACGCGAATATATTTATATCTAAGGAATTGGTAATTAACGCGAAAGTTTCCCCGTCTGGGAAAGGCTAGGGAAAGCTGGGAGTGACGATCCGGTGAATCTTCGTAAAATTTTGCCCAAGTATTTGGCATTTACTGGGCTTATGATATTGACACTTGCTTTTACGGGAAGTATCCAGGGAAGCTCTGGAATTTTTCCGCTGGCTAAAGTTAAACCCGGATTGACCGGTTACGGATATACGGTTTTTAATGGTACGAAAATCGACAAGTTTACGGTCAAGGTCATTGCCGTCATGGATAGTGGATCTCGTCACAATCGATTAATCTTAGTTAAACTGGGCGGACGTCTCTTGGAGCAAAACGGAGGACTATCCGCCGGTATGAGTGGAAGCCCCGTTTATTTTCAAGGGAAATTGGCCGGTGCCGTTAGTTATGGTTTTGAAAACGCGGACCCGTTTTTGGCATTCATTACCCCGATTGAAACCATGATGAATTTAATGAAGAATACAGCTTCCGTAAAGCTTCAGCCGTTTCCGTACCAAAATTCCACATTAAAACCGGTTCCGGTAACGACCCCGGTACTTATCTCTGGAATGGGGCAGCGTGGTTACGAATTGGTGAAACAATCATTGCAGGATTGCGGTTTAACCGCGGTATATTCGCCGGCTTACGGCGGGGTGGGCAATATCACCAATCTTAAGGCAATGGTACGCCCGGGAAGCGCCATTAGTGTGCAGCTGATTACCGGTGATTACCAGGCGGCGGCCTTGGGAACGGTGACTTTCATGGACAGCCGGAAATTTTTAGCTTTCGGGCATTCATTTACCAACAAAGGAACGGTAAACTATCTGGCGCTCAGCGCCTTTGTTTATCATACGGTAAAAAGCCCGGTGATGTCTTTTAAGCTGGGTGCTCCGTTGCAGCCTATCGGCCGGATCACCGAGGATCGGACCGCCGGAATCCTCGGGGAACTGGGTGAGGCTCCGGATTTAATCTCAGTGACGGCCAGTGTGAAAGATGGTGATCGTAACAAAAATCGCAATTGTAGTTTCGCCGTTATTAATAATGAACAGGCGGCCCGTGATCTAATTATCTTCGGGGTTACCGACGCCATTGATCAAACCATTGACCGGGTGGGCGGCGGGACGGCTACAGTGAGTTTCACCATTGAAACCGAAGAGCAAACGTTGATTTCCCGGCAGAACTTGTTTTATGGCAAGGATATCGCCGCCGATTGTATGAAGGATTTAAAGAAAGCTCTGGAATTGATTACGACCAATGAGTACGCCGCCGTACGGCTAAAATCCATCCGTGCTGAGGTGGAAGTGAACAGTGAACAGACCACTGCCCGAATCACCGGTTTAACATGTGAACGCGCCAAGGTCAAACCGGGGGAGACACTTTTGGTAAAAGCCAAGCTTCATACTTATCGCGGGATTGACTTGACCGTGCCGTTCACTGTAAAATTGCCGGAACATTACCCGCCGGGAAAATTGAATTTAGTCATCCAAAGCGGTTCCAGGAATTTTGCCGATGGGGAGACCGGTTCCCTAAAAAGCGATTCAAAAAACGAATATCAAAACGCCGGTTCTTTGACCGGATTACTGACTAAATTTTCCGATTCACCCAAAAACAACGAATTGGTCCTGGAGTATTATCCGCCCAATTCCCCGAAATCCCAAGAACAAAATCATTCGCGGAAAGACGAACCTTTGAAACCGGTAAAAATAAGATCGCTCACCGGTTATTTTATCCAGGGAGAGGCCCAATTGACCTTGGAAGTCGAGAATTAATGAAGCGCCTGGCGCGAAAAAGCAGGGATATTTATTGAAAATAGCAACCCGGACCCAATTGAATATCTCCATTATTGCCATCTTTTTTTTGATGGTATTGTTTTTTACGTTGCCCTTTTTCGTATTGACCGACCGGTTTTTAACGGTTCAGATACAGAGTTTGTTACAAAAAGGGCTAAAAGATAGCGGCCTTTGTTTGGAGATCAAAAATATTCACTGGGAAACCTGGAATGGTTTGGTGGGAACGCAAGTTGTCCTGAAGGATAAGGCCGATGGACGTGTTATTATTGCCGCCAAACAGGTCCGGCTGCGATTCAATCCTTTAATCCTGGCAATGAAGTTTCGGACTCCGGAAGCCGCGTTCACGGAAGCGGCTCTGGTGCAACCCCGCATTGAAATTCAACATTCGGCGGATGGCACCTGGAATATCCAACAATATTTCAAAGGGAATGGCCGTGCTCTGAAATTATCCGCTCTGGTTAAAATTAAAGATGGTGAAGCGGTTTATAAAGATTATCAGTTTGGCAATTACCGCCTGGAAAAATTCAGCGGTACCATTAATCTCCGCAAATTTCCCCTTTTGCGGTGGCATTTGCGCGGGTGGGCCGATGTGGGAAAAGAAGCAAGCTGGCAGAGTGAAGGGCGGTTGCGTATTGATCAATCAGCGGGATATATTAGTCTTCTGGTCAAAAAAGCATTGATTACCAAAATTACCGGCTTTATCCCCCGGCCGTTTCCCTACCGGGTGATTTCCGGATGGGCCGATATCCGATTGAACTTTGCTTTGGGCAAAGGTTATTTCGGCATTGAAAACATTGAGACCACCATCAGAGAGGCAAAACTATCACTGCCGCCACTGCCTAAAGTGATTTACGTCAAATATCTGCGAGGCGCTTTCTCGCCGAACCTTTTGCAAATTCATAAGTCCGATTTGTTCTATAATCAAACCGCAATTCGTATTTCGGGAACGCTCGATCCCCGGAATACCACGGTAAATACTGCCATCACCGCCGAGCGTATCAGCCTGGACGACTGGATACCCATATTCGCCAAAACCGGGGATTTTCAAATCCAGGGGCAAGCCGGTTTAAAATTACAGATTCGAGGGGCTATCAAAGCGCCTGACATCAATGGCGAAATAGCCTTTAACAACACCCGGGTGAGATTTAAAAATGAAGAACCCATTCAGCGAATTTCCGGGCGGATGGTAATCAATCATAATGATTTAAAAATCAACCGGTTGCAGGCTCTTTGGAATGAATCCCCGTTAGAAATCACCGGGGAAATCAAGAATCTATTCGCCCCAAGGTTCAATATTAAAGCCTCCGGTTACGGTTTTCATTTACAAGATCTGAAATTGTTCCAAGCCACGAACCTTGATTTAAAAACTGCCGGCGATTCGAATTTCCATGCCATAATCACCGGCAGCCTTCAAAATCCACAACTGGAGTGTATGATCAATTTTCAACAGGTAACCTTTAGGAGCACCCCCGATCAGGAGATACCGTTTAACCATGTAAAGCTCAACTTTATTTGGAGCCCGGACAGTATCCGTATTCAGGAAGCCTGCGGTAATATTTGGGAAGGACAAGTGGCTGCCAAAGGTTTGATTGCATTTGAACGGGAAGGAGTCCGGTGGATGATTTCGGGGAAAGTTTCCAGTTTGGATTTAGATAAGATTTCGCTCATCAATTCGTATCCGATCAAAGGGACAGTTTCCACGGATATAGTGTTGCGGGGTGACTGGCCGAGTGGTCAATCATTTAGACTGGGTAGCGTTTTTGGCACCTTTACCGGGAACCGTTTAAATTATAGTGGTGCCTTGATAGAAGAAGCCGACGGGGTTTTCAGTTGGAACGACGGTATTTTAACCATCGATTCCATCCAGGCGAAAATTAATCAGGGGCGGATATTCGGATATTTACAGTTGAATCGTCAATCGGAAATTACGGTGGCCGCTAATGCCGAGAATGTCAAAGTCCGTGATTTATTTCCGGATGTCCGCCGGGTTCCTTTTGATGGTATATTTAACGGCGGTTTTGATTTTAAAGGACCGGTTGATCATATGTTAGGGAAGATTCATGGCGCATTTACCAATCTGACCTGGAATTCCAAACCTATCGGAGACATTAATGGAAATATCGACTACCGGGATCAAGAATTTTCGGTGGCGGACCTTCAAATTGTCACTGAGTTAGGTGTTTTTTCAGTTCAGGGGACAATAAATATCGCCGCTGAACCCCGGGTCAATATCAATGTTACCGGAATCGATACCAATTTGAAGGGACTTGCCAAATGGCTGCCCATCGATTCGGGTATTAAAATTAGGGGACTGGGGCAATTGAATTTAACGATCAACGGTAATATTACCAATCCCAACTTTCACGGCCAAATTAAATTAAACAATCCGGCCTTCGGGATAGTTAAAATGCAGGCCGGGGAGATTGAATTACAGGGTAATTTCGATGAGATAGCGTTGACCAAATGCCAATTACGCAATGATAATTTTGAATTAAAACTTACCGGAAAAATTAATCGTGACCGGATTGATCTTAAGATAGCCGCCAATTCTTTTGATTTAAGCTCGTTGCAGTTTGAGGCCGGGGGAAATCCATTGCAAGGTTTGGTCGATTTTAACGGCCAATTGAGTGGGCCCACCAATCATCCGGTTCTCACCGCCCATATCTCGGGAGGACATTTAAGTTTTGGGGATTTGTCCTATCAGACTTTAAATGCGAAAATTCAATTGGATTCCGGGGAATTATTCATCAGCCAGGCGGAGCTTAAGCAAGGAACAAGTGTCGTCAAACTTGACGGCCGGTTCTTACTCGGACAACCTTTGACATGTAAATTAACGATAGCGGTGGTTGAGTGCGAATTAAGTAAACTCAAGCGTCTCTTAAAAATCCCCTTGGCATTTCCGGTGGATGGTATTTTATCCGGGATGATTACCATCAATGGACCCGTGGATGACCCCGAAATTCGGGTAAACGGAAATCTCCAGGGAAACGTAAACGAGTTGGCCTTCTATAGCCGATTTGACCTGTTTTATTGCCATAATAAAATTATCATTGATAAACTTGAACTTAGTCAAGGGAGCGGCGTCCTGCTGGCCCAAGGTGATTGGGAGAGCCAGCGCGGTTTAAATTTACGGATTCAGTTGACAGCTTTTTCGTTGGAAATTGCCAATAAGTTTCTCAAACCACCCCTTAAAATGGCCGGTACGGCCGATGCTGAGATAATGCTCCAATGGAATACCGGTCAGATCACTGGTATATGGGGGTTCGAAATCACTAATCTTGATCTGAACGGCAATTCTTTCGGAAACTTACAATTGGTTGGCGATTTTACCGAACAAGGACTTACCGTTAAAAATGGCGTCATCAACGGGAAGAATGGCACCATCCGTGGCCATGGTTATATTCCCTGGCCACAGGATTTGATTAAGAAACTGGAGCTGCCGGTGGCTCAAAATTCAACCAATAAACAATTGGAAGGTAACATTGTCGTCAAAAATTTGCCGGTGGCCTTGATTAATAATTATTTTACTGAATTTACAGTAATGGATGGATATCTTAATGGAGATTTTAAAATTACCGGCGAATTGAACCAGCCCCGGATATCGGGCCGGTTGGATTGCGGCAATTTGAAAGCAAGTATATCGGGGTTGCCGTTGCCGGTGGAAAATGTTCAGGCCACGCTTGAGATCAACGACAATCTAATCTTGATTAAAAGAGCCCGGGGGATTTATGGGACCGGTCGGTTCAACGTAACCGGTGGCATTGAAAACGAAGAATTCAAACAATTCCAGTTAAATCTGAGGTTGAACGGCTCCCATCTCTACTTTAAAAATCAATTTTTTGACGGTTTTGGCGATCTTCATTTGAAACTGGTGGGTTCTGTGAAAGACTTGGTGATTTCCGGAGACATTTCAGTCTATGATTCACGGATCGGAATTATCGGGGTTGGTAGCTCGAAAGCCACTCCAACCACCTGGCAGCCCCAGTTTAATTTACAGCTCAAGATTGGGGCCAATACCCGGTGCCGGGTGATTGGATTGGTTGATCTCCCCATCAAAGGAGCGGTTCAATTCAAGGGCACCTTAACCGAACCGGATTTGGAAGGGGAAGTGAATTCCGATAACGGTGTCCTGACCTTTTATAATAATACTTTTCGGATCAAAAACGCCAAAGCCGTTTTTAAATTCTCACAAGGGTATAACCCCTATCTGGAAATAGAATCCAGCCTGCACCGGTCTCAGGCGGAGATCTTTTTGGACATCAAGGGAATCGCCCCGGATAATATTAATATCAGTTTATCGTCCCAGCCTTTCATGCCCCAGGCCAATATTTTGGGATTGCTGAATTGGATGCAGTTGGGGAACAATCAGTCACTGACTCCCGGAGATGTTATCTCCGGAAACATCAGTTTCGTGACGGATACTATTTTTGAGGACTTTTTATACCAACTGCGGCAAACTTTAAATGTGAATTATTTGTACTTGGAACCGGACCGCAAAAATAATGATTTCCGGATCAATATGGGTTCTTACTTGACGCAACAGCTTCATTATTCTTTCAGCCGCTCTATTTTTCCCGAAAACAAAGAGAGTTGGAGTATCAGTTTGAGTTATTATTTCAACCCCAATCTGTCCTTGGAATACAATTACACCATGCTGGACGGGACTATTTGGCGGTTTATTTACCACATTAAACTATAAGATTTACCTGCATTAGAAGAAATTTACTCTATTTCCTGCAGACTATATCGTACCTCGGCAGGATATTCAAGATGGAACGAGAAATAAATAGATTGATTAATCAGTTAACTTAAGATTTATCCGGGAAGGTGACCGGTTGATTCACCAGTATCTTACCGAATTATCAAAAATTCAACTACTCTCCTCGATAGAAGAATTAACATTATGGAAGCAGTATAAAACCGAAAATTCGCGGGAAGCGCGACATCGGATTATTGAATCCTATCAACCTCTCGTATATAAGATTGCTTCACGAATTTCTGGAAATGAAGAGGTGTTTTTCGACTTGATTCAGGAGGGGATGATCGGTTTAATTGAAGCCGTCGAGAATTTTGATTTAAAATATGAAGTCAAATTCAGTACTTTCGCCCAACACCGGATTCGGGGCCGGATGATAGATTTTTTAAAGAAATTGCAGCATTATAAAGAACCCTTGGAAGTGGCATTGGGGGAAGAAGAATTTACCGGATTTTTGGCGGAAATTATCGACCGGCAGGTTAATGTGGAGGAAGAGGTTACCCTGAAAATGATCAGCGGCCAGGTGAATCAGGCAATTTCCCGTTTGAGTCCTAAAGAGCAACAAGTGATTCGGGATTTGTATCTTCTGGATAAGGAGCCGGTCGCCGCCGCCACGGAAATGAATATTAGCCTTTCTTATTTATATAAAATCCAAAAAAAAGCTTTGCAACGTTTGCGTGGCATGTTGGCTAAATTGCGGATTGAAATTAAAACCAGCGGCTAAAAAAGGAGTGTAAAAACCGGATCCGGAGATGAAATATGGGTTAAAATCGGAAATAATTAAGTTTTTTCGGGATAGAAACCTTAAAATCGTTGAATATTAACTGACATAAAACTGGTTCATTTCCGGATATTATCTTTAGACATCCTGATTTTATTTCGTGAATTTGCGCGCGAGCGCCTATGGAAAGGTGGGTTTTCTTTGGATAAGACACATAATAATCATAAACTGATTGATTATATTGATGGGGCCAAAGATTGGCTGGATAAAGCCAAAACCGAGTATAATCAAGCCAATCCGGTGGGCGGTGAGCTGATTTTAAATTTAGCCCAGGCGGAAATAAAATACGCCTGGGAACTTAGCCGTTCGAATTACGTTTCAGACTCCAAGAAACCTGTTGGGAAACCGCTTCGAACATATAAGTTCAAGTTGATTTTACCGGTAGCGGCTTCGATTATCGGATTATTAGGCTTTGGATGGTGGATATCCGGACTGCATACGGTTAAAAATACGCCTGCCTTTACGGAAAATCAAAGCGCCGTTTTAAAGGAGAAGCCAACCCATACGGGCCGGAACGCCGCATTAGTGGAGAACCCTTCTCCGGGGGTCAATCAACCAACCATCAATCAATTGGCGCTGGGCAATAAGCCGGATCCAATGATAACGGAACCGCTAACTTCGGAGACCACCGGCCAACCGGCCGGAGACAGGCGCCAAATTGAGAACGCCACTTCCTCGCGTCAAACCGGAATTAAGGAGTCCACTAGCCAGTTCAATCTGCAACCGGTGTCCAAACTGGTGATTGATGAAGAAGCATTGACCGAAGAAGCGTCTCACAGTTTGCGGAATGGTAAATAATCTTTGATAAAGGGTGATATTTTTGAAATTATTTAGCAGCCTCCGGTTGTTGGGAGGGGTATTGCTGATTTTTGGTTTGGGTCTGGTTTTGTTTTCTCAAACGACGCCGGCCGCGTCCACTCCAGCTCCCAATGTAGTAATATTGGATGTTCAAGGAAATAGTCATATTCCGGCGGAAAAGATTTTGGGAGTAATTTCCAGCACGAAGATCGGACAACCTTTAAATTCCAATAACGTTCAACTTGATATGCAAGCCATTATGGCGTTGGGTTATTTTGCTGATGTCCGGGCAAAAACTGAGGAATTACTCGGGGGTATCAAACTCATTTTCGTGGTGGTTGAAAATCCGGAGTTTAAAGAGTTGCAACTGCGTGGTTTGACAAAAATAAGTCTGGAAGATATCAAGCCACTGTTTACTCAAAAACCCGGGGAAATTTTTAATGTAGCCGTTTTCCGGGATGATCTGGGTAAAGCGATTAAATTTTGCAAGGAACAAAAGGGTTTATTGGTTCAATATCACGCCACTCCCCAGATTATTAGCCAAGATGGCGTTGTGAAACTTGAATTATATGAGATGAAATACGGCCGGATTATCATCCAGGGATTGACCAAAACCAAAGATCACGTGGTCCGGCGGGAATTGTTATTCAAAGAAGGAGATATCATCGATACCAACATCCTGCAAAAAAGCATTGTTAAAATTATGCAATTGCGGTTATTTGACAACCCCGATCCTCGTTTTGAAATGACCGCCGATCCCGAAAAAGTGGATTTGATCCTGGATGTGAAAGAAGCGGTGGGAATTGGAGAGATTAGTCCCCAGTTATCCTGGACTCCCACCACCAACGAAATAGCCGGATCATTAATTTATTCGACTCCAAATTTAATGGGACTGGGGCAGAGCCTGTCTTTAAACTTAAATTATACGGCAACCTCCAAAAATATCGAGTTTTCATTCGTTGAACCCTGGCTGGATTCCAAGCATACTTCTTTTCAGTTAACCATGGGAAATACGGATAGTACTAGAAAATCGACAGTGTTTAGCTGGTTTGATGATCCTATAGCACTATATGATTCAAATAATCGGCCCGAGGTTTATGATTTAGATCTCAAACAAACCAACCTTTTATTAAGCTTTGGCCGGCCCCTGGGAATTGACACCACGGTGAATTTGGGGCTGAATTTTGAAAGAAACGATATTAAAAACCCAACCTATAAACCGGAGGAACCGGAAATCGCTCCATCCCGTTCGTTGATGTTTTGGGATAATTCGATGGTGTTGGGCGTAGTCAAAAATAATTTACTGTATCAGGACGCCTTTTATGTCAATGGCGGATATCATTTGTCCGGGAAATATAAAGTGTCCAGCAATTTGCTGGGAGGTGCTTATAATTACCAGCAAATCGGTTTGGATGGTAAAAAATTTATCCAGATAGCGCCCAATCTGGTCTGGGGTGCGCATTTGGCCGCAGATTGGTTGTTCGGCGAGTACCCTGATTATGACGCTTTATATCTAGGTGGAATGTATAAGCTGCGTGGTTATGATAATAACCGTTACAGCGGAGATCCTGGAGCCATCGATTTGATCGGTAATCAAACTGTTTTGTTCAATACTGAATTAAGATACCGGCTACCGATGAACAAAAATATTGAGACGGTGCTCTTTTTTGATGCGGGTCAAGTCAATAACGCCGGTGTAACTCATTTTAAATCGGATTATGGAGTCGGTTTACGTTATGTAATTCCATTTCTCGGGGTTATCGGTTTTGATTACTTTATGAATACTGATGGTGCATCCAAGGCGGTATTAACAATCGGAGAAGCGTTCTAACGAGGTGATAAGTTGAACGTTGGGACCAAGTTTTTTTGGGCGCGGTTAAGTATTATTAGTTTTACCATGGTAATGCTAAGCAACGGATTCGGGTTGGTAAACGCTCAAAATGGCCACCCTGAAAACGAGCGCTCGAAAAATTATTCGGAAAAAGTTGAATCCGTTGAAATTCAGCTACATGTCACCGGCCAGATTTATGAAGGTTTACAGGAAAGAATTGAATACAGTATCAGCCGGGTCGGTGAAAAAATCTTGTTAAACCAGCCTCTTTCCTTGTTGACGGCCAATCAGGAAACGGTGAAAGCGGCAATTTTCAACGTTTTTTCGAAAGTTCTGATCGGCTTTAAAATTGAAAAAGTGGATCTAATCATCGGGAATCATACTAAAGTACTCACCTATCTGAAACCGGTTACGCCTTTAATTGAAAAGGTGAGTCTAAATCTGGCGGTTAGCGGGTTAACTCCTGAATTGGATATGTTTCGTAAAGAAATCACTTCCAAAATTGAGACGGATCTCAATCAAATATTTGTAGGTCTGCCGGTAGAGGCTATCACCTGGGCGGAAGGAATATTTAATTTAGTCGCCAATTATCTGTTGGAACGGGAGCTTCCCGGATATTATAGTAAGTTTACCCTGATACCCGGCTCCAATACCGTATTTGATATCCAGTTGTTCCCCAAAGAACCCGTGGTTTCCGAGGTCAAAGTGGATATAAAGGCGGTGAACATCCCGGTGGTTTTCGTGAAATATAAAACCAACGGTTACCGGGAGAAATTCAATGTCTTGAAAGGGTTGCCGGTGGAATTTCTCAGCCATTACCAATTGCGAATTCAAGATTATCTATCCCGGATTACCAATGATGATTCTTCATTGAAGAAGGCTGGAATGCAGGTGAATTTGGGGATCAAGCCCGGGATAAAAACCCAAGTGGAAATTACCGTGGATTCCACGACTTATCTTATCAAATTTGACGCCGGTTATTTTGTGAATGCCAATGAATCATACGGAAATTTGCAGGCTCACCTTGGATATCGTACTGATAGTTATGAATTATTTACCCGGGGTTATATTTTAGGAAATAATGCCGGTAGAAATATTTATGCCGGTTGTTATTTCCCTTTGGGGCCAAATTTTACCGGTGGATTTGAATATGGATTTGAACATGCCTATAAAAATATCAGCTTCCATTTCCAATTTGAGCGAGGTGATTATCTGGATTTACGGTTGGGAGTTGATCGTAATAGTCCAACCGAAGGAGTGATTGGAATTTATTTAAACGAACGTATCCATGTGGAACTGATTGATAGTAATAATAACATCGCCGTTCAACTACGATATCACTTTTAACAAAAATTTAAATATTCATAAAGGAGCGCCCAATATGCAATCAAAAAAATTTGTCCCGTATTTAATCTTTGGTATGGTGATTTTAACATTGATTCTGGCGGCCGGCAGTTTTTCGAAGACCGCGGTTTCCGCGAAGGCTCCGGATTCAACGGTTGGGTATGTTAATATGGAACTGATTCAGAAAGAGCTTCCGGATTATATTGATTTGGCTGATGTAGCCAAATACAAAGAGGCGGAATTAACCCAACTTAAAAGTTTATATAACATACAACTTGAAGGCGCCAGTAGAGACTTGAAGAATAAAGCCGAAAAAGAAAAAGCCGGAAAATCTTCCGAAGAACAAGCCAAAATTGAACAAAAATATCAAGAACAGCTTCAAGTGAAATTCAATGACTTAAATAATCAGCTTAACCAGAAAGCCAAAGAAATTAATGAATATCTCAATCAGCAAAAAGCGGCCGTCATGGAAAAGTTGCAGAAGACTATTGAAGCCGTGGCCACGGATATGAAATTGACTTTGGTATTGGATAAAAATGCGTGTCTTTATGGCGGGGTTGATATTACACAAAAAGTGTTAGATCAAGCCAAAGCCAATTCCAAAACGGATTCGAAAACCACCAATTCCAAATCCGGTAAGTGATTTTTTATTATTTTAAGGAGAATTCCCAATGAAGTTGACGTTGCTTCAAAAGTCCGGCCGGTTTCCCTTTTTTTTATTGATAATCGGATTCGTAGCAATGAGTTTATGGGGAACGGTTCAGGCCAAAGAGCTTAAAGTGGGTTTTTATGACTTGCAGCGCTTGCAGGATGAATTGCCATTTTTTCTGAAACTTTCTGAAACTTTTAAGGCCAAGGATGCCGAACTGGAAACATTTCGAGGCAATCTATATAAAGAATATACAAGTTTTTATTATGAAAATACCCGAAAGTATGATAAGGAAGCTACTGGTAAGTCATCTGCGGAAAAGGATCAAATTTCGGAGCGCTTTCAAGCTGAGTTAAACAACAAAATCAAGGAAATTAACATGCAGTTGGAGAAAAAGCGGCTTCAGATCGATGAACTTAAAACTGAGCAAACTCAAGCGGCCAATAATGAATTCATGGAACTGGTGGCGGTGGTTTCGAAAAAAAAGAAATTAGCCTTGGTCGTTGAAAAAAGCATGGTGTTATACGGTGGAACCGATATTACTCAAGATATCATTAAAAAAGTGAAGAAAGATGAGAAACAGAATAAATCCAAATAAGCTAAAATTTAAGGTACAAAGCGTCTTTCGTTACCGGAAGATGTGGATGATTGGTTTATTGGGTTTGTTCGGGGTCACCCTAATCTGGCAAGGTTATCGTCTCATGACTTTGGAACCTTCAGTGACTGATTTACCGGATTATGCCGCTAACTTGGAACGTGCGGATTGGAATGAGTATGCCAAAATTAGCGGGGCGATGAGTGAATTGACCGGGGGATGGGTATATCCTAAAAGTAGTTCTCAAAAGAAAGAGAAAATCAGCATATTTCAACAAAAGATTGCTGAGGAGTCACTTAGCGCGCAAACCAACCAGATTAAACTGTTATTTACCGAAGAAGAGGCGTTTCGGAAGGCTGAACTTGAAAATGCGCTGGAATTATATCGCAATAAACTGCATTTAGAGATGGAGCGGGAGCTTCAAGAACAGACTATCCGCATAAAAACGAATTTTGAAAAAGAGGTAACCGTTCGGGAACTTGCGATTAAAAACGCCGTTACCCAATATAATGAGGAAATGGCGGCCAAATATCAGGTGACATTGGCTAATTTACAACTGCAACTATTACTGATTGATCTCTCCAACCGGATCAAGGAGCCCGCACTGGAAAAGCAAAGAATTCAAGGCCAAATCGATAAGGTTCACCAGGAAATGTATGATAAGATATCGATACGGCAACAGCAATTATCGGAAGAACTGGCTCAATATAAAAAACAACGACAGATTTCACTGGATTCGGAAATTGCCGGTATCCGTAACAAATTGGCAAATACGGCTGAAAGCGCATTCAATAAATACCGTGAACGATTAGAAGCCGATTTTTACCAATGGCGGCAACAACGTCAACAGGATATTGAAACGGTCATCGACTTAAGAGAAAGTCGATTGTAATCGACTACCAAAAACGATGACCAGTCATCGACTTAAGAGAAAGTCGATTGTAATCGACTACCAAAAACGATGACCAAGTCATCGACTTAAGAGAGAGTCGATTGTAAATCATGGATAATTTAATAATTTAAATGGAGGAAAAATCTCAATGAATCATAAAAATCTATGGATTTCAATTTTATTGGGTTTCATTTTATTAACGGCCGGGACGATTTGGGCTATCAGTATGTTCTCAGTTCGGATTGGCGTGGTGGATTACACCCGGATATCTTCCAATGAAAATAAGTTATATCAGAGTTTAAATGATTTAGTTCAATCGAAAGGCATTGAATTGCAAAAACAATTTAATTCCGCGAAGACTGATGCTGAAAAGGGTCTTATTTCTAAAGAGTTTGAACAGTATAAAGCAGATAAACAAAAAGAATTAAGCGTTAAGATCCAGAGCATTGTAACAAAAGTAGCTAAAAACAAAGGATTGAAGGCGGTGGCCAACTCGCAGGCATTGATTTATGGGGATACCGATATCACGGAAGATGTCCTAAAAGAATGTAATAAATAATAAGGAGCTCTGATGGAAGATGCCGTCTTTATTTGAATTTGCCCGTTTGGTTGGTGGAGAAGTCGTCGGGGATGGCCAGGTAGAAATTAGTAATGTAGCCGGATTGGATGATGCAAAAGTTGGGGATATTAGCTTTATTGCGACCAATCGCGTTTTGGAGACGGCGTTGAATAGTCAGGCAACTGCTTTGATTGTCCCAATAAATTTCCCCGAACTGGATAAACCGATGATTAAAGTCTCCAATCCACGGCTTGCTTTTGCGCAAATATTGGACTTCTTTGCGCCCAAAAAAGAATTTAAGCCGGGGATTCATGCTTCCGCCCAAATCGGCCGGGACTTTAAGGGTGATAATGTAGCTATTGGACCGTTGGTCTGTATTGGTGATCAAGTCCAGATTGGCCAGGGTACTATCATTTATCCCGGAGTGGTAATTGACGACCGGGTAGTCATCGGGCAAAATTCGATCATTCATGCCAATGTAGTGATCCGGGAGGATACGGTTATCGGGAATAAGGTCCAAATTCATGCCGGGACAGTTATTGGTTCGGATGGATTTGGTTACGAAACGGTAAATGGCCGTCATATTAAAACCCCGCAAATTGGCAGAGTCGTTATTGAAGATGAAGTCGAGATTGGGGCCAATGTCACGATTGACCGGGCCACTGTTGGGGTAACGTTAATTAAAAGAGAGACCAAGATTGATAATTTGGTTCAAATCGCTCATAATTGCCAGATTGGCGCGAATAATATTTTATGCGGGCAGGCGGCGATGGCGGGAAGCACCAAAACCGGAGATCGGGTCATCTTAGCCGGCAGGGCAGGATTGGTAGGCCATCTTAAAGTGGGTGATGATTCGGTGGTAGCCGCCTCGGCGGTAGTGATCAGTAGTCTGGCCCCAAATTCATTCGTTTCCGGACATCCGGCCCGGCCTCATGCCGAGGATATGAGGATTCAAGCGGCTGCCGGACGGCTACCGGATTTGATTAAAGAGATTCGTGAACTGCAAAAGAAGGTTGCCGAACTGGAAGGGCGGATTTCGTCCTAACACGGCATGATTGGCATCACAATCACTCATGAATCGGCTTTGGAAAAGCCGCATGAACCTATTTTCGTGTTAAGGGTTTGTGGGAATATAGGGTTTAATATTCATTCAAAACGGTGTGAACAAAGTTGAGAGTTCACACCGTTTTGAATTAGTATATGAAAAGTCGTTCAAAAGTTTTATACTCTTTTGTATTCCTTTGCTATATTGCTTGACAAGAAACAAGGCAATCGTATTATAATCTTAGAATTAATCCCCCCCCTACCGGCAAGTTCCTTTTTTAAATTCCCGGGTAAGGCAGGATTTGGTTGAAACTAGGCGAAGTAATCCCCAAAGACAGTTATTGATTACTCCGGTGATTCATTGTATTCATCCGATATAACATGTAGCAGGATTTATGCCTTTATGAATTTAAATCACCGGAGTAAAACATAAATTGTCGGCTATCAAAGATTGTTGAATACATCGGATAGGGTTTCTACACAATAATTTGAAGGTTTGAGGAAAAACGTGCGTATAATTCATCGTTATATTTGGAAAGAGTTCATCGAGCAATTTTTACTCTGTTTTTTGGGTTTTACGGCCCTTGGCATTGGGAAGATCCTTTTTGAATTTAACGATTTGTTTATCAGTTACCGGATGCCTTTAAAACTTATTGGGATGTTGATTTTGGATAAAATTCCCACATTATGGATGGATGTTATTCCAGCCGCGGCCCTTTTTGGAGTCATTCTATCCTTGGGACGGCTGCTACGGGAACGGGAATTTGATGTGATGCGAACCGCCGGATGCAGTCTAATCCAGATTACGATCCCTATATGTATCGGTGTGGCCGCGATTTGCTTTGGAGCGTTCTGGTGGAATGATCTGGTTGTATCCTCAGCCAATCACCGGTTTGAGATGGAAGTCAGGCGGCTTTCCAATCAGGAAAATATACCGTTATTAAAAGAAAATGTGGTTTTTAAAGGCCCGCAGAACCGTTTCATTTATTTAAATCGAGTCGATAACCGCCGGAAAGAAATTACCGGGATTATGGTGTTGGAACCAGGAGCTGCCGGAAAGTGGCCCAGGCTGATCACCGCCGAGTACGGCCGGGTCAAGAACGGAATCTGGATCCTCTATAAAGGCGTTGTTCATGATCTGGATGAAAGCGGCGTGGTTGCCACCGAGCTAAAATTTCCCAAAATGGAACTGCTCATGTCTCTTGATTACCGGGTTATGATGGGCGATAAAAGCGCTTATGAGATGCGGGCGAAAGAATTACTGGAAAAAATTAAACTATATGGGCCTTACAACTATGTATACCGGGTCTATTATCAACAAAAATTCGCCGATCCTCTAATATCTCTGGTATTAGTCTTTTTAGCAATCCCCTTGACCATGTTCACCGGCCGGAATAACAGTTGGCTCGGGATGGTGTGGTGTTTTTTGATTATTATGGCGTATTATACCTTGCAGGTTATCGGGCGCACTATGGGTTGCAATGGAGTTATACCACCGTTCGCCGCCGCCTGGATTCCCCATATCCTGATTTTTTCAGTGGGCCTGTTACTGTTCGTGGCCAATGAAAAACGGAGGTAAAGATGCGGTGGCGGCTGGTTTTCAGTTGGATAGCGCTCTTGATGTTTTTGCTACCGGCGCAGCATACCCGGGCTGATTCCGGGGAGGCCAAGATTACAGCCGATGAGATGACTTATGATTATTATTCAAAACAAATGGAAGCTTCAGGAAATGTACAGATAGTTTATAAGGATATCACCGTTGAGTGTGAGCGCGCATTTATGGATCAAACCCAAAATGTATTGTTGGCCAAAGGGAAGGTACGCATCACTAAGAATGACTCGGTTTATCATGGTGATAGCTTTATATATTACTTAATCAACGAGCAGGGCCTGTTATCGCCCATTCAGGCCGAGGTCCGCGATGCGGAAATCAACGGTCCCGTTCAACTGAAAGCCGCCGAAGGTTATTTTCAGGAGGAAACGGTAATTACCCGGAATTCCACATTAAGTGGCTGTAACCGGGAGAAACCCCATTATCACTTAACCGCTAAGGAAGTCGAATATTATCCCGGGGATCGGGTGGTATTGCGCCGGGTATGGTATTGGGAACACGGTGTGCCGCTTTTTTATGTGCCATTTTTCTTTATTTCCCTCAAGCCTGACCGGGACAACAACAACTTTAATTTTGAAATTGGTCATAATGACACGGAAGGCTGGTTTGTCAAAACAGGCTATAATTATATATGGGACAGTAAAAACTATGGGAAAATAACCTCCCGGCTCACCGAAAAGGGCAGTGATGAGTTAGGGGTCACCCATTACTACGATTTCAGCCCGACCAGCAAATTTTATCAAGATTATCACTATATTAACAACCGGAAACTAGGGTATCCCAATCCGGATTATAAACTGGGTTTTGGCTACGAAAACGCCACCAACCCCAAAATGAAGTTTTCCACCGCAGTGGAAAATTGGAATCAATCGTATATTTATTTTAACGGAATTAAGCAAGATCTCAAGCAGCAAAAACGAGCTTTAAATCTACGAATTACCGGCCAATCCCCTTACCCTAGTTTGAACCTGAATTTTGCCGGTAATACCGGTACCGGGGAATATTTGGATGACTTGAACGGCAGCTGGAGTTATAATCCGGATGCCAGTTCGAATATCAACATAAATAGCCGCTGGTTTTATGAGGATAAGCTTAATACGGCTTCCTCCAATCCATTATCCGTTCCGCATTTTACAACGAATAGTTTTAAGTATTCAGGATCGTTTCGCAAAGATTGGGGCTGGTCCAATGTTTCCCTGAATTACGATGAAACCATGGTATTCAGTGAGAATAGCAGCAATAATAATGTGAAACCCGATATAATTTATACGATTCCCAAATGGAAATTACCGTTATTCGGCGATTTCAAAGTGAGCGGCGGATATTTGTCTCTGGAAAAAATTACTAAAATAAATAATATTATTTCCCAGGAGACTGGATACCGCCAGGCTTTGGATATTCAAAAATTGCCTCTCAAGTTATGGCAAACGGAACATACCACCGTGAATTGGGAGAGTAAGTTCTTTTACCGCGACTTTCGGGTTAACGGTTCCGAGACCGAATTTTATGCGCTTACCACCGATTTGGGGTTGATTGAACAGTTTACCAAGAAATTTTCAACAGAGGTCCGGGTAGGATATGCCGGTACTTATGGGATACAGAACTACTTTTTTGGCAGAACCGGTGATAGTATTTTGGATGGCGCTTATCTAACCAACGAATGGCGGTGGCAGAGCCAAGGTTTTAATGCTTCGTTAAAAGGCGGGTATAATTTTAAAAACGCAATTGCCGATCCGGTGGTATTTTGGACGCGCTGGACTCCGGCGCCGGGCCAGGAAGTTTATTTTGATACATTGTACGATTGGAAGGTGGGCCTGAAATCCACCAACTTGCGGGCCAATTATTCCCCCAAGGACAATTGGCGGCTGGCCTTAAACGCCGGTTATGATTTTAGTACCGGCTTATGGTCCAGCAAACAATTCGAGGCCTTAATCGCCCAGCAGCTCACTGCCAAATGGCAGTTGGAACTCAGTGTGAAATATGATACGCTTCGGGATGCCTTTACGGATGCCCAGACCGGTTTCGTTTACGATTGGCACTGCCGTAAGCTGAAAATACATTATGATTGGCTTACTGACCAGTATTGGCTTCAACTGACCTTCAATATTTTCCCGGATGTACCGTTGAAATATAGTTCCGAGTCTCAATTTGAGGGATTGCTTGATGAAATTAAATTTTAAATTATTAACCATGGTTTTTTGGGCTATGTTCATATCTTTGGGCCATTTTGGCGGATGGTGGGATGAGATCATCACCGGTCTTTTCTCAAAGAAAACCATCCAGGTGAGCCGTCCGCGACCCGAACCCCCGGCGATTCTCATTGCCCAGCCCAAATTGATAGGCTGGGAGGACTATAAGAAATCCTGGGAGATTGAAGCGGCGAAGATTTGGCAATCCAGTAGCGGCAGCCAGTATCATTTTGAAAACATCAGTAATGGGGTGGCATATTCGGTTAAAGATAAACGAGTTGATTTTATCGCCGGTTGGGCTCGCCTGGAAAGAAATCGTTCCGAACTGTACCTGGGTGGAGGCCTGGAAGCCAAAATCGATGAGGCCCTCATCAAAACTACGGAAAGCATGATCAATTATAAACAAGAAGAAATGGTGTGCCCCAAGGAAGTTGTTTATCAGAAAAATGATACCATCATCAAAGCCCGAAAAATGATCATCCGCTTAAAAAAAGATGAAATTCTTTTGGAAGGAGATGTCCAATTTTTCGAGAAAAAAGATCAGATGAAAGCGGACGGTCTGCTATATAACACCAAAGAGAAAAAGTATTATTTAATTACTCCCAAAGAGATTATCTTATATCCATGAAGAAATACGGTTGGATATTGATATTGGGGCTTTTATTGGGGGTCAGTTTTGCAACGACACATGAAGAACCGGTGCGGATAACCGCCGCCCGGGTATCGGGTGACGCTGAAAAAAAGATAACTTATCTGGAAGGCAACGTCCGGATTGTCCAGGGTAAAACCATAATTATCACCGAGTATGTAACCATCAATCTGGACCAAAAAATTGCCGAATTGGATAAAGGAACCCGATTGATGAATCACGATGTTTCCATTGAATCCCGGCGCTTAGAGTACAATCTCAAGCAAGAAAGCGGAACATTTCGGGGCCAGGTGCTATTAAAACGGCTTGAGTCGGGGAACGGGGAGAAAAAAGACCCTTTTGAACTGGCTGCCAAGGAACTTTACTTTGAGACCGATACGAAAAATTTCAAGGCCAGTGGCAATTGCCGGCTGAAGCATAAACAATTTGAGGGGAACGCTAACGGGATCGAATATGATGATGCCGGACAGAAACTGGATTTTAAAGGCGATGTGGTGATTCGGCAAGATACCACGGTGATTAAATCGGATTCGGTCACCATTGATATGTCAACCAAACAATTACGGTTGGAAAACAAGACCGATTTAACTTCCCGGGAGATAAAAATTACGGCGGAAGCCCTGGACTACAATTATGAACAAAAAGCGGGCGTTTTTCCCAAAGAAGTGGTATTAACCCGGGCTGAAATTAAAAACTTAAAGGGCAAAACCACGAAAGAACCATTTACCCTGAAAGCCGCCGGGCTTTATTTTGAAACCGGTTCGAATAACTTCACAGCAGAGTCAGGCCGCATCGTACATCAAGAGTTTACTGGTACTGCCGAAAAAATCGAATATGACGATGAACGGCAATTGTTGACTTTTAAAGGGAATGCCCGGTTAGCTCGTGCCCAGGGCGAAGAATTGCGGGGAGAATTAATTGAAATTAACTTACGGGACCAATGTTTTACGGTGCATCAAAACGGTACGGTTACCTTAAAAGTCCAGGAGGAATAATAACTCATGGGAATACCGAACGGATGATAATGCAAGAAACCCAAGCCGTTAATGAGGCGGGATCGTTTGCCTTGATTCAATTCCGGACTGTTAATGTAACGTATCATTTCCCGGAAATTGAATCATTAAAAAAGGACCTGCATCTGATATACGGTATCGGGCCCAAAACCACCGCCCGGTTAAATCAAGACGGTATTTTTACAGTGGCTGATTTACTTAAGAATTCACGTTGGGAAAGAGCGGCCCGGGACTTACTGAAAACCATCGAAAATAAAGATCTGGACCGGCTGTCCCGTTATGGGGCAACGGATTTCCAATTGCTAAGTTTTTTCCGGCCGGAGACCGTCAAGTTTATCGATATTGAGACCATCGGATTGTATTATATTCATCCGGTATTTTTGGTGGGAATTTTGTACTTTCAGGGTGGACAAGGATATGTGAAACAGTTTCTGGCCCGCAATTTTGATGAAGAGAAAGCGATTTTAAAAGAAACAGCCCGGGAATTAGGGAATACCGACGTGATTGCCAGTTTTAACGGCCGCAGTTTCGACCTGCCTTATTTAAAAAATCGCATGAAATATCATCAGTTAAATGAGGAAGTGAAGGCGTTTCATGTGGACTTGCTACGGCCGGCCCGGAAACAATACAAGGGAGTTTATCCCAACTGCCGTTTAATCACCCTGGAAAGGGAGTTGTTTCACCAGGAACGCGAAAACGATGTTCCCGGCGCAGAGATTGCCGATTATTATTATCGTTATTTGGATACTGGCGACCGTTCGTGGTTAGACCCCATTTTGGAACACAACGCTCTGGATCTGCTATCCATGGCTAAACTATTAGGCGTTTTAACCGAAGAAACGGATAAGAAGAAATGTGAAGGTTAAAATTGGTTTGTTCTTATTTTCACACTTCACCCTTCAAACTTCACACTTCATTTATCGGAGGGGAATCATGGAGCTCAAGAAAGTCTCGGGGGACCGGCCGGTCAGCGGTCAGTATATGATCATTGAAAACCAATTACGAATCGCCAAAAACGGCAGTTCTTATTTGACGATGAAGATCGGGGATCGCACCGGAGAAGTGGCGGTGAAAGTCTGGGATGCCGATGAAGAGCTTTTTAGCCGCCTGGAAGCCGGAAAAGTCATCGCCATTCACAATATCCAGCCCAAAATCTACAAGGATCAAATTCAACTGGAATGGGATGCTAAGAACAACGGGGCTTTTAAGCTGGTGCCGGAGCCGGAAGTGGACTTCAGCTTGTTTTTACCCCAATCCCCCGGTAACTTGACCAACTGTTGGAGTTTTATCATGGAGACCATTGCCGGAATCCAGGATAAACTGTTACGGGAGGTTTTGAATTCATTCTTTGAGGATCCGGATTTCAAGGCCCGCTTTATCAAATTTCCGGCTGCGTTAAAACGGCACCACGCCTATATCGGTGGTTTGCTGGAACATACCACCGGGGTTACGGCCCTTTGCAAGGCCGCAGCCGGGTATTATCCGCCGGTAAACCGGGATTTGTTATTAACCGGGGCGGTGTTGCATGATATCGGTAAAGTAAAGACTTACAAGATCGATAAAAGTTTTGAGGGGACCAACGAAGGGAAATTAATCGGGCATTTAATTCTAGGCGTGGAAATGGTGCAACGGGCGTTGGACAAAATGAATGACAATAGCAAAGGATACTGGAATACCCGGAATAGTTTACTGCATCTTCTCATTAGCCATCATGGAATTATGGAATGGGGTTCCCCAGTGGAACCATTGACGATTGAGGCTTGTATTCTTCATCATGCCGATAATATGGATGCGCAGGTTATGAAATTCCTTACAATTGTCCGCAATGATGAGCATGGCCAGGAATGGGCTCCGTACGATCCGGGTTTGGGAAGGTCGATCTTTTTAGGAAATCTTACTCCGGAGAACCGTAATCTTAGTGGGAAGGAGGATGACAACTAAAATGTATCTATTTTGGGATATATTAATAATATTATTGGCCATGGCCGGGGGCATCGGCATCCAATTTTTCACCCGGCTTTCCCCCTGGATCATTTTGGCGGGTTCTTTTCCGGTAATCCTTTTTTTGCCTTCGTTTTGGGGATATGGGTTGGTTTGCGGATTTTGGCTTTGTTGCGCTTTTAATACGTTTCAGCCGGAGCGCGAGAACCAGATTGACGCTCCAAACCGGGTCAGTGCGTTTAAAATTCTATGGTTCTCCTTGCTGGCTTTTTCGGGATTCTTGCTGACTCTAATCCTGCTGTGGAAATTAAAAGTCACTAGCCCCTTGAGTTCCCTGGAACGTGAGATTTTTGCCTGGATTTTCTTGGGACTGGTGGAGGTCAGTCTTTATCGGATCATTGCCCGGCTTTCCCCTGGCCTTTACCGGATTCCGATGGGATATGGAATTGCTGCTTTGAATTTTTTAATGATTCTTTACTGGATATTTGCCCAGGGCATTATTGTGATTGCGCTAACGCTGTTAACTATGCTGGTGCTGAATCCGTTATTACTAACCTGGGTGGAACCAAGACAAAAAGGTGAAACATTGACATGGAGAAAATAAATGAAGGTGGCTTTTTTTACTCTCGGCTGTAAAGTAAACCAAAATGATACGTCAAGTTTGACAGCGCTTTTCAAGAACAAGGGATACCAAATCGTTCCCTTTGAAAAGGGCGCTGATATTTACGTTATCAATACTTGTTCCGTTACCCGGACCAGTGATCGCAAATCCGCCCAAATCATCCGCAAAGCCATCGGATTAACTCCCGGCGCGGTGGTGGTGGTTACCGGTTGTTTTGCCCAAATCGCGCCTGATGAGGCCGCTGGAATCCCTGGCGTGAATCTGGTGGTGGGTATGACTGAACGGCCACGAATCGTGGAACTGGTGGAATCGTACATGGCTACCCGTAGAAATTTAGTGGCCGTATGTGACGATCACGCCCACGTAAATGGGTTCAATACCCCCTTTTGGACTCAGGATACCGCTGATGCTACCGTAAGAACCAGGGCGGCCTTGAAGATCGAGGAAGGTTGTGAACAATTTTGTTCCTATTGTATCGTTCCCTACGCCCGGGGCAAAGTCCGAAGCCAACCGCCGGATCTGGTACGGGAGGATTTCCGGCGATTATTGGAACGGGGGTTTAAAGAGATTGTCCTTGCCGGGATCCATCTAGGATCATATGGAAAAGATTTAGGAATCCATTTAAGTGATTTATTACGGGAACTGGTAAAAATACCCGGAGATTATCGGATCCGTTTGGGTTCCATAGAACCTTATGATTTATCCGATTCATTGCTGGAACTGATTACCGGCAGCGATAAGATTTGTCAATCTTTGCATATTCCTTTGCAAAGCGGTTGTGATCAAATATTGGAATTGATGAACCGGGGTTATGACACATCCTTTTATGCCAGGCTGTTATCGAAGATCAGAGCCCGAAATCCTCTGATAGGCATTGGCACCGATATAATCGTCGGTTTCCCCGGTGAAACTGAAGCCGGCTTTGAAACGGCGCGTGATTTTATATTGCAACAAAATTTTAGCCGGATTCATGTATTTCGTTTTTCACCGCGACCGGGGACCAAAGCCGCTACATTACCGGAGCGAATTCCCAAAAAGGTTCAGGAGACCCGGAGCCAAATCGTTCAGCAAATTGCCACCGGGAGTGCCGTAGCATTTGCCCGAAAGTTTACGGGGCGGCAGGTACGGGTATTGTTTGAAGAACAAGAACAGTCGGTTTGGTCGGGTCTGTCCGGCGAGTACCTACGGGTCCGCGCCGAGTCGGAACTTAATCTCCAAAACAGTTTGCGGATGGTTTCGGTTTCCAAAGCAAACGGCAGTGATTTGGAAGGAGAATTATTACTTTCGTAAAGATTTTGAAGGATATTAAAAGACTAATGTCGAATTAAATTTTAAAGGAGCGATGGAAGTGTCGGATTGTGTATTTTGCCGGGTTATTAACAAAGAACTGCCAAGCCAGGTTGTATTTGAAAATGAACTGGCTTTGGTGATAAAAGATATTAAACCGGAAGCGCCGATTCATTTATTGGTAATTCCTAAAATCCATATCGATAATATTTGTGATCCCCGTCTGCTGGAACCTGGTGTGTTAAACGCGCTTTACTCAGGCATTCAAGAAACCGCCCGGATATTAAACATCAAAGAAGATGGATTTCGAGTAGTTTCAAATATTGGGCGTTTTGCGGGAGAAACCGTACCCCATTTTCATATTCATATCCTGGCGGGACGCCAGCTAAAAGTTGATATGGGTTAAATGATTGACAATTGATGGATTGGTATAGTATAATATTAAAATGTGATTGGTATTTAATAATTTAGTTTTCAAACCGGACACTGCGGACGGGTCGTTCTGAAGGAAAGAGGCAGTGGAGGGGAGGGAAATATGTGGCTGAAGTTAAAATCGGAAAAAATGAAACTCTTGATAGCGCATTACGCCGCTTTAAACGTCAATGTCAAATGTCAGGTATTTTGGCAGAGGTACGGAAAAGAGAGCATTATGAGAAACCTAGCGTACGCAGAAAGAAGAAATCAGAAGCAGCGAGGAAGCGTAAATCCTCTTGACAAGAAAGGCCCGTCATTACGGCGGGTTTTTATTTTTAAAAAACTTAATGCAGACAGGATTAACAGGAACGATATGAAAAAGGCCTTTGGAAAATCTAACTTGGCAATGATTAATAAAAGCTAGGAGTCTGTGCGGGTAATAAGTTTTCGAAGCATATTTAGTGTTTAGTAACATGATTTATAACAAGATATTGTGGTTTTAAGCTATAAAAATGTGTTATTCGCACAGACTCCTTGCGGGTATGAATGCCTGAAAACCGGTATGAAACAATTTTAACCACGAATCGCACGAAAAAGTAATACTATGAAAGCTAAGTGGCTCCATTTCGGGCTAATAATGTTTATTCATATGATTCGTGGTTTATAAACAGGATTAAAGATTTTAGTCGTTATTGATATTTATCCTTCTCAAACGCGCGCGCCAGCGCCAGTGTTGGGAGGGATTTTTTTATTTCAAACCGTCTCCCGCGAAAACTTCAACCATCGTTTCATCGGTTACACATTATGAACAAATTTGGAATAATCCATGATATTTAGAAATAAATGATAAGCCGTCAACATATATATGGTGGTGGATTGGCAAGCAGTATTTCTTTTTTAAGCAGGCCTATCATAAAAAATATTCTAGCGCATAAGATAACGTGACCCAAATTTTATAACGATTCTTCCATTTGCAGATAGGACGCGTTTTGGTATGTCCCGGATCTTTTGGGTTGGCAGGCGTACCATATGCGTTACTTTGCTGGATCAGAGAAGGGGGTGGCTCAGTAGTCTATTCAATTCGTTAGTTTTTCAGACAAATTGATTGAAAAAATTCAGGGGAGGCAGAAATTGTGAAAGCATTGCGCATTGTTTTCGTGGTTGCATTTTGTTTGGTGCTGGCGTTCTCTTGTACTACTTTCGCCGCTAGTCGCCAACATGAAGGAACTCTGGCTAACGGGGACACCGTATATGATTGGGGTAGTGTCGGGGCTTGGGTTGGCCCTTATGCCAAAGTGGATTTCACTGGTGGTGAGGATCTGGTCTTTACTGGCCAGGCATATCAAACCGCTTATGGAACCAAGTTATTCCGGGTAGAAACCAATTGTTTCATCAACGGCAAACTGGAAGGGACGATTCTGGGGAGCTTCGCGGATTTGAGACCCTGGTCCTTAAAAACCTGGTATAAAATCGGTTCCAGTAATTGGCAGCAAGCTGACCCGATTGCGACGTTCAATTATCCCATCGGCCACATCGGCGTGTATACCCAATCCGTCCAGTTTAAAGCTCAAACCGGAGAAGTCAGTGATCAGCATTATGGCCATTATGCCGGTCTCGTTAAACTAACGGTAAGCCATCCGTAAGAGTTTATCTGGATAATTGATATCGGATATGGGGCGGGCTTTGATTTAAGCCCGCTTCCAAATTTTCTCCTAAGAACTTATTATAGACAGGGTTAACTGGATAAATAGGATAAATAGGATAAATACGGATAAATACGGATAAATTCTGATCTTTATCAGGGTTTATTGCGTTTAGCACGATATAATATGTTAAATCATCCCGTCAATCCAATAAATCCTGTTAATCCTATCTCAAATTGTTTTCATCTATAACATGTTACGCCATACGTTCGCTGAAAGGAGCTTATCGATGAAGCGCAAAACCGTTGTTATCACAGCTGTTATATTGGCTCTCTGCCTTATTATTGCTGCTGCAATTTTTGCGGTTGGAGTTCAACCGCTATTAATAGAATTGACCGCCAAGCCGGGCGATGCAGTTCCGTTTCAAATCCAGGTGGTACCGGGCGCCAAACCGGAGAAGGTCACTATCAAATTATATAAGGCTATCCAACAGACCAATGGAGATTATACTTATGAAGTACCCGAAGCGGGTGCTTTTCCGGCTTTGGCTTGGTTCTCCATCCCGGCGGAAGCCATGACTTCACCTGGGAAACCAAGTTTGGTGAAAGGTTCGGTGAAGGTACCGCTGGATGCGGGAGGGACTTATACGGTAGCGGTGATGGTTGAACCTCCCCAGCCGGAAAAGAAAACCGGAATGCAGTTTACAATACGCTATGCCATCCGGATCCATTTACGGGTGGAACGGCCAGGTTTGCGGCCAGGCGCCGAAGTGACCGCGTTCGATATCGTCCGGGGTAAAAACGGTGAACCGGTACTCAAGATCCAGGCCCGGAATACTTCGCAACTGGACTATCTCACTTCAGCCATGATTACCATCCGGGATAACCGTAAAAAACTGCGGGAACGGGTGGAACTTCGCCCGGAATTGGGATGGAATTTTAATTACAGTGAGTGGCGGTTGCTTCCCGATAGTGAGTTAGTGTACACGGGCCTCCCCAAAGAAGCATTATTGCCCGGCCAATATGAATTAAGACTTTTTTACCGTTATGGCAGTTCGGGCCAAATTCTGTTGACCAAACCGTTGAATATCAAAGAAGGGGATTTTACGTATCCGGCTTCCAAACTGAAATTTTTACGAGTCAATCCCACCGAACTTGATTTTACCGGAAATCCGGGTACTTCATCCCTGAAAGCGGTGAAATATGAGAATCGTTTTAATAAACCGGTTGTGGTTACTGTGGAAACGGCCGATGTGGAGACGGGGTACCCTTATTCGATCCTCAATAACACTGGCTTGGAGATAAAAGGCGAAACCAAATTTTTCTTGGAACCGGGCCGGATGGCCACTAATATTATCGCGGTAAAGTTTCCCCAGAATGGCAAAATCCAAGGGAATTACGGTTTTTTACGGGTCAAAGTATATTCTACGGATGAGCCGCCGGGGTTGCTGGAAGAGTCCAATGTGATACTGGCGGCGGCGGTTTCCGGAAAATATCAGAGTAAGGCGGAAGCCACCAATGTCAGCGGTGATTGGGACGGAGAAAAATTTTTGGTGTCAGCAGTCATTAAAAATACCGGGAATATCTGGATTACACCCGAAGCGAAAGCGCTCATCCGGGATAGTGAAGGCAAGGTATTGGAGGTTGTAGATTTAGTGATGGAAGGAGACCGAAAGGCCGGGACGTTGCCTGAAAAAACCGTGATTCTGACGGGATTTGCGGAACAAATGAAAGCTGGAAAATTTAACGTGCAAATTACCATCAGTAACGGGGAACAGATCATCGGTTCCTCCGTCTTAGGGTTGGTTGTAAAACCAAAGAACAGTTAGCCGATTACTATTGAGGAGTTGAATGTGGGTGAAAAGAACCAGATGGGTTGTAATTTTAAACGGGTTAATCATTTTTGGACTGTTGTTGATGTTATCGAGCTTCGCTATGGCCGCGGTGGAAGGGGGTAAAGACCAGCCTTTGGTTACCGCCACCTTTTTCGAATCAGACCTCCGGGAAGCATTGCGGGAAGTGGCTTTACAAACGGGGGTGAATATTACCACCGATGAGAACGTAAAAGGAACCATCAGCATGGAACTGAAAGCGGTCCCTTTTGAAAAAGCATTACGTATGATGCTGATCGGGGGTGGTTTCAGTTTTCGGAAAGTGGAGGATTTTTATGTGGTGGGTTTGGCGGACTCTAAAAATCCTTCATTTAAAGATCTTTGCGAAACGGGGGTTTACTTATTTAAAAATATCAGCGGTGAGTCGGCCAAAGCTTTATTACCGGCGGCATATGAAAATTATGTCCGGATTGATCTGAACCGGGGGCTGGCCACCATTAACGCCCCTCCCGATCTGCTGCAACGGATCGCGACTGATTTGGAGAGAATGGACGGCCAGCGGCAACAGATTAAAGTGAAAGCCCTAATTACAGCGGTTCGTAATGAGGTGTTGAAAGAATGGGGAATCAATTTACTCCAAAGGGATTGGGCTGCCCCTTCCGCTGGGGCCGGTCCGGCGTACTCCTTGGATCTTACCAACGGTTTATTGAATCTTGATGCGTTTGGGGACTTTGGCCATGTCACAGCTGCCATCAAAGCCCTGGAGAAGAATAAAAAGGCCAAAGTCTATGCTGACCCGGTAATTATCGTAGACGACGGTAAGACAGGGGAATTATTTGTGGGAGACCGGCGGACGATTATCCTACAATCCGCCACTGCCAGTGATAAAATCGAAAATATCGAAGCCGGAACCACATTGAAAGTTACTCCCCGGTTGCTGGGGAGTCAAATTGAACTGGGAATCACCCAGAAGGTCAGTTCATTTAACGAAGAAAGTACGGATAGTATTTCGGTCCGTTCCAATGAATTCAGTTCCTCCCTGTGCATTGCTTCCGGGGGTACCATGCTGGTGGTGGGACTGACCGAAAACCAGTCATTGAACCAGGTTTCCAAGGTCCCCATTTTGGGGGATATTCCGTTAATCCGTTTGTTTTTTAAACATAAATCCGATTTGAAAACGGATAGCCAATTATTGATTTTCATTACAGCAGAGGTTGTGAAGTAGATGAAAACCGGTAATATTTTTCGGATGGGGATATTCATGGGCTTGCTGATTTTCGGGCAGGTGAACTGCTTCGGCAGTCAGGCCAAGGAATACCACTTTCATAAAACACCGCTGGCCCGTGCATTCCAGGAAATAGGCCGTGATTTTGGAACTACTATCATTGCCGATCCCAATCTGCCGGGCCAGGTGGACGGAAATTTTAGCGCGGTTTCGGTAGAAGAAGTTCTGGGGGCTATCCTGGAACCTCTTGGATATGGGTATACCCAAGTGGATGATTTTTACCTGGTGAATGGCAACGATTCCCATTTTGGGATTAGTACCACGGACTCGTTGGTAATTCATTTCGGTTCCATGAATCCGGAGCAACAGGCCGGATTTCAGGAATTTCAAAAATATATGGTTTACGATGAGAAAACCGGAATTGTATTTATCAAGGCTCCCACCGGGACAATGGCCCGGATCCTGGCCAAAATCCGTGAAATGATGCCGGAAACCGGACCGTCCCTGGTTGCCTACAGTTTCCGGATCATGGATTTAACCGTCAACAATGATCTTATGATTGGGTTACAAGGAACCATCGGGGATGATCCATTGGACAGTGCCACGGCCATGATCATCCCGGGCAGTGCGGTTTTTGAAACCGTGCAAAACCGGTTGAAGGTGGAAGGAAACCTGGCATTGACATCCAATCAAAATCGTTATCTGGGCCAGCCATGGTTTTTAGCAGCTTTGGGAAAGCAAACCCGGTTCGCTTCGTTGCTTCATTATCCGGGTGATGATACCGGCCGAGACCGGGAGTTTGAGCTAAAGCTAACCCCGGTTCTGATCGACACCGCTACGGGCCGGGTGGCTACCGAGATTTTTCTTGAATATAACCGGGACCAGGTTGGGAAACTCTCCACCACGTTACGGACGATCCCGGACCAATATCAATTAATCGCCGTGCTCCACCGCCGGGATCGTTTGCCGGAAAATAGCCTGACTCAAAAAAACACCCGGGTCCGGGAACGGGACTTCGCGGTTCTCATGGCGGCAATTCCGGTGAATGTGGAAGGGTCAACATTGGCTGCATCCAAACAACCGTTTTTGGGCGCTTGGCTCAATGGGATCGGAGAGATCATTGAAAATCGCGGAGAGAAAAAAGCCGGTGATTTTGAGTTGGAATTGGGACTTCAAGGGGCGGGAAGCAAACCTTCAACTCCCTGGATTCAGTACAAAATTCCCTTTGGATCCCGGGCGGATTTGAATCTTCGTTTTTATAATAATGAAGATTACACTGTCGGCCTCAGCGGGTATTGGGATGAAACCAGGGAAACATCTTTTGAATTTTTGGCGGGCAGCAATATAGGGCTTGAAGATAAGCCCCAGATTGCTTTCGGTATCGGGGATATATATCAGCCGTTCCGGTTACTGACTTTTCATGGGAAATACTATCCGGTGGTTTACCGGCTGGACTCCGGCCAATTTTGGGAATCGGATCTTTGGGAAGGGGGACTGCGTCTGGGTACATCGCAGGTCAGCTTATCCGTCAACTTTTTCGGGAACCCCAATCCATCCAAAACCTGTTTTTCCTTCGATTGCTGGCATAATAGTTGGGGCTTTTCACTGGGGGCGGTTCAGGAGTATGCCAGCCCCAATATCAATTTTAGCGTGGGTTTTAAATTGAAATTATAAATTATACGGTACT
>JAEZJQ010000106.1 GCA_023436305.1 Bacillota bacterium
TGACAACACCAGGGTTATCGCCGCGGTGGTCGTGGTTTTGCCATGATCAACGTGCCCGACGGTTCCGATGTTTACATGCGGCTTTGTCCGTTCAAATTTTTGTTTCGCCATTGTTATTCTCCTCCTCTAAATAAGCCATTTATTTTATTCTCACAGTCATACCCTAAATTTGCATGTTACGTGAGCGCGAACATCAATAGCCTTAATATTTCTACACATAAATAAATATTCCTTCTTTTCATCCAACTTACCATGAAAAGTATCCATTAAATTTAAATTCGAACGAAAAAAAGTAAATAAAAAAACCCGTCAGGGTTAAATAACTGGAGCCCACAACCAGAATTGAACTGGTGACCTCATCCTTACCATGGATGCGCTCTACCTACTGAGCTATGTGGGCTTGACTATTGATTGTGAAATATATCCGGATTCAAAGGCTCTTCTAAGTCGAACTAAGTAAAACATAATTTAATATTGGTTGCGGGGGAAGGATTTGAACCTTCGACCTCCGGGTTATGAGCCCGACGAGCTGCCAGCTGCTCCACCCCGCGATTTATGCAGTTATCAATAAAACCAAATTCGATACTTACTTTTAATTGTTAGAATATATGGTGGAGGGGGAAGGATTTGAACCTTCGAAGGTGTTTACCAACAGATTTACAGTCTGCCCCCATTGGCCGCTCGGGAACCCCTCCATTTACTGAACGCAAATAATATTATAATATAATAAGTGAGTTAATGTCAACTGTTTTTTGTAACCATTATATGGAATATTTTTATGACCCGACATCCGATTCGATAACCGCAAAAGCCTTTTCAAAACAGGCTACCCGTATTATAGGCAACCAATCTCGTCTCGTTTTTCCAAATAACGTTCCAATTTTCTTTTTACCCGTTGCAAGGCATTATCAATAGATTTCACATGACGGCGCAAATCTTTAGCAATCTCCTGATAAGAACGACCATCCAAATAGGACATCAAGACTTTCCATTCCAGATCGCTTAAAAACTCACCCATTTTATGTTCAATATCTACAAATTCCTCCCGACTGATGACCAATTCTTCCGGATCGGTAACTTTGGTCCCGGATAGAACATCCAGCAGGGTTCGGTCAGATTCTTCATCATAAATCGGTTTATTTAATGAAACATAGGAATTTAACGGGATATGTTTTTGCCGGGTAGCGGTTTTAATTGCCGTAATAATTTGACGGGTAATGCATAACTCGGCAAAAGCCCTAAATGAAGCCAATTTATCATTTCGAAAATCCCGAATCGCTTTATAAAGACCGATCATACCCTCTTGAATAATATCCTCCCGATCGGCGCCAATCAAAAAATATGAGCGCGCTTTCGCCCGGACAAAATTCTTATACTTGTTAATCAAATATTCTTGAGCGGAATCATCACCTTCACGGGCCGCTTCGACAATTGCTTCATCCAGCATCTCATCATAAATTTCAGCAATATCTCTTTGTGGTTTTGCACCCACTTATCGTCGCCTCCGGTTGTATATTTTGATACTGGTCTTAATTCCGCTAGTACGCAGGAAACATTCACTTTTCATCTACAATTATCGCAATACCAAGGAACGGGAAATAGATCACAATTAAAACCCACTACTAATAAATACTAACAACATAGTTATGTTAAAAACACTGAATTTATAAAACAAAATCCTTAAACGTATACGAACCAAATTTGTTCAGTAATATTATACAATAGTCATCATTTGAACGTCAAGGGAACCAAAATAATGGAAATCAAATATTTTATAATATTTAGTGCCAAATAAGCCAAGATCCAAGGAGAGTCAATAACGATTACCAGAAAATTCCTCCAAAATGCTGTTACAATCAGGCGAGCACTACGCATAATCGGAATATAATCGGCTTCCCCTTCACTTTTGCTTGTGATTCCGAATTATATCATGAAAATCTCTGTAAGACAATACTTAAAATAATCAAATGTTAATTGATTCCAATTGTTTATTTTATATCTTACCCGCTTCATTTGACTTTTAGGAACGCTGGAGTCGCACTTCATACAAAATGATTCCAGTGGCCACCGAAACATTTAACGAATTTATCCGCCCCCACATCGGGAGCCTCACCAATTGATCACAATGTTCTTTTACCAGGCGGGAGATACCGCTGCCCTCTCCTCCCATCACAATTCCAATAGGCCCCTTAAGATCGGAATCATGAAATGGTTTGGTGGCATTCATATCGGCACCGGTGAACCATAAACCTTCCTTTTTTAATTCTTCAATGGTTTTTGTTAAATTAGTAACCCGGGCCACGGGAATGTGCTCAATAGCGCCCGATGACGCCCGGCTAACGACTGCCGTTAATCCAACCGAACGGCGTTCCGGAATAATAATTCCATGAACCCCAGCCGCTTCAGCCGTCCGAATGATCGAGCCCAAATTTTGTGGATCTTCCACTCCATCCAGCAATAAGAGAAATGGCGGTTCGTTTTTTCCGGCAGCACTTTTAAGCATTTCACTAACTTGCGCATATTTCCACTCAGCCGCAACGGCAATCACTCCTTGGTGGTTTCTGGAAGTAGCCATTCGGTCCAATACCTTACTATCCACCGGGGTGACCGGTATTTTCTTCTGGTGGGCCAGCCCTGCAATCTCTAGGTAAGGTCCGGTCTCCTCTTTTAGAATATAAATTTTTACAATTTCATGATTGGCTCGAAGCGCCTCCAATACCGGATTTTTACCTTCAATCTGTTCTGCCATCGTTTATTACCTTTCTGTTGTTAAATTTAGGAATTAAAAAATTAAGTTAAGTCACGGCGGGTAGAAATGCTGTTAATCCTGCATGTTCGGTAAATTCCGTTTCTCCGCCCCGGTCAATGAGAGCACTTTGTCCAATAGTTCCATTAATCTTTTCTGCTGATTGGTTAAGTATAAATAACCGATCAGCGCCTCAAAAGCCGTACTGTGACGGTAAGTAATCACGTCGGTATTATTGGGAATATGACCGCTTTTTATATTCCGGCCGCGTTTAAGAACAGTTAATTCCGATTCTGTCAAATATGACTCCATTTGCTTTGATAACTCAGCTTGAAAGGAAGCCCTTACGCGATGAGTGGCCTCCCGGTGCAAGAATTTGGTTTTGGCCGGACCGCCGCTTAATAGATAATAGCGGATGAACAATTCGTAAACAGCATCACCAATATAAGCCCACACCGCCGGAGAAAATTCCTCGGCATTCACCTCTGACAATTTGATAGAACCAAGATCAAACATGGGCTCTCCTTTATTTGACAATTTAGCGAAAACGAACGGTTGATGACAATTTTTTAGTAGTCTTTAATAAAGATTTCACATCATTATAATGCCCCAAAACGATTGCCAATTTCGCTTGATTTTCCAGGTGTTAGTGATGACCGCATGACTTTCGGGGTAGTATTTACGCATGATTTCCAATCTTTTTGAGCGGCCGCCACCTTGATATTGTCGCCTTTTTCGAAGGCGATTCGCACCGATAGTTAAAAAACTTGAACATATATTATTAATCGGCATAATCGCTTTAATATCTTATAACAGTTTCGTTAAAAAGCCGGACCCACCGGGGCCCGACCGTGAAATTCTATTTCATTTCTCCGGATTAATGATGTAAATTAATAAAGGTATAAATCCAGCTACACATACTATTGGATGGATATAATTAATCCCCGGGAGCAATAGTTCATAACCCTGTTCCGTGATTGTTAAGCATTCGGCTCTGATTGCCCTTCACATCGATGGTATCATTGATATTACAGCGAATCAAGCCTTCTCTCCCGGCGAACAATTAATAAATATATTTAATTATTAATAACATTATACAGTAATATTATATGAAAATCAAATGATCCCCTGGTAAAATTTTATTTTACCGAAAAAAATATCCCGGACGGGCTCAAAATTTACCCGGGCCAATAAATGAGTACGATGAGAGTAATTTACCCTCGTCAACCGACCAAATCAATTTGTTGAATGGTTCCGGCGGTCCCATCCTCCCTTAAAAAAATCCCGGCTCGCCGCGATTGGCCCTATAAATTGTCTTCATTATTCTTGTACCCGAATTCAGCCGTAACATTCTGAAGACATATGGCCCCAATTCCTTTTTGCTCCAAAGTTTCTAAACAGTCTTTCCCGGAAGCATCCCTTTCCCAGATTTTCAGTTGATCAAAGACCGGATCGCTTTCATCAATCCACCCGTTTTGGTCCTGGTCGTATTTCTTTAATTCCATAAAACCATTGGCAGAGATTGGCCCGAACAGCTCGGTTCCATCATCGATTCGACAATTTTCATTCTGATCCAAGGCCAGAAACCCGCTACCTTCTCCCAAACAAGCAATTTCTTCCTTTCTCCCATCTGCATTTAAATCGAAACTAAATTTAGTATCGCGATCTATACCACCAGATCCAATTGTTGAATCGTACCGGCCGTACCATTCTCTTTAATAAATACCCCACCCGTTTTGGCCTGACCCAGCAACTGATTGGTGGTATCTTTTAATCCAAATTCGGCGCTGATATTTCCCAGAAAAATTGCGCCAATCCCTTTTTGGCCCAGCGCGAATAAAGTATCTTGACCACTTGAATCTTTGGTCCAAATTCGCAGTTTGTTGAAAATGGAATCATTCTCATCGATCCAGCCATTTTGATCCTGATCGTATTGGGCCAGTTCCGCGAAACCATTCCCGCCAGTCGGTCCAAAAAGTTCTTTACCGTTATTAACAACACCGTCACCATTGTGATCGATGGCCAGAAAACCGCTACCTTCTTTTAGGAAAGAAATCTGTTCTTCCTGTCCGTCGCTATCCAGATCGAATTGATATTTCACATCCGTTAACTGGGCGGCCAGCCCATCATAATTAATGACCAGCGGATCTAGCAAAGCACCACCCGCTTTGACGGTTAACTGATTGCCGGCCGCAAACTCACGGCTCATATTTAGTTGAACACCAAAATTAATCTCCCGGCCGTCAGCCGTTTTGATTATTCCGGAAGCGTTAAAGGATAATCGTTCGCTTTCCTGATAGAATTCTTGTCTTTCATAGACAAATTCCCATCCTTGTCGGGCTTGCGCTTGTTCCACTTTTAACCCTGACAGTTGCGCGTTAGTAATCTTGGTTTGTAATTCTGCCATACCACGTCCGGCATCTTCGGTATGAATCCGTTTGGGAATCCGAAACTTAAATTTACGCCCGAATAGTGCACTTAAGAAGCTTTCCAAAATTTGAATCTTTTGTTTGTCTTTTAACGACAATTCCGAGTCATCATCCGTTTCTGCCACTACGGTTATGTTTTGCATTTCATTTTTCAGGGCTTCTTTGGCTTGCCGGGAGATTTTCAGTTCATCTTCCTGCCATTGTTGGGGAGAACTATCGGGTAATTTTTGATCGTTGACGGGTTGTCGTTCCCGCCGGAGGTTTAGAGTTTCGACCTTAACATAGGAAGCTTTAAACTCATGTTGACTTTGCATGGCAATTGCATAATTAACGATTTTCATTATAAAACCCCCGTCCTTAGGTGAAATTTTACGCCAACGGTCCTTGTTGGCCGATTTGAAAAATTTAACAAAGTATTCAGTTTGACTACTATTTTTATCGGTGATTATGTAAATTTAGATGAACTTGATTTCAGACCTTTCGGGTTGATTTCCGGTGATCTTTAACGATTAGGATTCAAAATTTTTAGTATGGAGGTTGTTTAATTTTTTTATCCTACTCATTCAATCCATTGATCGATTCCTGTTATATAATTCCCGAATTCGCTCAAGACTCTTTGTTACCAGCTCTTCCGCCTCGACAGCCTTGTATTGATCGGAGGGCATCCAACGCCGGGTCTGCAAACGGTATGGGCGGAGACCGTTTTGCATCTCCTCCATGGAACAGAAAAGCTGATCGGGTTTAGGTTGGTTGACCCAAGCGGTTCCCAGTGTCAATTCTAAGGCGGTATACCAATCTACATAATGTTCAATCCGCGCCAAGTCGAAATAACCCAACGGACTTAAGTATTCCAACAATTGCTGCAGTTTAGGGTTATTCAAATAACGGCGGTAATTGACGACATAAAGGCTTTCGGAAAGAAACAGCGGCGCTCCGTAAACCTTTAAACCTTTTGATTTAATGGTGCTTCCCGTTTGAACGATTTCCACCCCGGCAATACCCTTGCCGGTTAATACGGCATCTTCCACATTTTCAACGGAAACCGTGCGCAAACCGGGTAACAGCCGGTGAATTAATTCCTCATACCGGCCCTTTACGCAAACCGGATCCTGATGTTTGATCAGTTTCTCAAAACTCAACTGGTCATTTACAGTGTTTTTAGCAATCAAAAAAAACCCGACAAAATCGGTGATTTTTTTATCCACCACCTTATTATAGGCGGTTAAGTTGGCTGAACCGGCGATCCGCAAATCCGTATCCTTGCCGATGTTGAAATTGTAAAGCCCCCACTTGGTAACCTTTTCCGGATTTTTTAGATAATATTGATTCATGGCCAGTAGTTCGTCCAATCCCACGATGGTCAGATCGGCCTCATCAAGTTTAATCAAAGATGAACCGTTGTGAGGTTCATCCCCTTCAATGCGGACGGCGACTCCGGCTACTGTTAAATCCATACCCAAAAAGCCAATCCGGTATGGGTGTTCCGCTCTTTTCCGATCAGGAGCAACTGAAATATAGGGACAATTATAGCGCCCCAGCTTTTCAAGAATACCGGCCAGATCGGAACCGGCGGTTTCTTTTCCTCCCGCTACAATTTCAATAACCGTCTCTATCTGGATCTTATCTTCAACGAGACCGGCAAATTTCGACAGTGTATTTTTAAAAGTTCGTCCCCACCGGGGAATCACACAAGTAACATCGAATTCCAAATTGATATCCTCCTAAAAAAGGTACGAAACAAATTAAGCTTATATCAAGAAAGTTCCCGTTCCTTATTCAATACTAATGTCCGGGCAATTTTATCATGCAAGGCTTGCCTTTTTACGGTAAATCCGGCCATAATATATCCGGTAAATAGTAACACCGTGGAAAAAAATTTACTGAAATAACGTAGATTGGCTTTCCCTAAGGTAATTCGTCTCTCCTTCAAGTCGGTAACAATGATTTTTAGTATTTGCTTGCCAAACGTTGCTTGCCGGGATGAACTCTCCATGACAGTAAAGTAAAACCAATGGGTGACTGCCAGTAAGATAATCCCAAATCCCCCGATAAACGGACGTAACGTTGCGATATTAATCGACTTTCGGCCAAGGAAAAAAACCAGTGATATTGCGCCGTAAATAATACCCAAAAAAGCAAGGCCTCCAATCATTAAAAAGAACAGATCCAGTATTAGCGCCACAAACCTCCTCCAAAAATCAGCGTAATACGGAATAGCTTTTTTTGATGGCTCCGCCTCCAACAGATTGGCGGCAATGGCGATATCCGTAAGATAGCCGCATTTTGAACAGGTAAACTCATCATCCAGCATGATGATACCACATTTTGGGCAATGCATTGATATTTCCTCCCCTGACATAAGCCGTATTCCTATTTCATATTACAGTATAGCAAGTTTTATCAGTAAAGACGGAGTAATTGTATAGAATTACATTCCACCCATATCCAAAGCCCGTACTTTTGAATATAATAATTAGTGAAAATTTGCCTAAAACCTCTTTTATAATTTTCGCTTCTATATTTTACCACATTGCTTTTTATAAATATTATTATAATATGAAAAGCGGCGAAATGATAATGAAAATTTTATTTTCTTTCATCATTATTTTAAATGTTGACTTCATAATTTAAATATGCCAATATAAGATATCGCAACAGGTAGGAAATTAATTTAATTATGATCTGATTAGGAAAATCAAACCCATTCAGGCTGGAGGACTTTTATGAAATCGTTTTTTATTCGGCTTCTTATAATGCTTGTTTTATTTACCGGTTTTACTTTTGCCATGGATGACAGCCTCAACAAAGCGGAACATTACTGGAAAAATCGCGGTAATAAAGGCATGATCCAACTGGCGATAACCACTTTGGAATCATTAATCGTCAAAGATTTCAGAAATTATGATGCGTTCTGGCGTCTGGGCAGATATTATCAGTTCTTGGGAGATATTACAGCTGATAAAAAAGTAAAGCTTGAATATTACAAAAAAGGGTTGGCTTATGCCGAACAAGCGGTAGAAGTTAACGATAACGGATCGGATGGCCACTTACAATACGCGGTTTTACTCGGTTGTGTTTCAATGGAAGAAAATATTATTAACGGACTCAAAGCTGTCCAGACCATTCAGAAGGAACTCAATACCGCCATGATTCTTGATCCTCTAAATGCCCGGATTCATAATACTATGGCCGTATTTTACTGGAAAGTTCCCGGCAAGCCCGTCAGTCTCGGGAATAAGAAAAAAGCGCAAGAAGAAGCAGCACTGGCTGTAAAATATGACTCGAAAGTTGTTTATTACTGGTTAGTTTATGGCCAAATCGCCAATGCCAATAAAGACTTCGCCACCGCCCGAATGGCGCTTAATAAAGTATTAGAGTTACCAAGCGATTTGGAAGACCCCAGCGATCAATATTATAAAGACTGGGCATGCAAGGAACTAAAAAAGCTACCGATGGCTTAAAAACAAATCATTCGATATGATGCAATCGAGATTCCATCACTGAATGAAATCGTGAAATCAAAGGTTATTGAATACATCCCATATTAATGCCGATGATGATGTATGGACAATATTAATAGGTGTTTTATCAAATGTTAGCAAATAATTAACCTAAATTTTACAGCATATTAATTATTATTAAAAGGAACCGAACGGAAAATAACGAATTTCATTTCCCTATCATATAACAGAAAGAGATGGGAAAATGAAAAAATTATTCAATTTACTTTTCTTTTTATTTCTCTTCGGTGGGATTGGGATTCTTGGTAATGGTTGTTTAAAAAAACCCGTCGCTATAACCGACTACGGCACCCTTAAACTTCAGTTCTCGTTAGTGGAAGGGCAAATTCAGTCCCAGGCATTGTCCGGTGATATTCGCAAACTTAATATCCGGCTGGCCCATAACAGTGATGGTATCATTCGAGAAACCCGGGTTGATTTTATCGGGGATAATCAACAGATTGAGATGTCTTCGTTATATCCGGGAGGCTGGCAAGTTACAGTTTCCGGTCTGGATGATGACGGGAGCATTATTTTTCAAGGAAGCGAGGCTACCTCGATCCAACCTGATCAGACAACAGAAATCCAAATTAATCTTTTACCCGCTCCCGGATTTTTAGATGTCGTATGTGATGTTTCCCAGATTAACGGTTTGAGCTCCGATACGGGTGGGACGCTCTATGTTTATTTGAATTCTGAAAACAGTACCACGAAATATTACTCCCTTATCCGTGACGGTAATTTGATCAAAGGCACCGTTAGTATACCGGAAGGAACCTTTACCGTAAAAATCGCGGTCCCCAATGTTTCCAGCAAATTATTTATAAGTCCTTATTATATCGTAAATATCCAAGCTGGCAAGACGATTCACCTAACAATTTCGGCCAACGGCGGGGTTAATATTTCCGGAACCATCAATTCCACTCCTTCAACTCCCACAGGTCTAACAGCAGCCTATAATAGCCAAACATCGTCCGTATTTTTATCTTGGAACGATGTTAGTGATCCGGATCTTGCCGGTTATTATCTTTATCGTAGCAACAGCGAAGGCCGGATGATTCGGGCCGCCAATGTCGATAAGGGTGCCAATACCTATACCAACAAAGTAACCGCCAGTGATTTTTATCTCGATGAAATTAAATATGCCGTTAGTAGTTTTGATTTAGGCGGAGTGGAGAGTTTTTGGAGCGAGATAGTGAATGTGAAGAAATAGGGTTCATTCCAATCGGATTTTTTAAGCACAGCCCGGTTTGCCGGCCTGTGCTTTATATTTATCTGGGTCCCCGGCCAAAATTTCAAACAATACTTTTGATATTCTTTAATTAATTGCATAAAAGATACTCTGTCTCCCCCGAAAATGCTTCATCCATAATTGAATAAAATGAAACTCCGTGCTACAATAAGAACTAATTAAAGCGAAGCTTTACAACCCCTAACGGATGAATAATCCACTCCGAATAATGAAATATACAAAATAGAAAACGGATTTCGCTGGATTCAAGGTTTATCGAAAGCTCCGATAAAAAATTACTTAAAGCAATATCAAAAAAAATAAGATAGGGGTAGGAATATGGCTGAAATAAAAAACAATGAGCTCAATGGAATTTACACATTAGATAATGCGCCGCCCAATATGGATCCCACGTTTCGCTTAACCTTTGCCAAAAAGGATGACGACAGTTTAAAAATGGGCGCGGAACGGCTTAATCCGGAAAAGGGGTGCCATATTTCCCTGGTCAAAGATGGTATGACCATGACTCGCAAGGCGGATAACAAAAAATTCAAAGTGCATAAAACGGATAAGATAAAGTGGTATATATGGTTGAAGGAAGTTGAAAAAGTTCTGTCCGAAAACAATTGACGATTTCTGTTCACCCGGGCCTAAAAGGCCCGGGCTATGTTTAATGTAAAGATAAAGACTACTTTAGCAACTCCGAAACTTCTCCGCAGTAATATACATACAACAAATGCAACGGCCGGGTCATGGCCACATACAGTAACTTAATATCCAACTCATTCACCTGATACCTTGAACTATCTACATTCACCAACATTACCACATCAAACTCCAAGCCCTTGGCCAAATACACCGGCACAATCACCACCCCGCTATGATACTCATTCTCCTTTCCTGTAATGACCGGAACACTCATTCCTTGTTCCTTTAAATACCGGTGTACTTTCAAACATTCCGCTTCCGTCTTGCAAATCATAGCCACTGATTCAAAATCCCCATCCCGTAACTCGCTGATTTTGTCCAAAATATCGGCCATCATTTGCTTTTCATTACATACGGCAATAACCTTCACTGGTTCTCCATGCCGGATCACCGGTTTCGCTTTAATTAAATTATACCCGGGAAGTTGGCCGATGACTTGATTGGCGGCTTCCATGATCTCCACGGTGGTCCGGTAACTTTGCTCCAGGTTCAACAGATCCGCCTGGCCGTCGAATACCCGGTCTAAAAGGCTCTCCCAATCTTTCATTCCTCGATAAGAGTGAATCCCCTGTGCCAAATCACCTAAAACCGTAAATGAACTGTCCTTGATCAATTTTTTAAGGGCGTAAAACTGAAACAAACTGAAGTCCTGGGCCTCGTCGATGACGATATGTTTAACCCGGATCTTCTCGTCCAGACCATAAAGCCGGTACTTTAAATATAACACCGGCGCCACATCCTCAATCTCCACATGTCCCATTCTTAAATTTTTCAAGGTAGATTCGCGAATGAATGTGATTAATTCCGGGGGCAAGGTCTGACCGGCGATACCTGCAAAATATTCTGCGAAAAACCGTTGATAGTATTGCATGCAGGTCAAACGTTTGATCCGCCGAAAATATGCCTTAATTCCTTCAGCGGCCAGACTATCGATCTTCTTAACCGATTCGTTTTTAGTATCAATGGCTTTGATGATTAATTGCTGCCGTTCTTCGGAGTCGACCATCAGTAATTTAATCCGTTCAATGTTCAAATTGCAATCATTCTGCAGCTTTTCGACAAACGCTTGCCGCCGTTCTTTCATGCGTTTGCTGAAGTGTTTCTTTAACTGCGTAAGCCGCTGGTAAATAGGCCAATCCCGGTAATCACGGTAATAAAGATCCTGGATTTCCCGGGTGGTATAGATGGTTAGTTTTTCTAAGGTCAGATCGCCTTCCGGCAGCAGGCTGTTTTCAATACTAGAAACAAAAACGGCGATCATATCTTTTAAAGCTAACGACGCCTTAAATTCCGCCGTCTCTCTCATGAGCCGTTTGTTTTCTTCATCCATAGCGGTATAGTTATTTTCTAGAAACCGCAATATTTTTTCATTGCCATCCCGAATTTTTACCGGTTCGCCGATAGCCTCCACGGCGAAATCCTCGAAGGTGGTCTGTTTGACCCGCTCAACGCCTAATTCCGGCAGGACGTCGGAGATATAGTCTAAAAATAAACGGTTGGGAGCCACAATCATGAAGTTTTCCGGCTGGAAACTCTTGCTATGATTATAAATCAAATAAGCAATCCGGTGCAGGGCAATGGTGGTTTTACCACTACCGGCCACCCCTTGGACGATTAAATGTTTCTCCATGGGCGCTCGGATAACTCGGTTCTGCTCGGCCTGAATCGTGGCCACAATCTCTTTCAACCGGTTATCGGCGTTGGCACCCAGGTAGCTTTGGAGAAATTGGTCATTGGTGGTAATATCGATATCAAAAATAGCATCCAAAATGCCGTTGTTGATGGAAAATTGCCGTTTCAGGCAAAGTTCGCCTTTGATTTTTCCGGCCGGACAATCATATACTGCCGGTCCTAATCTGCTTTCATAATAAAGATTGGAGACTGGCGCTCGCCAGTCAACGATCACCAATTTCTGATCCTCTTCTCGGGCCAAACACATTTTTCCAATATATAAAAGTTCGGTTTCCGGCTTATCCGACTCCTTAAAATCAACTCTGGCAAAATACGGTTTGCTCCGGGCCGACTCCAAATTACGTAACCTTAAGTTCACCGCCGATTGCAGCGCGGCGTTCAACAGGAGATCCATATATTCCTGGCTGCTATCCGGTTGTTGATAACCTTTTTTGGCCAGGATGGCGGCTTTGTCCACCATCTGTTTTTTCTCGGAGGCGGCATCCAAATTTTGGGCCACAAAGGCCAGAGTATATTCCAACCTGGCCAGTTCTTCCGGATAAGCGGGATGATTTTGAGCAGACATGGATACCTCCTGGTTTAAAAAATTGGGGTTGAATCCAGAGTGTATAAAGTGTAAAGGAAAGAGTCAAGGGTAAAAAGATCTATAACTGGTATGGTATTATTACTGCCGCTATTTTCATAATTCGAATATTTAAAAGTCACAGCTCGGTATAAATTCGATTAGAAGTTTATTTTACTAGAAAAGGGGCTAAAAATAAATCATTACCCGGATTCATTTTTTAGGCTTTGATGCATACGATGTTTTTTAATGGGATTGAACGCCTTATCTTTTAGAATTTTCGTCTTTTCCTTGACAATCTTCCATTTGACCAATATAATATATTTACTAAAGTAAGTGACATTTTAATAATTAAAGTTTAAGAATCATTTTACTTTTTTTGGTAATTATAGAATTTTATGTATTTCGTAATACGCTGCTATCTCTTAAAAGAAAATGAATTATAAAAAGAACCTCCCCGAAATGAGAGGTTCTTTTCGTTATCTCACTATCGATAACCAGTCTGCAATCATCTCACGCTTTCCCCCAGTGCGGCTGATTTGACTGTAATGCCGCCCAACGCTGCGAAACAGGAAATGTGGACAACTTTCGCCCCTTTCACATCTCCTTGCGTTTCATGAAGGCTGGAGATAATTCCGCCGCTATCTTTCTTGAAGAATTCCACTCCACCCAGCATTGCGGTTCCCTCACAGTCAACAGCCAGTTCAGGAGGGACAATGATATTGATCCCTCCCATAAAGGCGGTGACATTCATATGAATGGTTCCTTCCGGGATCCGCGCCTGGCGCAGATCGAGTTCAATCCCGCCCATTAATGCGAAATAACTGCTGTTTTTTAGGTCCCAGGTATCTTTGCGTTCTACTCCGGACATGATCGCCACATTGGAGCAATTACCGTTACGGAAACCAAATAAAAGACTAACCCCAATCAATATCAGGATCGAGGGCCAGATAAGTCCCCAAATATTAATAGAAAACCAGCCTAAATTATTTCCGAGAAAACCCAATCCCGCTAAAAATATAAATGACCCCAACACTTTTCCCCCGGTACCGGTCCGTTCCGCCAGAAAACCAGCCCCCCAGGCGATTAATAATAACGGCCAATATTTGCCAATTAACTCCAAAAAACCAATTTGGATATAATTAAGTCCATTTAGTAATGTAATCACACCAAAAGCTAAAATAATAATCCCAATTGCCAAACGCCCTCTCGACAATTTCTTCACCCTTCCATTATAGAAATTTACGATACCTTATTCACAACGATTCAACCATAGTCATATTTTTCCTGCTTAAATTATATTAAAGTTATATAAAAAATACTTGAGGCTTGATATAAAAACACCAACACCCGCCTGCTTAGACGGGTATTGGTGTCTATGATATGGATATCTGCTTACTTTTTCCCACCGACGGCGTCTTTCAACGCTTTTCCGGCTCTAAATACGGGGACCTTACGGGCGGCGATTTTAATTTCGGCCCCGGTTTGAGGATTGCGGCCTTTACGGGCTTCCCTCTTCCGGACTTCGAAACTGCCAAAGCCAACCAATTGAACTTTATTCCCTTTTGCCAAAGCGCCGCTAACTGCACCGATTATGCAATCAATTGCCTTGGCGGAGTCCTTTTTGGTTAGTTTTGTCTTTGCTGCCACTTTGTCGATTAGCTCTGCTTTTGTCAAAAAAATTCCCTCCTTAAAATTTTTCAGTTTCATCCTGAGGTTTCTCAAACATCCTTGCTTTAAACCTCGTTATTTTAGTATTCGGAACATTTTTTTAAAACTTTATAGCGAATTATCATGTTTCTGGAGAAATTCATCACAATTTTTCTTTGATACTTCCATGTTTTATATTTTATGTCCTTTCAAAGCACTCCGAAAAAGTTAACTTTTTATCCAATTTGGCCGTCAAAACCTTGCTTCATAGTATTTTTTATACTGAACCGGGTTTTATTCCTTTTCCAGCTTATCAATGAATTCAAGTTTGTTACCGATCTTCTTGGCTTTAATACGATCATTGTCATTGAGATGCTCCCAATGATTATAATCCGTATCGATCCGGTAGTCCTTCCCCTTTCTATCCTGGAAAAGCAAAGTGTAGGTTTCCTTTTTAGCCCCGTTTCGCCAGGATTTATCATCGAGCGGTGCTCCTTTGGGCCAATTACAATTTTTATCCCGGCCTTGGGCTACATCGGTGCGATCGAGAACCCATTCATAAACTGTAAAAACATATTTGGTTTGATAGACCGGTTCATCCCGGTATACTTTTTCTTGGTATTCCTCTTCCCGTTCCTCATAGACCGGCCGGGTGGAGTAAACATCTTCGAAATAACCGTTACCCATATCCCGTTGTCCACTTACATAGCGTTCCTCGCCGACCTTGACTTGGACAGTCCGAGTCCGGGTTTCATAATGATCAAAAATTTCCTTATTATGGTGAACTGCTTGAAAGCTGTCAATGATGACGGCATTTTGTGGAACACTCCAGTCTTCATGTTGGACCAAACGATAGCATTCCACATCAACGGTCCGCTTCCATTCATGCCCAGTCACCGTTACATCGATAACTCTGGGTGCGCCAAGCCAATATAAACCGAATAGGATCAGAAAAACAATCCCAATGGTTACTAGACACCCATGCTTTTTTTTCTTGGGAATCGGGGGATTGTGCACCGGGTTCACCGGTTCCCCGGTAGTGGGGACTTCGTTCAAATTATAGACCTTGGCCTCTAAACCTTTATCCGTTTGACTTTTTTCATTACCACACCCTTGACACCTGGCTACATTTTCTGCATTACTCGCCCCACAGTGATCACAAATCCAATCGGGACCAGTTCTCGCCCGGTCAATTTCAGATGCATCGGTTACTTCAGGAGCATCTTCAGGTAGATAAAACTTGACATCATCACCGCGAGGTCTCCCACAGGTGGCGCAATTCTTATTCGGGCCCAAATTTCCTTTATGTCCGCAAAAACGGCAATCCCATCGTCCAACACGTATTGCCATGAAGGTCCCTCCTTCAATTAAAAACCATTACCACAATTACTGCAAAATTTGGCGTCATAGGTAACGGGAGTATTGCATTTGGGGCATCGTTTACTGGTCAGGACCTGGTTAACGGGAGCTTGCTGCTGATTGGCTCCCCCCATGGCATTCATCATGGCCTGACCCATGGCCGCTCCCGCCCCGAAACCAATCCCAGCGCCCGCCACCCCCCCGGGGTTTTGAGCAGCATCCCGGATGGCTTCCGCAGTTTGATACTGGGTGTACTGTTGCAAGTTGCCGATAACCCCCATGGCCGTCCGCTTATCAATGGCCTTTTCCACTTCCTCGGGAAGAGAGATATTTTCAATATTCACCATTAATAGCTTAATACCGTATGGGTCAAACATTGGCTGAAGTTTAGGAATCGCCGCTGTGTTCAATTCATTATACTGGGTTACCAGATCCAGCGCAGGAATTTTAGCCTCGGCGATGAGTTCCGACAGGCCGGAAATCAGAATCGATTTCAATTGATCCGCAAGCCCTTCGGTGGTGAAAACCGCGTTAGTGCCCAAAATCTCTTTCAGGAACTGGGCGGGGTTATCAATTTTAAACGAATACGTCCCGAAAGCTCTAAACCGTAACATTCCAAACTCCGGATCACGCATCATTACCGGATTACTGGTACCCCATTTTTGATTGATAAATTGCTTGGTGTTAATAAAATATACTTCCGCTTTAAACGGTGAATTAAAGCCGTAAGGCCATGACTTGATCTTGGTCAGGATAGGCATATTGCCGGTAGACAGTGTATATTTGCCGGGCGTAAAGACATCGGCCAGGTTCCCTTCATTGACGAAGACTGCCGTCTGTGATTCCCGCACAATAAGCTGAGCGCCCATTTTTATTTCGTTCCCTTGTACCGGAAAACGATAGGCAATGGTATTATCCGTAGCATCCGCCCATTCAATAACCTCGATAAATTGGCTCTTGATAAAATCCATAAGTCCCATCTGAAATTCACTCCTTTTAATATTTTGGTGATGGAAGCGATACTTTCCAGTTCAATGAGCGATATTTGAGTTAGGCACCAATCCCTCATAATTATCCGCTGAACAGAGCATCTTATTTCCATGCATGACAGTATAATTTCAATCTAAATATTATTATCGGTAATGATGGCGATTAGTTTAATCATCATGAACCCTAATATTGAAGTAATACAATAGCCAACATTTCGCTGGATTTTCGGTTACTTAGCAATAATCTTCAATTGATTACATCCATTGAACCTAAAGTCATCGATTTTCACTAGGAGTCTGTGCGCGTAACACGTTTTAATAACTTAGAATCACTATATATTGTATTAGAATATGTCACTTAATACTAAATACGCTTCGAAAATCGATTAGCCGCACAGACTCCTAGGCTATAACCATTGCAACCGGCCAGAATATCGTATCGTTCAAAACCGAAGAAGAAGCGAAAGAATGGCTGATTCAATGAAGTATTTACATATAATTTCAATCAAAAAATTATTAAAGGACGGATACACCGTCCTTATTTGAAAAGATCTTTCGACTTTCAGCTTCCCATGGCTTCAATCCAATACTGTAATTTTTTTATTCTCATGGCAGATCAAATGTTTTTCCTTACCTTTGATCCGGGTGATCAGTTCCACGGGTCTCCCCCATAACTCCATGAGATATTTTAAAGTCTCTCCCGCGTATGTCATTTCCAAATCCCGGCCGTCCCAATCGTGTTCCAGCAATAAAGTGCGATCTCGAGTAACCACTTCCTTGATGGCGATCACCGGGATAGATCCCATTCCAGCCAAACCACTTAACGTATCGCGTATCTTTTCCCAGCCGTTTTCATCAGCGACTTCAGTCACTTCAATTTGATCCTCGCCGGCAAAGTACTCAAATAAATGTAGTTCTTTACAAAGTTCCCAGGTAAGGTAGCGTCTCAAGAAGGAACGGTCGCATTCGATCTCCCGGACTTCAAAGAGCTTCTCCCTCCCAAAACGCCGTTCCAAAGATGTGAGGATTGAAAATCCCAAGTGATAAGGGTTAAGGCCACCCGGATGAGGCCGAATTACTTGATGGTGGCGTTTTAAAAACTCCAAATGCAAATCCGCCGGTAATTCTAACTCCTGTAAGATCTGATAGTGCCAAAAACTGGCCCAACCTTCATTCATAATTTTAGTTTCAATCTGGGGCAAAAAATAGGCGGTTTCATCCCGTACAATGAGTAATAAATCACGTTCCCATTCCTCTAATTGACTGTATTCGGCCAGAAATCCCAATAAATCGACTTCCGGTTCCAGCGGTAGTTTATTTAAATTTGGTGGCGCTTCTTCATGAACAGGACTTCCAAATATATCCCGTTTAACTTTGCGCTGGTATTCCGCCAGTATCCTGCTTTTTTGTTCCTGAAGCGAAAGCTTTTTCATCCCTAAAACCCGGTTGGTCTGGTATCGGATGGCGTGGGCCGCATCCAAAATCCGCTCCACTTTGAAATAGCCGATACTGGGATCTTGAATGTAATTCCTTATCCGCTTAGCGTGATTGTTAAAGATTTCAATGGTTAATCCGGCTTGGGTGGTTCGAAACAGGCGGTTATTCTTAAAAAAATCATTATGTCCATATACATGGGCGATGGTCAGGATTTGGAGCAATAAAGTATTGTCTCGCATTAAATATGCGAGACATGGGTTGGAATTGATGACCATCTCATAGGGCAATCCGCTCAAATTGTAACGATAAAAAGTATGCAACCGGTCAAAGGCTTTGCCGAAACTCCAATGTGGATAATGGCTGGGCATGCCGGTATAAGCTTCATATCCCAACATCTCTTCATACGAACAAATCTCAAATTCCTGCGGGTAAAAATCAAGGCCTTTCTCTCGCGCCAAGGCCTCTATCCGTTCATTCCAAGCTTCCAATTCCCCAATGGTAAATTCGGCCATAATCGTTTGCCTCCATCATTCGTCTTCCCGGGCCAGCATATCCCGGAGCGCCGGCCAGATATCCTCCCGTCCCGATATGGAAACAAGCGCCAAATTTGGGGCGGCGATTTTCTCCCGGTATAGCTTGCGAATCATGCTGGAGCCGGTCAACACTTCACCATAACCGAACAAGTTGCATACCTGGCATAATTTTCTCGCCAATTTTAAGGCTTTGGGGTTGTCTTCATCCCAATTATCCCCATCACTGCAATGAAACGCATAAATGTTCCAGCGGGCCGGCGGGTACCGTTCTTCAATGATCTGCAAGGCTTTTTCATAACCACTACTGATGAAGGTTCCGCCTGATTCCCCCTTATGGAAAAACTCGTCTTCGCTAACCTCCATGGCTTGGGTGGTATGGGCGATAAAGACCAATTCCACCTGGATATATTTCAACTTGATGAATTGATAAAGTAAAAAATAGAAGCTCCGGGCCAGATACTTCTTGGTCTGATCCATGGACCCCGAAGTATCCATAATACAAATCACGACGGCATTCGATTCCGGGGTATGTTCTTCCCGAACGCGGTGGTATCGTAAATCCTCCTCTCGAAATGGAAACCGCTTTTCTTGGCTCCCATCATCCGCAGGGATCGGTTCATTAGGATCGTTCAAGCGCTCAGTCCCCTGGCGGCGCTTTATTTTTTCGATGACAGCTTTCTTTTTGGCCAAGCGGGGTGGAGTTCCCTTGTGTTGATATCCACTCCGCTTTTGCCTGGCTTCAACTTCGATCTCCGCCAGCTTTTTTCGTTCCATATATGGCAAATTTAGGTCATCAAACAAATAATTGATCAATTCTTCCAGCGTAATTTCTGTTTCGTAGATGTCTTCCCCTTTTTCGATTCCGGCGCCTTGGCCGGAACCTTGGCCCTTCGTTTCCTCCTGACGGAAGATATCGCCCCGTTCTTCATCACCGGTGCCGGTACCAGCCCCCGTTCCATTTTTTCCGTAACGGAACTGATACTCTTTTACGCTTTTAATGGGTATTTTGATTTTTTTCTGGCCACTTTGGCCGATGATACTCTCTTCGGCAATTATTTGCCCGATGTTCTTTTTAATCGATTGCTCAACCAGTTGCCGGTGACGGCGCCGATCCTCCGCCGCCCGTCCCGAATCTCCAATAGATTCCCTGAAGATGGCCATGGGATTAATCCTTCCACAAATTATTGGCGGCATATTTTAAGACCACATTGCAGCAATGGTCACAATAACCATTACGCTTCATTTCACCCACCATTGTGTTGTATTTCTCGTTTTGGTCTTTATCCCGGACTTTGGCTTGAGTAATAATCCTCGACAATTCCCGCACCGAAGTGGTCAACTTCTTTTCAATGGCCAATTTAAGCGGTTCATAGCTGTTATAATCCAGTTTTCCACCGTTACGGAGCACGTAAAACATATACGCCGTCACATCTTGGCGAAATCCTTTAGCGGCAGTTCCAGTAATACCAATCTGTTCTTCAATGGACTGCAAAAACTTTTCATCCGGTTCCAGTTCCTCACCGGTATTGCGATCTTTCATCTTGGTCCGGTTGGCGTAACTTTCAGCATGATCCAGATAATTATTAAACAAATCTTGAGCTTGTTCCCGATAACCGTGGATAAACGCCTTGGTAACTTCAACTTCCAGGATTTTGTGGTATTCTTTGCGTAATACGTCCTGTAAGAACCCTAAATAACGTTTTCGTTCATCCTCGGTGATGGATAATTCTTTGACGGATTTGATCAATGTTTCCAATACCGAAAGCGGATTGATACAGTTATTTTCCGATTCGGAAAGAGTGATGTCCAACGCTTTCATGATAAACCGGGTGGAAATTCCGGTCATGCCTTCCCGTATGGTCGCTTCATCTCGAAGTTCGATAATATCCACTTTTTTGGTGCTTCCATGTTCCAGGATCTCTTCGCCATTATATATTTTAAGTTTGGTTAACGGATCAACCTTGGCCGAAGGATGAAGCCGGGTAAGAATGGCGAACATCGAAGCAATTTCAATGGTATGCGGCGCAATATGGGCGTTGAAGTTGCTATGTTTCAATAATTTCTGATATATTTTAATCTCTTCGTTTAATTCCAGACAATAAGGCACTTCGATTTTTACAATGCGGTCCAGAATGGCCTCATTAGTATGATCCGACTTGAATTTATTCCATTCGGCTTCGTTGGAGTGCGCTAAAATCACGCCGTCAAAATAAATCATGGCTCCTTTTCCCGGGGACGGAATTGATTTTTCCTGGGTAGCGGTGATCATGGTGTGCAGGTATTCGATTTCATTCTTAAAAACTTCGATAAATTCCACAATACCCCGGTTGCCCACGTTAAAAGCGCCGTTTAAGGATAATACCCGGGGGTCATCTTCCGGGTATAAATCCATTTTGGAGATGTCCACCGAACCGATTAATACTGAAGTATCCTGATTATTCGGATCTACCGGGGATACCACCCCGATCCCCTTTCGGGAACGAATGGAGAATTCTACCGTCTCGATGGGTACTTTTTCATATTCTCCGTGATATTCATTTTTCAAACGGTAACGGCAAATTGGGCAAAGGTCGCCCTCGATGGAAACCTTTAATAAATTACTAAACTCGGCCCGCATATGTTTGGGGAGCAAATGCAAAGGTTCCTCCCGCATGGGACAGTCTCTAATTGCATAAATTGGCGGCGCCGATTCCAAGGCGCGTTTTAAGTGTTCCATGAGGGATGATTTCCCGGCGCCCACAGGCCCGACCAAATATAATACTTGCCGTGACTCTTCACCCTGCATGGAGGCGGCGTGAAAGTACCGGACAATCTTCATAATCGTACGGTCGATTCCATAAAAATCATTCTCGAAAAAAGCATACCGTTTTAAAATATCATTGCCGTATATCCGGCGTAACCTTGGATTTTCTTCGGTTTTAATGACTTCCACTCCGGGACTGGAAATTAATTGATAGAGACGCTGGTGGGCCAGTTGTACCATCTCGGGTTTTTCTTTAACCATCTCCAGATAATCCAAAAATGTGCCCTCAAAATGCTGCTGTTTGCGCTCGGAACGATCTTTCTTGATTAATTCCGCCATGCCACAAGATTCCATACCCGACACCTCCAAGTTATCCCAAGGATTTGTTCACCGTGCAAAGCGCGTCCACACGCCAAATCATCCATCAATCAAGCCAATTGATTTCTTTTGTGCCATTATATCATCAATTTGATAAATAGAAGGGTTTACCTGCTTAAAAGTACGGTTTCCAGCAGTTTACTACATTTTATTAATCTATTTTTTTGGTGAAACACTGATTTTTTTTGTAAATTTCAATGACTAATTCGTGATTCCAGTGATTACGCCTGACACGTCGACCGGTAAAAATAAAAAAACCTCCATCACTGGAGGATTCATTCGAAATATTATGCTAAGAGTTGAATTACTTCTGCCGTTTCTTCAAAAACTCCCCGATCTTCTTCGACGAATCAAATAACGAACTGATAGATTCGTTATGATTTAACATATCAATTAAATAGGTGGTGAATTCCGACATGTCAACACCGACAAACCAGGGATTCCGGCATAGTTCCTCGGTCTGATAGGTTAGATTGGTAGCATAAACCCTAGAAATCAATCCATTTTCGTAACTCTCCTGAAACGCTTTAAAACCTTCGGTAAACAAGCCAAAGGTGACCGCCGCAAAAATTCGGTTCGCCTTCCGCCGTTTCAGCTCTCTGGCGATGTCCAAAATCGATTCTCCGGATGCAATCAGATCGTCTACGATTAAAATATCTTTTCCTTCCACTTCTTCACCCAAAAATTCATGCTGAATAATCGGGTTTTTCCCGTTGACAATCTGGGTAAAATCCCTGCGTTTATAAAACATTCCGACATTTAAGCCCAAAACGTTGGCGTAATAAATACTGCGTCCCATGCCTCCCGCATCCGGGCTTACCACCATCATTCGGGTCTTGTCGATGACTAGGTCCTTCTCTTTCTCCGCCAAGGTTCGGATAATTTGATACGTTGGATACAGATTATTGAACTCAGTTAATGGTATGGCGTTTTCGACCCGTGGATCGTGGGCGTCGAAAGTGAAAATATTATCGACTTTCAACCGTTCCAACTCTTGCAAAGCCATGGCGCAGTCCAGTGATTCCCTTGACTGGCGGCGGTGTTGCCGCCCTCCGTACAAAAGCGGCATAATAAGGATAATCCGGCGCGCCCTCCCGCCAATGGCGGCGATAACCCGTTTAATATCCTGAAAATGATCATCGGGGCTCATGGGACATTCCACCCCGAACATTTTAAATTTACAGTGATAATTTCCGACATCGGCGATGATATATATGTCAAGTCCCCGTACCGTTTCATTGATGACTGCCTTTCCCGAACCATCGGCGAACCGGAAACAATCACAGGAAATTAAAAACGTATCCCGCATGAAGCCCGGTATTGAATTATAATCGGGGTTTTGAGCAATAAAATTTTCCCGGGTGGCAACTAAATGTTGGTCGATTAAGCGGGCCAAGCCCATGCTCCCTTCCAATGAAATAATCCCTAACGGAGCAACCGGAATTCTTTTGTAATAAAGTTTTTGCCATTCTGGTGAAGCCATTTCATTTACTCCTATTCTCATATACTTTTGTATTAAAAATTTTAGCTACCATTAATCTTCTTGGCGACCGGCATCCGGCGTCCGACTCCGAAAGCCTTGGTGGTCACCTTAAGGCCGGGGGCCGCTTGTTTCCGTTTATATTCATTCCGGTCAACCGCCCGGATCACCCATTTCACAGTTTCCGGCTCATAACGTAAACTTAATTCGTCAAGTGAATAACCCTCCTCCACATAAAAATGCAAGATTTGATCAAGAACCGGATAAGGCGGCAGAGTGTCCTGATCACGCTGGCCGGGCTTAAGTTCCGCAGATGGGGCTTTTTCGATGATAGCCCGGGGGATAGTCTCCCGAACACGATTTACGTAATCCGTCAGTTCATAAACCATGGTTTTGGGTACATCGGAGATCACGCTCAGGCCACCGCTCATATCACCATAAAGTGTACAATAACCAACGGCCAGCTCACTTTTATTCCCGGTGGAAAGAGCCAGATACCCGTATTTATTCGAAAAAGCCATTAAAATATTGCTGCGGATTCGGGCTTGAATGTTCTCCTCGGTGGTATCGGGGGCCGTTCCTTTAAAATGTTCGGCGAAGGTTGCCAGATAAGCTTGAAAAACATCTGTGATCGGGATCACTTCAAATTTGATTCCCAGATTGGCGGCCAATTTTCTGGAATCCTTCACACTACCCGTTGAAGAATACGGTGATGGCATCGAAATCCCCAGCACATTTTCCTTCCCTAAAGCGTCTACCGCCAAACAACATGTGAGCGCCGAGTCAATTCCGCCGGATAATCCGACGACAGCTTTCTGAAAACCGCATTTTCGTAAATAATCTTTAATTCCCAAAACCAAAGCTTGATATACCATTTCAATTGTGTCTTGCAGCTGATATTTTTGATGAGTCCCAGGACATTTCATATCGATGTTTTGAATATGCTCTTGAAAAAACGGCGCTGTATAAATTGGATTTCCTTCGCTATCAAAAGCCATACTGCCCCCATCAAATATCAATTCATCATTTCCACCGATTTGGTTGGTGAAAATGAATGGAACCCGGTGCTTTCGGGCCAAATTACTGATTAGACGGTATCGTAATTGTTCTTTTTCGGCATGAAAGGGTGAAGCGGAGATATTGATCAAAAGCGTTGCCCCTTGACCGGCCAATTCGGCTACCGGATCATAATCATACATCTCGCGGAGAGGCCATAAAGCAGGATCATACCAAGCATCCTCACAAATTGTAAGTCCCAGGATTTCCTCTTTAAAAGGGATGGTGGCGATCCGGAGCGCAGGGTCGAAATGGCGGGCTTCATCAAAGACATCGTAGGTTGGTAATAAAGATTTTGGTTGTTTTAATAAAACTTGTCCATTATATACGAATACCGCAGCGTTGTAAAGCCCTTTACCGCTGTTATTCCCGGTAGGCACGGGAGCACCGAAAACGATACCCGTTTGAGGATATTGCGCCGAAAAGGCTGCAATAGCATCAATGGCCCGGGAAACTTGTTCAATAAACCAGGATTTTTCCAATAAATCTTGCGGAGGGTAGCCAACTAAAAAAAGTTCCGGAAAAACGATTAAATCGGTCTCCCGGCTATATAGTGTAAGTGTTTCAGTTATCTTTATTTGATTACCCGTAATATCCCCAACGATCGGGTTTAACTGGGCAATAATAACCTTCATAACATAATCTCCCCAAGAAATAAATTCAATACAATTATTGCGTTAAGTTCAATTAACTCCCTGTCGGTAACTGCGTCTTAACGCGGGGAGCTTGAAAACGCCTTTCATCTTTTTGATTTATTTATTTTAATTTAAAAAAATCCATAGAACAAAATGAAAGTTTGGTTATAAAAAATTCTCGTTCTATTATTCCACTAATTTTAGATTTCTCCTGCCTCTTTTTGGATAAAAATTTATGTGGATGGAATCAAACAAAGTGTGAAATTTGAAGTTTGAAATTTTTATAATTACTACGCCGATTTAACACAATCCAACAATTTCGGCATTAATTTCACCTTTTTTATGGACTTTATCCTTCAATCCCCGTCTCCCGCCCGCATTCCGGACATTTTTCCGTAGCCAATACTCTTATCCGGTATCCGTTTCGATCAATCCATAAGTTGCCGCAATCTGGGCACCGTGTATCGCCGGCGCCACCTGCATTACCAATATATACAAATTTCAGATATTCCCGGGCAATCTCATAGCTCTGAATTAGAGTGGTTTCCAGAGTTGCCGGCTTGTTCAGTTTATAATTTGGGAAATAGCGGGATAAATGGAACGGAATCTCCGGATTTAAACCCGCGATCCATCGGGCTTGCTCCCTGATTTGTTCCGGGCTGTCATTTTCACCGGGAATCAACAAGGTAGTTAACTCCACATGAGTTTTAGCCACTGCTGCTTCAATGTTCGCCAATACCGGGGAGAGTCTTCCATGGCAGAGTTTCCGGTAGTATTGATCTCGAAACCCTTTAAGGTCGATATTAGCGGCATCGGTCCATTCCAGTAAATTATTCCAGGGTTCCGGATTCAGAAAAGCATTGGTAACCAGCACATTTTTTAAACCCCGTTCCCTGATTATGGGCATGGTGGCTTTCAGGAATTCGATCCAGACTCCGGGCTCCGAATATGTATAAGCCAAACCAATGCTATCCGTTTCCTCACGGGATTGAGAGGCGGCTTCGGCCAGTTCGTCAGGAGTCACCATTTGAATCCGGGATAAGGTTAGATCACCCTCCCGGGAAATCTGCCAGTTCTGGCAGAATTCACAGGCCAGGTTACAGCCAATGGTTCCTACCGATAATATGGCTTGACCAGGAAAATAATGGTACAGCGGCTTCTTTTCAATAGGGTCCACGGCTATACTGGAGATCCGGCCAAAATTGGTGGTGATTAATTTGCCGTTCTCCAAGCGCCGGACTTTACAAAAACCGGTCTTTCCGGCTGAAATTCGGCAATCCTGCGGGCACAACCGGCAATTTGCTTCCCCCGCATGATTCATCTGATAGTATCCGGCTTCCCGAAGATTATGAGTCACATTCATACAATTATTATCATTGGTAATCTGATATCACTCCCGAATCATAATCATTTCTTACGGTCCAGTGTCTCTGTTAATTCCCTATTATAATAATATATAAAAATACTTTTCACTTCTGGAATACCTACGGATTATAGTTCATCTGCAACTGATAACAGGGCAGATTGGCCCCGCCCGAATCAGTTATTGGAGCAGCTTTGAAGGACAACCGCCAATCCCCGGCATCAAAAGTAATCGAACCGAAAAACCCGGTGTTTAAAAGGTTTTTACCATCTTCCACGTAATAATCCAACCATGTCGAATAACCTCCCAATCTCAGGGAAACCTTCCCCCATTCCCGGTCATATTGGATGACGATTTTTCGTTCATTGCGGCTCTTGGGATCTTCGAAAGGATCAACGCTGGTTTCTTCCGGATCAACGATGATTTCTGTTGTATAAATCTTTTCCGCCAAAACCAATTGGCCGGTCAATTGTGATGACGGTGCTATTTGCCAAGTCATTTTCTGCTTGATTTGTTGATTATGCCGTTTTCGTTCCCGGCTTTGATCCATCTCCTTTTGATAGTATTCCCAGTTCCAGTGGAGATCGCGGTTTAATTGGTGTCCCCCTTTAAGAACCCAACCCGCTTTCCAGAAACTTGATGAATAACTTAAATCATAAGGATAATCTCCAGTAGCTTCATCATAACCCAGCATTACATAGGACCCTTTCCACAACCGCCAAGTGACTTTTTGCATGATGTCTTGCCGCCCGGAAGAATATCTCCGGTTGATGGGATAGGTTTTATCCAAATAAGTGTAATCCAACTGATAATTTATATTACTTGAATCATAATCCAAGCCGATTGTTCCGCGATTTGAGAAGTATAAGTATTGATTATCACGACCGGGTACCGCATCCCGTCTTCCTGCCGCATAATCGCAATTAAAGGTAAATCTTTTCCAAAGGCGCCATTTGTAAGTGAATCCCGATGAAAATATCCGGTAATCTTCATTCCATTGGCAGGATGTATTCAATCGAAAGCCATTGGTTATATCAGGAAAAGTTAATCCCAAATCACACCGGGAATACCCTTGGTCATCGTTTGGACTACGAAGTACAACGGATATCCGGGAATTAAGCCAATCCCATTGGGGATTGGCCTTGAAACTTAACGCGGATTGAAATCCCCGGACTTGATCCCATTTGGAATTCACGGTGATTTTTCCGAAAGTATTCTCCTCATCAGCGAGACAAACCGGACTGGCGAAAAACCAACCCAACACGAAAAGAAAATAAACGTATAATATCCTCACTTTTACCATCCTGTCTTTTTTTGGGATATTATTCGAATACGTTGGTCGATTTCCCTTTAAGTTTACAATAAATTTACCTAAAAGTTACTTTCTTGACACTTAAAGTTCATCCTCCGCCATGGGGAAAGTCTCCATAATAAAGTCCCAAATTTCATTAGCGGCGTCAGTTATTGTTTCCCCGTCAAGTTCATTCGGATCGGTTTCGGCAAATAAAGCCATAACCTCTTCAATGGCCTCAAACTCCGAATTATGTTTTTGGCATTGAAAAAATAATGCTTTTAAGTCGCCCAATGGTTCTTGGTGGTTGGTAATCAAATAAGCCTTTAATAATTTGACGATGGCTTGCTGAAATACTTTATACCCCTGGCCCACATCAATGGCTATTTTCTCTTCGCCACGTTCCAGCAATTCATCCGCTTCATCCAGTAAAGCATCCACCGATTTCATTGATTATCCCTGCCTTTTTCGAAATATCGAAACACGAATGGAACATCTTGATCATTCATAGATTATCCGAATTTGCATTCAAATAATTATAAATAACCGAGTATTATTTGATAAAAGAAAGTCCCCCAATTGGTTGGAAGACTTTGCTTTTTACATATATTTATACCAAATTCATTAAGGCATCAAACAACCACGAAATTAAAACTTGTATCCTACTCCTAGCTCCAGACCGGTTGTGCTGGCACCGTTAATTAATACCCCCCGGGCTCCGCCACGAATATCTAGTTCCTTTATGATGTTGTATTTCACGCCGACTTCATAACCAAAACCGAAATTGCCACCCGCCGAATAAAGATCGACTTCACCCATGACCATCAAATCGCGGTTGATATTCGTTCCCCCGTTAATCCCAATAAAAGGATTGGTAGAACCACCGCCTCCCAAGACTCCTCCCGTTAATGCGATGGAAGGATTCAATTCGTATTTGGCATATAGCTTGGTAATATTGTTACCAAATTCCAGGCCAACCCCAAAATCCGAAGTGATTCCAAATTCCCCTCCGATGATCAATCCATTATACGGGTCGGAAGCAAACATCCCGGTTACCGCTCCATGACCTTTCGTCACTGCTGGGCTCATCAAACCAAATGCGGACACGGATAAGGATACCACCAAGATAAGTGTTAAAAGCACTACTAGAAGTTTTTTCATTTTCCTACCTCCATTTTTAACGATAAAATAATATTTGCTTATATTCGTGTTTCTTCCTTTATTTCCTTTTAACCTTTTGATGAAAAAATTGTTAACCAAATTGCAATATTTATCCAGCTAAATCTGTTTAATCATCCTTGTAAATTATTGAATACCGCCGTAGTGAATCATCCCCTTTCCATTCAATTATGCAGAATCATTTGAATCAAACCCCGGGAATTGCCATTATTATTTTCCTTTATGTTTAAATTGCTTCCACAATCTCTCCGGAATGGATCACCCTGGTGTTGCCAGTATCATCCTTAATTCGTAGACTGCCATCCGGTTCCAGGGCAAGGGCCTCTCCGTGATAAATTTTGCCATTTCCCTGGCTTATGGTAACTTTCTTTCCCAAGGTGGCCGAATGACGGGTAGCGTATTCGATAAATCGCTGGGTTCGTTCAGGTATGACATCCCGGGGAGCCAGCGAAAAGTAACTTTCTTCAAATTCCTTTAGATATTCGACGAACAAGTCTTTACGTGAGATTTCCGTTCCCCGGACCATTTTGAGGGATATGGCTTTTTCGGCAATTTCCTCGGGGAAATCCACCGCCTCGTGATTGACATTAATCCCGATTCCCAGTATCAGATAATGAACCCGATCCATCTCCCCGTTTAATTCGGCTAAAATTCCACCTAATTTTCTATCCTGAAAAACCAGATCATTGGGCCATTTAATTTGAACCTGGATTCCGCTGACCGTTTTAATGGCTTGGGCCGCCGCCACCGCAGTAATTATTGTTATTACCGCCAGTTCAGCCGGACTTATCCGGGGCCGTAGAATAACACTAATCCATAACCCAAGCCCGGGAGCAGATACCCAGCTTCGTCCCAAACGACCCTTTCCGTGAGTTTGAGTTTCAGCGGTGAAAACGGCCCCTTCGGCTTCCCCCTGATTCGCCAATAAGCGCGCCCAATGATTGGTGGAGTTAACTTCGGACTGATAATAAATTTTTGTTCCGAAGAC
>JAEZJQ010000010.1 GCA_023436305.1 Bacillota bacterium
TACTTCCGGTTCGTCCGCCATTAGGTATTCAATCCGGAAATCGACTTCTGGATGAATCCGCTGCGTGGGTTGGCCATCAATTAACGCAAATGAAGTCCGGAATGATTCATGCCGCCTGATGAGCTGCTGAAATGCTTCCTTCAACCGGTTCTGCTCCAGCGGTCCTTCGACTTCGATAACCCCGGGGATATTATAGCTGTTCCCTGCTTCTTCAAGTTGATTCAAGATGTACATCCGCTTTTGCGCGGAAGAGACCGGATAATATTCCCGGGAAGGCGTCGGCTCAATGGCGGAAAAAATACTATGATCCGCTCTTGTCAGATAATTGGCCAGTTCCTTGATGGTTGGCAATTGAAATACTTGGCGTAACGGGATTTCCACGTTAAATTCCTTATGAATTCGCGCGGCCAAATTGGCGGCTTTTAAGGAATGCCCGCCGCGTTCAAAGAAATTATCATGGATACCGACCTTGGCGACTCGTAGTACTTCCCGCCATATGTCCACCAGTTTCACTTCCGTTACATTCCGGGGCGCTTCATAGTTGGCGCTAACCATCAGGTTCTCATCCGGCGCCGATAGCGCCATTCGGTCAATTTTACCGTTTGGCGTCAAAGGCAGTTCCTCAAACGACTGCAAATATGCCGGTATCATATAATCGGGGAGCTTCTGTTTCAGTTTTTCCCGGATTTCATCCGCTGTAATCGTCCAGCCTTCCAATGGCACATAGTATCCCGCCAGAATGCTTTCGCCATCCGCCCTCTGTTTGGCAATAACGGTGCATTTTTTGATCCCCGCTAATGTCACCAACGCATCCTCAATCTCGCTTAATTCGATCCGAAAACCCCGGATCTTGACCTGCTGATCTTTCCGGCCGGTGTATTCAAAAGTCCCGTCCGGTAATAACCGGCCCCAGTCGCCGCTTCGGTAGACGGTCCCATTATGCTTGATCGGATCGCTTCCAAATACCTCCCGGGTCTTGTCTTCGAGCCGCCAGTACCCCGGGGAGAGAAAGTCGCTCCGGTATACGATCTCGCCGTAGCCATACACCCCGGTTTCCCGGTTGTCTTCATTTAACAGATATACTTCCACACCCGGCACCGGATACCCAATGGGAACCAAGGGCTTGGTGATTTTAGTTGTTTTATTCATCAAATAGGCTGTGGCGATCAGGATTTCCGAGGCGCCAAACAGATTTACAAAGAAACAGCCATCCCCAAAATGTTCCCGATACCGTTCCACATCACTTTGATGGACCGCTTCGCCGCCAATAACCACCATCCGCATATCCGGTAAGCATTCATCCTTGGCCAAGGCATCCATGCAGTAACGGTAGACGGTGGGCACCGAATGATAGATGGTGATTCGCTCCGCTTTCAACCACCGGACCATTTGGATCATATCGCCCGAATATTTGACGTCATACGGATAAACTGTTGCCCCGCTGAATAAGGCGCTAAAAATATCGATGACCGCCACCGTGTGGCTGTATGAGGTAAATAGCGCCAAACGGTCCCCGGGATTGAGGTGCAACAGGTTGATGAATTCCCCGGCGAACTTCAGGATGTTCCGGTGGGTCTGGGTTACTCCCTTGGGGTTCCCGGTGGAGCCGGAGGTGTAGATAATGTAAGCTATGGCTTCCGGTTTGACCTCGATAGCGGGATTGGATTCCGGCATATCCAACTGGTCCACATTAATGATTTGAATTCCGCGATCCAGACGGTTCAATGCTTCCGCCGACGCTAAGTTGGCGTTATTGGTAATGATTCGTAAAGCTTGTGAATCTTCCAGCATAAATTTTAGCCGCTCCGCCGGATAATCCGGGTCGAGGGGAACATAGATACTTCCCGCCTTTAAAGCCCCGAGCATGACCGCAATCATTTCCGCCCCGTGTTCAAATAGCAGGGCCACGGTTTGCCCTACTGTTTGCTGGTGAATCAGCGCCCAGGCAATCTGGTTGGCTCTGGCATTTAGCTCCCCGTAAGTCCAGGTTCCTTTATCCGTTTTGACCGCTACCTGGTTATGATACTTTTTCACTTGCGTTTCAAAATATTTTCCGATGGATTGCCGGACTGCTTCCTCAGGAAACGGCTCGTAGTTAACTTGCGGTATAATCCGTTGCACCGTCGCCGGTAAATTGGACCGCAGGAATATGGGATATTCCCTGATCTTCAGCCGTGGGTTCTCCGTAATTACTTGCAACAACCGTAGGTATTCGTTCATTATGTATTCAATGGTGGTTTTCTTAAGCAGGCTGGTGCGATAATTGCAATGAATCTGAACCGAATCCCCGCTCTCCGCCACATACATCGTGATATCAAATTTGGTATGAGTTGCTTCATATTCATAGGGCGAAAATTTCACGGTCCCGGATAACTCCCGGTCACCATCCACCGCCATGTTTTGATAGTTAAACACGGTATCAAACAACGGATTCCGGCTCGAATCCCGCTTTAACTTGAGTTTCTCAAGCAACATTTCGAATTGGTAATCCTGGTTGGCGAACGCGGCCAGGGTATTTTGCCGGACCGCTTCCAGAAACACTTCAAAAGTCAATTCAAACCGGGGGTAATTGCGCAAGGTCACCGTATTGATGAACATGCCGATAATGTTTTGCAGATCCGCGTGGCCCCGGCCGGCGACCGGTACCCCGGTGATGATATCCTCCTGTCCGGTCAGACGGGCCAACAGGATGTTGTAAGCCGCGATTAACGTCATAAAAAGCGTGGCCGACTTTAGAGAGGAATATTGTTTTAATTTGGCGATAGTCGCCGCATCGATTTCAAGGTTCACCATGCCGCCTTCGAAATTCATCACCGGCGGCCTCGGATAATCCGTGGGTAGTTCCAGTACCGGGATTTCACCGGCAAAAGTTTGCAGCCAGTAGGTTTCCTGCTTTTGGATGGCTCCCGATTGAATCAACTTGCCCTGCCACTCGGAAAAATCCTTGTATTGAATCCCCAGTTCCGGCAAGCTGTCGCCATTGTAAACTTTGGCGAATTCCCGCATTAAAATACTCATGGAGGTCCCGTCGGAAATGATGTGATGCATATCATAAAGCAGGATATGTTTTACAGCGCTTAATTGTATCAGCCCCACCCTGAGCAGGGGCGCCTTGCTCAAATCGAACGGTTTGACAAAATCTTGAATTATTCCTTGGACTTCGTCTGCCCCGGCCTCCCAGTAGCTTACTTCAAATTCGACCGTAGGATGAATCCGCTGTACTGGCTCCCCGTCCGCCATTTCAAATGAGGTCCGGAATGCTTCATGCCGGTGGATCAGTATCCGGAACGTTTTATCCAGCCGGCTCCGGTCCAGCACGCCTTCAATTGTTACGGCGCCTAGCATGTTGTAACTGGTCCCAACTTCTTCGACCTGATGGATAAGATACATCCTTTTTTGGGCGGACGATACCGGATAAAACTCTTTTTCACTCGCCTTCTCAATCCCGGAAGGGTTGTCCGGTTTGATGGGGTTTATGTATTTCAGCACATTAGCAGTTTTACTCTGCAAATATTTCGCCAGTAAGTCCCTTTTTTCCGGTGAAAGACCGGCAAGCTGTTTTTTGATGTTGGACATCCGGAATACCTCCCCCAAGGTTACTTGCAATTAGTCGAAAATGTTTGTGAAAACATCAAATATACAGCTTAATTAATATGAAAAATAGGCTCTAGTTCGGGAAATATATCCAGACATTTTTCATTTCTCAAAGCATCCAGCTTATTCGTGTATTCGATAAACTCCGGGATTAAATGGGTCCAGTTCTCACTATTCATATAATCAATGCATCCGTACCATTGCCCAAAATTATGTTGATAATGGTTAAACAAACGAGTCAAAAGATTTTGGCGCTTCAACCAGACAATATGCTCTTTTATCTTTTGGGCGGCTTGTTTCTTCAATTCTTCAGGAAGTATTCTGATATTGTAATGATTCGACTCATGAAGTATATTCAAATGAATCTTATCCGCCCGGAAATATCGTTTTGCAATCATCTCTTTGTGGAAATCCGGTAAATGAAGGATATTAAAGGCGCTAACCGTAAAAATGTTGATCACTTCTGCATGAGGACACTCCTTTTTTAGATAATCCAAGTTATTAAGAACATTATTCCATTCCAAACCCTTGCGCAAGTATTCACATCTTTTACCACTACCATCCAGACTTGCCAGTATTCCCAGTCTCTTATACTTTTTCCACAACTCCAGGAACCGGTTGCTTTTATTGAATTGTGTAATGTTTGTATTAAATGTCAACTCAACATCATATCTTTGAATTGAAGCCAGCTTTTCAAGAATAACCAGATTTTCCTTGAACAATAAAGGTTCGCCACCGGCAAAGTATATGGTTTCCACATATGGATAATACTGTTCCAAATCCGCCAAAAAGGCATTACTATTACAAATACTATTCATGACTTCATGCGATACATTGGAATTCAATATTCCTAACGCTTTTTCATCCTTATACCAACTGGAACTAGAGCCCGAACCACAGGTACGGCATCGCAAGTTACATAAATTTGAAAATCGGATATCCCAGGATATCGGTTTTGCCCTCGGCGCATATCCCGTATCGTCGGTATCCGCTACCCAGTCCGCATATTTATGGAACTTAAAATTATAAAATTTCCGGAAACTACTTGAAACTTTATCGATTTCATAACAATTTTTACACAGTTCATCCATTTCATCGTTGAGCATTTTTAAACGAAAATTACGAATCGCTTCTCCCTGCCACAGTTCATGAATGGAATTTGTGTTCAAATCACCATAACCCATCGAGTTCGGACTATCCACCAGTCGGCAACACGGCGCCATCCGGCCAAACCCCGTCACATGGAGGTGAACCCATGGATGGATACAAAAATGTTTCCCTTTATTAATAAGGTTTTCGATATATTCTTTCGTTCTCATAAAAAAGCTCTCCTTTATGTTGTAGTTAAAATAGCGCTTTAGTAGAGTTAATAATAAAACCAAAAAGTATATGAATATCACTCGCGTCATGGATAACGCGCACCCTTTAAAAAAGCGGTGTATTCAGCTATTATTTGGGTTTTTCATACCGCTTTTAGTTGCTTGGAAATATCGCTTAAAAGTATTCGCTCTTGCGCTTCCATTGATTTAAGTCGTTCTATCGTTTCTTTTACTACAGTTTGTAAAATCTCAATATCCGATGAATCGATTGAATAGCGAAATTCCAGAAACTTTATGCGAATCGACTCAAACTGCTCTACAATTTGGTAGTATTTTTGAACCATTTTGATTAGGTCACCACCAATCTGGTATTTGGCGACAATATATTGTAATCGGTTGAAAATATTTTTTTTATGTTCGGCCAGAAAATGGATGGAGCGATAATCAATGGTAAAATGGTTTTTCAAAATATTTTCCAAATGCCGGAAAATTTCATCGTAAACGTTTATCCCGTATGTTACTTTGGCTTCATTCAGCATATAAGTATATATGATAGGGTCGTTCCCTGAAGAAGTCAGATAACTATCCAGTTTCCTTACAAACCTTTTTAAGTCGAAAGGAAATTCTTTGGTATAATCGTGCAATTTCAGTAATTCAATCGCGTTATTTTCCGCCCAGGGCGCTGTATCATGATAATATATCTTTCCTTTTTCAAAAGCTTCAATAAATTGATCATAATCAAAAGTAAATGTAGTGAATAAACCCTCATGATTAAAACCGGCGGCCATCAATTTCCGTTCCACGTTATGATACCCGTAGATAAGTGATTGGTGTACAAAATGTTCTTTTTGATTTTTTACTGGAAGATACAATTCATCTAAATGGATAATTAAATAAAAACCTTGATTGATTTTATCAGTTATAAAATTAACAACATCGGATATATCATTCATGATATTATAGCCCAAACAAACATTATGAGTTACTTTTTGATATGGGCTGTAATATTCCAAGAAATCCAATTTGAGTAACCCATTCTCATTTGTGGTGGAAAAAATATCAATATAGTGTTCATAGAACCAAGGTAGCAATCGTTCATCCGCTAGAATGACTGCAAGCGGTAGAGCATAGTGCAGGAAGCTGGTAATTTCACGATGTAGTTTGATCCGTAGTATTTTGACCTCCGGATCATCGATTTCATATTGCCGGGACTCTTTGACAGTGTAAAATAAAGAGTTGGATTCTTCCGGGGGTGAATCCGATTGTTTTTGGGTAATTTCGGTTGTGGATTTTGTTTCGGTCCCATGATCAACATTGGCGACTATTCTAGCTATCGTTTTCAAGGCGAATAGATCCGTAACCGGTATTTTAATATCCAACTCTTTCGCTTTTTCCACGATCAGAATCGCTTTTAACGAATCTCCGCCCAAGTCAAAAAAGTTATCATTAATTCCCACCCGTTCAAACCCCAACGACTCTTGCCAAATCATCGCAAGCTTGGCCTCCGTCTCATTTCGGGGAGCAATATAAGAATAATTTAAAACCGGTCGGCTATAAAGCGGTACTTTTAATGGTTTTGATGCCGGAGATTGTCTTAAATTCTCTAGTTTCACCCATTTATCAATTCTGGTTTGAAGGTCAACCGTCGAAACGGCTACCTGGTTAACGCCGGAAATTTGCAACACATTACGAAACGCCTTCATTCCTTCATCTGGAGTGATCGCCAGGCGCTCCAGTTCCGCCTCCAAGGGATTGGTTGCCGTATTACCGTTAGTTAATCTCCAATAATCCCAATTGATACTGATCCAGAATGTTTTACCGGTAGGATTTATCCGTTGCGCGAACACATCCATGAATGAATTGGCGGCAGCATATGCGACAAACCCTAAACCACCCAATATGGATGCCAATGATGACATTAACATGCCAAAATCCAATTTCCGGTGTTGAAAAACCCGATTTAACGTTAACAGACCTTGAATCTTCGCCAAAAAATAGTTTTCGCAATCTGATTTACTGATTTCCTGAATGGTTTTACCGCTTAGTATTCCCGCCGCGTGAATAACGCCGTTAATGGACCCGAACCGTTCTTCCGCCTGACGCACGATTTCCTCAAACTGTTCGGTACTGGATAAATCACTGGTAAAAACCAATACTTCAGCGCCTATAGCTTCTAGTTCCCTGATTTTATTGATTCGCTCGGAAATGATTTCATCTGGTCGGTGGGTGGCCAGCCATTGTTCCCAATCGGTGCGGGCGGGGAAAAATGAATGCCCGATAAGAATCAGCTTAGCCTTTACCATTTCAGCCAAATTACGGGCTAAAATCATCCCAATTTTACCCAATCCACCCGTAATTAAATAGGTGCCTTTCTCCTTGAGACGGGAAGAAGGATAGGTCGCCAAATCTTCATTGAAATTCCGATGATTCAATAGAATGGGTTTAAAAACTTGAGCCCAGCGCTGTGAACCCCGGTAAGCTACTACCGGCTCCGTATCAAGAGCGTGGCATTCCCTCGCCAAGTTATCCAGCAGTTCATTTTCCAAAATACTTTCGGGTTCGGGCAAATGTAGGTCTAAAAATCTGCAAGAAATTTTGGGATACTCCTGGGGGATTACTTTACACGGGCCAAGAATAGTGGCTTTTTCCGCCACAATGTTCTCATCACCGGTCAACGATTGAACGTTATTGGCGATCACAATAATTTGCAGCTGCTGATCAACACCCGTTTTCGCCATTGCTTTGGCTAGGAATAACAAACTATAAAAACCCTTATTCAAAAACTCATCCAAATTATTTGGCGCTGAGGCGGGATTGTCACCGGTAATACTCCATAAATGTATTATGGTTTTTGGAAAACAATTGTTTACGGCCATTTTCCGAAATAACTCTTCATAATCGGATTCGTTTTGAGGATCGATTGAGTAAGTATCCGGTTTCAACTCCGAAAATTTCCGGTCCGGTTTTACAATCACCGGATTCATGCCGCTCAGTTTCAATCTTTCCACGAAATGAACCGAAAAACGATGATCACTGCAAAATACCAGATAATTTTGACTGCCGTTTCTTTCCGTGGATTGGGTTTCACAATTGGCGGGCGGAATGCTTTCCCATGATGGCAAGTAAAACCATTCGGCCATTGTCTTCTTTTTTTGAGCCGCCGGGGATGCTGGCTGTATTTTTTGCTGCGAAAAAGGATGGCCGTCAATCCAGAAACGCTGCCGTTCAAAGGGATACGTGGGCAAGAAAATCCGTTGCCGCCTTTCGGATGCGTAAAACTGCTCCCATTCAATATGAACTCCATGACACCATAGCTTCCCGACCAGGTTTAATAAGTGATACAAATCGGATATTTTTTCTTCCGGATGCTTGATCACATTGAAAATCAGCTGTTCTTGCGGGTGAGTGGTTTGTTGTCGGACAAAACTTGATAAAGTTCGCCCATCACCGATTTCGATTAATAATTTCCGGCCATTCAATAGTTTGCTTACACTATCGGAAAAGTCTACTGTACTTTGTAAATGATCCGCCCAGTATTCCGAATTGGTGGCTTGGGCATCGGTAATCCAGTTCCCGGTGAGGTTTGACAGATACGGAATTTGGGGGGCGCAAAATTTGACTTGTTTCAACTTCTCCACTAATCGGGTCAATGCCGGTTCCGCCATCGCCGAATCTAACATCGCCCTTTCATCCATGCTCCGCATTAATCTTCCACGCCAAACCACCAGTGTAAGAGCGTCTTCCAGCGAAAACACTCCCGCCAGACAGGCCGCTACATACTCACCAATCCCGTACCCAATCATGCTTTGTGGTTTTAATCCCCATTTCATAAGTAACTTGGCCAGGGCATATTCGAAACTAAAAATCACCGGTTGGGTTAACGCCGTATCATCGAATTCATCACTTGCCGCATTCTCAGGATATAAGATTGCTTTAAGACTGAAATTCAAGACCCGACGCAAAATTTCATCACAATGATTGATTTCTTCCCGAAACAACGGCTCAGTTTCATATAACTCCCTGCCCATATTCGGATATTGCGATCCTTCTCCGGGGAACATAAAAACCAAATCAAGGTTTTCAACAGGAATAATAAACGATTGAACCTGCCCCGCCAAACATTGGATGGCATTAACGCTATCAGTACAGACAAACATTTTCCGGTAAGGGAAGTGTGCCCTTCCAACCACCAAAGTATATGCCAAGTCGGGAAAATTAACTGTGGAATTGCGCTTTAAATACTCGACCAGATTTACGCATATCTTGTTTAATGCAGTTTCCGTTTTAGCCGAGGCCAACAACAATTGCCAAAACCGGCCTGCCGGTGACTTTACCGGCTCCGGGGCTTCTTCCAAAACCACATGCGCGTTTGTTCCTCCAATCCCAAAAGAACTCACCCCGGCCCGTAACGGATAGTCATCATTTTGCCAATTCGTGAGCCGGGTATTCACCAAAAAAGGAGAGTTTTCAAAATCAATTTTCGGATTGGGGGTTTGAAAATTCAAACTGGGCGGAATTTGTTTATACTTCAACATTAGCGCCGTTTTTATGAAACCGGTGATTCCAGCGGCGTACTCCAGGTGCCCTATATTGGTTTTTACCGATCCAATACGGCAAAATTGTTTTTTATCAGTATTAAAAGCAATTTTCAAGGCCTCAATCTCGATGGGGTCACCCAATATCGTCCCCGTGCCATGAGTTTCAATATAACTGATGCTTTCCGGCTCAACCCGGCTAATACGTTGGGCGGTTTGAATGGCGTCAGCCTGGCCTTCAACACTGGGGGCGGCATAACCCACTTTCCTAAGTCCGTCATTATTGACGGCTGTTCCCTTGATTACCGCATAAATATGATCGCCATCGGCTATGGCTTTTTTTAACATTTTTAATACAACCACTCCGGCGCCTTCCCCCCATATCGTTCCTTTAGCCCGCGCGTCAAAAGCCCGGCAATGGCCATCGGGCGATAAAAGCATACCTTCTTGATAAAAGTAGCCTCTCCGCTGGGGTAAGGACAATGAAACACCTCCAGCCAACGCCATATTGCATTCACCGGTCAGTAAAGACCGAAAAGCGTTATGGACCGCCACCAGGGATGTAGAGCAGGCCGTAGCGATTGAAATACTTGGTCCTTTTAGATTTAAATTGTAAGAAATCCTGGTAGTCATTTGGTCCTTTTCCAGTAATTGATTTTGATTAAATTGCTCGGAATAATTGCTCGAATTTAAGGATAAGGCCAAAGCTTCCCATAAATAATTGGGACTGGCGCCAGCATAAAGACCGATTGATCCTTTATAGGTATATGGATTGTAACCAGCATCCTCTAGAGCTTCCCATACACATTCGGTAAAAATCCGGATTTGTGGATCAAGCACCCGGGCATCATTTGGACTATAACCAAAAAAAACAGCATCGAAATAATCGGCCTGATCAACGATTCCTTTTGCTTTAATGTAATTCGGGTTGTTTAATAATTCCTTTTCAACACCGGCTTCTTCCAATTCGGAATCGGTAAAGACGGTAACGGATTCGGCGCCCACTGTTAGGTTGTTCCAAAATTCCCGGATATTATTTGCACCGGGAAATCGGCCCGCCATTCCAATGACAGCCACCTCAAATCCGGTTAGTTCTGTTCGTTTTTTGATAGACATCAATCTACTCCGTTATGTTTTTTTATCTGCTTGCGGAACAATAATCAATGATCTTCTCGATGTTTCGTTGAAAACTTTCCATTAGATACTTTACGGTGCTTTCATTATTTTCATATTGGTTATAAGTATTTTTTTTATTTTTAATACACCGGATGGCACTTCATTTCCATGGTAAAAGTATAGTTCAGTCGCCTCTATTTGCCGGGACAGGTCATAAGGTGGAAGAGCGGCCATCCGTTTTTTGATGTTAGTCATTCGAAACACCTCCGATGTTACTTGCAATCTGTTTGAATTAAAATAGAGCTTTAATTCCAAAACCCCCGGATATTTTTCGCGCCCGAAAACTGGCCCTCCATTCCAAAATAACGACCACTTGAAACCCGGTAGATTCCTCTTTCCGCTTCAGAGAAATTTTAAATTCACTCCATATTTAAAAATTGTTCAATTAATTGGATGGATTCGTCGGCGTTCTCCAAAATTTCCCGGCGATGGTCTTCTGTTGCTTCTTGCTGGGTTAAGTATTGGGCAAATGAACGAATTGTCGGATATTGAAACAAAGTCACCGTCGCGATTTGTTTGTTTAATTTTTGATTTAGGAGGGTATTTAGCTTAAGCAAACTGATCGAATTACCACCGATATTGAAGAATTGGTCATTGACTCCGATTTTATCTAAATTTAAAATCTCTTTCCATAAATCACTAATCATAATTTCCAAATCAGTTTCCGGGGCTACATAGTCAACTCCAGTGGGGATGGTTCCTTCCGGTTCCGGTAATGCCTTTCGATCAATCTTGCCGTTCGGGGTTAACGGCAGCCGGTCAAGTTGTACGAAATATGACGGGATCATGTATTCAGGTAAAGTTTTCGCTAAATAAATCCGTAAATCTTGAACGTTAAGTTCCCGGTCTCCTGAGAAATAAGCACAGAGGTGTTTATTCCCCATTTTATCTTCCTTGGCGATTACGGCCGTTTCTTTAATTGCCTCATGTTTTAATAGATGAGCTTCGATCTCCCCGGGTTCAATCCGGTATCCTCTGATTTTTACCTGGGAATCCATCCGGCCCAAATATTCCAAGCTCCCGTCCGGCAAGAAACGCCCCAGGTCGCCACTATGGTACACTAATCCTTCACCCGTAACCGGATCTGTCACAAATACTTCACCGGTCTTTTCAGGCTGGTTCCAATACCCTTGGGCCAGGTATTCACTTTTGTATACGATCTCCCCCGTCCCAAATATTGGTGCTTCAGTTCCTTTTTCATCCAATATGTAAGCGTCCACATCCTTGAAAAAATAGCCTGCCGGGACAAGCGGGCCGGCGATTTCAGTTTCCTTATCAACTAAATAAGAAGTAGCCACCAGCAATTCTGATGAACCCAATAAGTTAACAAATATACATTCACTGGTAAAATGTTGGCGGTACATTGCCGCGTCATGTTGAGAAACTGCTTCACCTCCGAGAATAACCAGCCGGATGGTGGGCAGTATTTCTTCTTTTGCTAGCATTTCCATACAATAACGATATACTGTGGGTACGGAATGATAGATGGTGATTCGTTCCTCTTTTATCCAACAAACCATTTGGGCCATATCACCTGAATATTTGACGTTTAAGGGGTAAACCGCCGCACCACAGAATAGGGCGCTAAAAATATCGATGACCGCCACCGTGTGGCTGTATGAAGTAAATAGTGCCAGCCGGTCCCGGGAATTAATATGGAGCCGGTTGACGAATTCCCCCACTAATTTTAAGATGTTTTGATGAGTTTGGACTACACCTTTGGGATTGCCGGTGGAACCGGATGTATAGATAATGTAGGCCGGGGTTTCCGGTGCGATTTCAATGTCCGGATTGGTTTCCGGTGCTTCCAACTTGTCTGCGTTGATGATGTTTATTCCCTGGTTCGAGCGATTCAATGTTTCCGCCACGGATAGATTAGCGTTATTAGTAATGATCCGTTGGGCTTTTGAATCTTCCAGCATATAAGCCAGCCGTTCCGCCGGATAATCCGGGTCGAAGGGGACATAGATACTCCCGGCTTTTAAAGCACCCAGCATGGCCGTGATCATTTCCGCCCCATGTCCAAATAACAGGACCACGGTTTGTCCAGCCGCTTGCTGGTGAATCAGCGTCCAAGCAATCCGGTTAGCCTTGGCATTTAGCTCCCAATAAGTCCAGGTTTTTTGATCCGTTCTGACCGCCACTTGGCTACCATACTTTCCCGCTTGGGTCTCAAAGTATTTTCCGATGGATTGCCGGACCGCTTCCCCGGGAAATGGCTCGTATTCAACTTGCGGTATGACCTGTTGTACCGTTGCCGGTAAATTGGAGCGCAGGAAAATGGGATATTCCTTGATTTTCAACCTGGGGTTCTCCGCAATTGCCTGCAGTAACCGCAGGTATTCATTCATTATGTATTCAATGGTGGTTCTCTTAAACAAACCAGTGCGGTAATTGCAGTGAATCCGGATTGTGTCTTCTCTTTCCGACACATACATCGTGATATCAAATTTGGTATTCGCAGTTTCATATTCATAGGGCATAAATCTCACATCACCGGTTGGCTCCCGGTCCCCGTCGGTCGCCGTTACATTTTGGAAGTTAAATACGGTATCGAACAATGGATTCCGGCTTAAATCCCGCTTTAATTTGAGATCTTCAAGCAGCATTTCGAATTGGTAATCCTGGTTGGCAAACGCAGCCAGGGTATTTTGCCGGACTGCTTCCAGAAACGCTTCAAAAGTAATTTCGAACCGGGGGTAATTCCGTAAGGCAACCGTATTAACAAACATGCCGATGATGTTTTGCAAATCTGCGTGTCCCCGGCCGGCCACCGGCGCTCCGGTGATGATATCCTCCTGGCCGGTCATGTGCGCGAGTAGCACATTATATGACGCGAGTAACGTCATAAACAGTGTGGCTGACTTTTGAAAGGAGTATTGTTTTAATTTTGCGGTAGTTTCCGCATTCACCTCAACATCCACCATGCCGCCTTCGAAACTCATGGCTGGCGGTCGTGGGTAGTCCGTGGGTAGTTCCAGCACCTGGATTTCTCCGGCGAAGGTGTTCAGCCAATAAACTTTTTGTTTTTGAATCGCTTCCGACTGAAACAATTTATGCTGCCATTCCGAAAAGTCCTTGTATTGAATCCGCAATTCCGGTAGGGTTCCCCCATTATAAACCGTAGTGAACTCCTTTATTAATATTGCCATGGACGCCCCGTCGGAGATGATGTGATGCATGTCATAAAGCACGATATTCCGTGTTTTACTTAAGACGATCAGCCCGACCCGTAACAGGGGTGCTTTATCCAGTTCGAACGGCTTGACAAAATCTTTGATAATTTTCGAAATTCCGTCTTCCTCAGCTTCCCACCGGCTTATTCCAAATGTAACCATTGGATGGACCCGCTGTACCGGTTCGCCGTCGTTCATCTCAAATGATGTCCGGAATGCTTCATGCCTTTGGATCAACGTCCGGAATGTTTCTTCTAGCCGATAAATATCCAGCCTGCCTTCGACGGTCACCGCACCTAGCATATTATAGCTTGTGCCAACCTCTTCCATACGATTGATAATATACATCCTTTTTTGGGCGGATGATGCCGGATAAAATTCTTTTACACTTGCCTTTTCAATTCTGGAAGAACTGTCCATCCTAGTATGATTAATATATTCTAATACGTTTGTAGTTTTACTTTGCAAATATTTTTCCAGTAAATCTCTTTTTGCCGGTGAAAGACCGGCAAGCTGTTTTTCGATATTGGACATTGGTAACTACCTCTCCGCAGGCTTTTCGGTGTTTCTGCGCTTGTAATTAATCTTCCGGTAAATTGTTAATTTCCTGAAGCGCTTCTTCAAATTCCGCTATAATATTCTGAATTAAATCAGCCATTTTCGCAATGGTTTGCCGTTCAAACAGTTCATTTATACTAATTGTCAAGCCGAATTCTTGATTAATAAGTAACAAGATATTGATTGCTTTTAAGGAATGCCCGCCTAATTCAAAGAAGTTGTCATGAATGCCGATACGGCCCCCCTCTAAGACTTTCCGCCATATTTCCATCAGTTTCATTTCGATTTCATTGCGTGGCGCTTCATAGGTTGCCTGGGTGTTCAAGTCCCCACCCGGTTCCGGCAGTTGCTTGCGATCAATTTTCCCATTGGGATTGAGCGGCATCTTGTCAAGTTGTATAAAGTAGGAGGGGATCATATATTCCGGCAACTTTTTGGATATATAATCTCTCAACTCGGATACGGCTAATTCCGATTCGGCAACTATATAGGCGCACAAGTATTTATTATTTGAAGGATCTTCCCTGGCAATCACCACAGCTTCTTTGATTGCTTGATGTTCCAATAACCGGTTCTCAATCTCCCCTAATTCGATACGGTTGCCGCGAATCTTCACCTGGTGATCCATCCGGCCTAAAAACTCAATATTACCATCCGGCAACCATCGCGCCAAATCACCGGTTTTATAAATCCGCTCACCGGGGAAATACGAATCCGTTTTAAATTTTTCCCGGGTTAATTCCGGTTGATTAATATAGCCCCTTCCAACCCCGGCCCCGGAAATGCACAACTCGCCATTTACCCCAACCGGTTGCAAATTCAGGTTTGGAGCCGTGATATAAAGCCGGATATTATCGATGGGTTTACCAATTGGAATGACATCCAATTCCTGCTCCTCGGAACATTCGAAGTATGATACATCCACCGTCGCTTCCGTAGGTCCATACAAGTTATGTAATTTGACTCCGTTGATTTTATTCAGTATTTGGTTAAACCCCTTGACTTGCAGGGCGTTTAACGCTTCTCCGCTGGCAAAGACATGTTTTAATGATGATAGAAGTTCCTGCTTTTTATAATTTTCAATATAATCAAGAAATAGATTGAGCATGGACGGGACGAAATGCATTACGGTAATATTTTCGCGCTGAACGGCCTCCGTAATTACAGCGGGATCTTTCTCCCCCCCCGGGGTGAGAAAACAAACCCTGGCCCCCACGATTGCCCACCAGAATAACTCCCATACCGAAACATCAAAGGTAAACGGCGTCTTCTGTAATATTACATCACTTTCATTGAGCGGGTATCGTTTTTGCATCCAACAGAGCCGGTTGATGACTGAATGATGTTCAATCATAGCCCCCTTTGGTTTCCCAGTGGAACCTGAGGTATAAATCACATACGCCAGATTATGCGCCCCACTTTGGCGCGGGTATTTGAACTCAAATTTGGAGTTATTTCCGTTACCGACAGGCTCGTGATATATTTGGGCATCGGATAAATCGATTAGAGTAATGCCGTAAATCGCTTCACCTTTTACCACGAACTCTTTTGAAGTTAGTAGAATCTTGGCATTACTGTCCTCGATCATATACTTGATCCGTTCTGCCGGATATCCGGGATCAATGGGCAAATATGCGCCCCCCGCTTTTAAAATCGCCATAATCCCGATGATCATTTCCAGGGAACGTTCGACCATGATGCCCACGATATTGTCCGGTTGGATTCCTTTTTTACGTAACACTTCCGCCAGTTGGTTTATTTTCTGATTCAACGCTTGATATGTCAGTTGCTGTTCTTTAAACACCACCGCGATACGATCCGGTGTCTGCTCAACCTGTTTTGCAAATAATTCATCAATCGTATTATCCTTCGGATATTCCGCCCGGGTATCGTTAAACTCGTATAAAAGCTGCTTCTTTTCGTGATCGGAAAGCATCTCGATGGCCGCTAACCTTACCTCCGGATTCCCGGTAACACTTTCCAGTATATTGGCGAAGTGTCCGGCCATCCGCTCAATGGTCTCTTGCTTAAACAGCGCGGTACAATACTCGAATTCAACATGGATTCCATTCGTGGTTTCCGAGGCAGTCAACGTGAGATCAAACTTGGCGACCCGGTTTTCAAATTGATAGGGCGTAAACTTCAAACCCGGGATTTCCAAAGCCGCCATCTCCATATTCTGCAAGACGAGCATAGTGTCAAACAGCGGGTTCCGGCTCACATCCCGCTTCAGGTCCAGCTTCTCAACCAGTTCTTCAAATTGATAATCCTGGTTCTCATAGGCATCCAGCGCGTTCTGTTTCACTTCATTCAGGTATTCAATAAACTCCTTATCCCCCGCCGGATAGTTCCGCAGGCTCAAGGTGTTGACAAACATCCCGATGATATTTTGCATATCGGCATGGGTCCGGTTGGCAATCGGTGAACCGACGATAATGTCTGTCTGACCGGTATACCTGTATAAAAGAGTGGTATAGGCCGCCAGTAATACCATATACATAGTGGCTCCAGTTTGGGTGGCCAAGCCGTTCAACTTTTGGGTTACCGCCGCGCTCATGGTAAACCCAATCCGGTTTCCGCTAAAGCTCTGGATCACCGGGCGCGGGTAATCGGTGGGCAGTTCCAGTACCGGGATCTCGCCTGAGAATTTATGTAACCAGTACGCTTCTTGTTTTTGGAAGACTTCGGAAGAAATTAGTTGATTTTGCCATTCAGAGAAATCCTTATATTGGATTCTTAATTCCGGTAAGATTTCATGGTTATATAGACCGGCGAATTCCTTAATAAGAAGCCCCATCGAAATCCCGTCGGAGATGATATGGTGCATGTCAAAGAGCAAGATATGCTTGTCCGCCGTGAGCCGGATCAAACCCGCTTTTAACAAGGGCGCTTTCTTTAATTCAAACGACTTGATAAAACCGCTGATGATTTCCCGGATAAAACGATCTTGATTATCCGGTTGGTTCCCAGCATTTATATCCCAATATTCAATCTGGAACGCGCACACGTCCGGATCAGATTCTGAATGAATCTTCTGGACCGGTTCCCCATTTACCACCTGAAATGATGTCCTTAACGATTCATGCCGGTTGATTAACCGGCGGAAGGTTTCCTCCAGGCGCTGTGGATTAAGGTTTCCTTCAATAGTTATAGCGCCGGGGTTGTTATAGCTTGTTCCCGCCTCTTCAAACTGGTTCAAGATATACATACGCTTCTGGGCCGGGGAAAGGGCATAGTATTCCCGGGCCGGGACCGATTCAATCGCGGTATAGACGCTGCTTTTTTGAACCTTTTGAATGTATTCCGCCAGCCCCATAAGGGTGGAATTAGTAAAGATTTCCCGCAGTGGAATTTCAAGATTGAACCGCTTATGGATACTCGTGGCGACGACGGTGGCTTTTAAGGAATGGCCGCCGAGTTCAAAGAAATTATCATGAAGGCCGACTTTTTCAATTCCAAGCACTTCTTGCCAGATTTCAGCTAGTTTGGCTTCGGTTTCATTCCGGGGAGCGATATATTCCGTCCCGGTATTTATATTGCCCTCGGGCTCCGGTAATGCTTTGCGATCAATCTTCCCGTTTTGGGTGAGCGGGATCTCCCCGATACTGATAAAATAAGTGGGAATCATATAATCGGGCAGTTCCCCCGCCAAATACCCCTTTATTTCGGTGACCGTCAGTACTGTATTCCACACAATATAAGCGCAGAGATATTTATTGCCCGAGGCATCCACTCGATCCACCGCCACCGCTTCCCGCACTGCCGGGTGTTTCATGATCTGGCTTTCGATCTCACCCAGTTCTACCCGGTAACCCCGAATCTTCACTTGGTGGTCTATCCGGCCTAAAAATTCTATATTACCGTCCGGTAACATTCGGCCCAGATCCCCGGTTTTATACATCATTGGAGCGGGTTCCCCCGCCGGAACATCAATGAAACGATCGGGTATGAATGAAGCCTTGGTCCGTTCCCCGTCATTCATATAGCCCCGCGCCACGCCAACGCCTCCGATATATAACTCTCCGGCCACGCCTTTCGGGACGACCTTCAAATTCCGGTCCAAAATATAGAAATAATTGTTGGCAATCGGCCGGCCGTAAGGAATGCTGGCTTGGTATTCGGAAACACTTTCCACCGGATAATAAATCGACCATACGGTCCCTTCGGTGGCGCCACCCAAACTGATCACCCTGGCATTGGGGAAATGCTTTTTCAGATTCCCGGGCAAGCTCACCGGAATCCAGTCACCACTCATGAACACCAGCCTTAAACTTTCCTGGATGTAAGTCCGGTCGCTTTCAGCGAGGGTGTTGACCAGGTAGTTCATGGTGGAAGGCACCGAATCCCAGAAGGTGATCCTGTGTTTCAGCAGTAGTTGTTTTAACTCCCCGGGATTTTGCACCTGTTCTTTCCGGGTGATAACCACCTTGCCGCCGGCGGCGAGAATGCCGAAAATATCATATACCGAGAGGTCAAAACACATGGAAGTGATAAACAACAAAGCATCTTGTTCATTGACCCGGAATTCCCGGTTCACCCAGAGGATCAGGTTGACTGCCGAATGATGCTCGATCATCACTCCCTTGGGTATGCCGGTGGAACCCGAGGTATAGATTACATAGGCCAAATTCCGGGCAATTTTCGGAAGATCCGGGTTATGAGAAGGATACAGGCTCATGGCGGTTTCATCAACAATAATTTGGTTAGCACAGTTTACATCCGATGCTTGATCGACCAGTACCACGGCTACCTTGGAATTGTTTATAATATATTCTTTCCGGGAAAGCGGGTATTCCGGATCAATCGGGACATAAGCGCCACCGCATTTTAAAATCGCCATCATCCCGATGATCATTGCAAAACCACGCTGGGTAATGAGCGCCACATGGTCTCCCGATTTAACCCCCTGTTCCATCAGGATTCGGGCCATCTGATTCGCTTTTTCGTTCAATTCCCGGTATGTTAATTGTTGATCCCCCAACACAAGGGCCGCCCGTTCCGGGGTCCTGGATACCTGCTCCTCAAACAAACGATGCATGGTTTTATCTTTGGGGTAATCGGTTTGGGTCCGGTTAAAGTCGTAGACCAGATCCCGGACCAGATCACGGGAGAGCAGCGCTTCGCTTCGCAAATAGGGATCATCGTTCAGGGCGATCTCCTCTAATATCCTAAGATACAAATCTGCCGCCGTGGCAATGTCATCATCCAGGAAATAATCCGGAGAATACTTGATTTGCAACGAAAAGGCGTCGAAGGTCTTGGAAACCTCCAGGTCGAACAAGGTGTTGGTCATTTCATTAGAACCGAGTTCCAAAGCGCTTTCAGCGGGTCCGGTCACTTCCAGCTCCGTAATTCCTTTTAATACATGAAAATCGGTAAAATTCAGCAGCGTATCGAAGACCGGGTTGCCGGAATTGCCCCGCTCCCCGATGATTTCGGCGATATCCGCCAGAAACAGTTCATTGACTTTGGCTTGTCGTAGATGGTTGGCGGTGGCTTCCAGGAGTTTGAACTTCTCCATCTCGGTGTCCACCTTTATCCGCACCGGGATGGTATTCAAGAAGCAACCGAGAACTTTCTCACCGTCCTCCATGGCTGGACGGTCATGACTGACCACTCCGGTGACAATATCGTTTTCGGTGGTGATTATGCCAAGCAGATACACATGGGCGGCCAAACAGATATCATGTAAAGCGCATTGATAGTACCGGGCCTTTTGTTCCAACAAGCCGGGCAGGTTGGCCGGAAAACTCCGGCGCAGGATCCGGCTCTCCCGCAAATTATTGATCTTGCGGCTGGAAAAATTAAACGGCAGTTTGTTCCGGGTAAACCCTTGTAAATATTCTTTCCAGAACTCCCGGGCCTGATCCCCTGTTTGGCGGCTTAAGTTAATGGCCACATAATCCTTGTAGGAACTGCATAGAGGTTCCAGTGGCGACGTCTCGCCCTGGAACTGCCGGCCGAACAGGGTGATAAATTCGGTCATCATACTGGCGACGCTCCAGCCGTCCAGGATTGCATGCTGAAAGGACAGAACCAGACAAAAATCCTGGCGGCCCAGATTAAACAGGCGCATCCGCCATAACAGGCCGTGGTTAAAGATAAACTTGTTTTGGATATCATGGGCTAGGTATTCGCCGATCTTTTGTTGCTGCGTAGCTGTATCATGGGAGGACAGATCTTCGCAGATCACTTGGGGAATGACTTGGCTGTGAATGGAATGCACCACCTGAACCGGTTCGCCAAAATGTTCCAGATCAAAGGTAGTCCGAAGGATGGGATGCCTTTGGATCATGGATTTTAAGACGGCGTTAAATACGGCAGAGTCAAACCGGTTGATTTTAAACATAAACGGAAATTGGTCGTGATAAATGGGCTCGTCCGGCCGTAATTTGGTAAAAAACACCATCCCCTGCTGGATGAAGCTCAATGGGTAGAAATCTTCATATGCTTCCGGTAAAAAGCAGGCCTGATTGGGATCCGCCAATTTATTTAGTTGCCAATGCTTGATCAAGCGCAAGCCGGTTTCCAGATCATTTCCGGCCGATTCCAAGCTGGAATCCTTCAGGCTGGAATCAATACTGGCAGATAGTTCCTTGATGGTCTGGTACAGATAGAGGTCTTTCATCTGAATATTCGATTCAAAGGCCTGGTTGATAGTGCTGATCAGGTGAATGGCTTTGATGGAATCCCCGCCCATATGAAAAAAGTTGTCGGTAATTCCCGCCCGTTCAATATGTAATACCTCTTGCCATATATTGGCCAGTTTGCGTTCTGTTTCATTGCGGGGCGCTTCGTATTCTTTTTCAGCAAGGATCCGGCCCATCCCAAGAATGGGGTCCGGCAAAGCTTTCCGGTCCACTTTGTGGTTGGCCGTCATCGGTATCTTTTCCAGGGGTACAAAATAGGCCGGGATCATGTATTCCGGTAGTTTCGCCGCTAAATGCGCCCGGATTTCGGCAAGGGTGAACTCAATCTCGGCGACATAATAGGCGCAAAGATATTTATCACCCACGGGCGCCCCTTCGGTTGCATCTTCCCCGGCGATGACCACCACTTCTTTCACTGGCAGGAACTCCAAAATCACCGATTCAATCTCTCCCAGTTCAATCCGGTGGCCCCTGATCTTGACCTGATGATCGATACGCCCCAGATATTCCAGATCTCCATCCGGTAAAAACCGCGCCAAATCTCCGGAACGGTACAACCGATCCCCGGCCTGATAGGGGTTTTCCACAAAGCGCGCCGCGGTGAGTTCCGGCCGCTTTAAGTAGCCGCGCCCGACTCCGTCTCCACCCACGCACAACTCACCGGGGACGCCGATAGGCAACAACCGCAGTTCCCGGTCGGTGATATAGGCGGTCAGGGTGGGAATGGGCTTGCCGATATTGCTGATGTTTTGCTCGATCTCCCGGGAGGTGATCTCTTTATAAGTGACATGAACCGTGGTTTCGGTAATGCCATACATGTTAATCAGTTTTACACCGGGATATTTTTGATACCATTCTTTTAGCATCACCGGTTTTAAAGCCTCGCCGCCGAAGATGACGTAACGGATGGCCAGCGTACGGTCCGGGTATTGCAACTCCTGGTTGACTAGATTATAAAAAGCGGTGGGAGTCTGGTTAAGCACCGTGACCCGGTGTTCCTTTAATAAATTCAAATAGGCGCACGGGTCCTGAGCAGTGGATTTGGGAATGATAATCAATTGGCCGCCGTATAACAAGGCGCCGTAAATCTCCCAAACCGAAAAATCGAAACAAAATGAATGGAACATGGTCCAGATATCCTGCTCATTGAAATCGAAAGGCAACTTCTCATTGAACATCAGCCGCACCACGTTCCGGTGCTCGATCATCGCCCCTTTTGATTTGCCGGTGGTTCCGGAGGTATAGATTACGTATGCCAGATCGCCAGGTTGATTCATCTCTTCCAAATTCTCTTGCGCCAAGGAATTATCCCCTTGATACAAGGAAACATCTCCCAAATCAATGACGGTCGGGCCGTTCTCCCGGTTGGTAAACCGCTCCCTGGAGGCGCGGTAGGTGAGTAAAATCCTGGCGCCACTGTCCGCCAGCATGTAATCGATTCGTTCCTCCGGATAATCCGGGTCAATGGGTAAATACGCTCCCCCGGACTTGATGACCGCCAGCATGCCAATAATCATCTCCAGGGAACGCTCCGCTATAATTCCAATCAACTGATCGGGGCCACTGCCGTAAGCTTTCAATTTCCGGGCCAATTGATTGGCGCGCTGATTCAGCTCCCGGTAGGCAATCTGCCGGTCTTCAAAAGTAACCGCCGTCCGGTCCGGATTCCGGGCGGCTTGTTCGGCGAACAAGCGGTGAATGGTCTTCTCCCTGGGATAATTGGCGCGGGTGTTGTTGAATTCAACCAAGATTTGTTGTTGTTCCCGTTCCAAAAGAATCGGGAGTTTCGCCAGGGGAGTATTCGGGTTTTCCAGGATGGCCGTCAGCACTGTCTCCAAGTGGGCCGCGATTGCGGCTATATAGTTTCCGTCATATACACCGGCGTTGTATTCCACGTTTAACCGGAGCAAATTATCTTGGGTGGCAAAGGCCAGGACCAGATCTGCCCGGACATTTTTCAACTTTTCCACCTCATGAATCTCCGAAAGCAAGACCACGGTTTTCAGGGAGGGCTTGCCGTCATGCAGCTCAAGCCCCAACAGTTCAGCCAGTTTCACATAAGGGAAATGGGAATGGCCATCGGCTTCCGTAACGGTCTGTTTCACCACCAGTAACAAATCCTTAAACGTACCGGTTTCCGCCACGGTGGTCCGTAACAGCAAAATATCGTTGAAGGAATGGGTTTGATCGGCGCTTTTCAAGACCGGCATGGCGATAATGACGTCTTCATTGCCGGTGTACCGGTATAATAAGTAGGTAAGTGCCGCCGCGATGATCATAAACGTCCCATAGGGGGAATTTTTGCTCATGGCAACCAGCTTGTCCAGCACTGCCGGTTTGAATTCATATTGCAAAGCCCGGTGTCCATTCTCTCCGGTCTCGCGCGCGTCTGCGCGCGTTTGGCGATTGTTCCAGCCCGGAAAAGCACTAGGAACAATTTCTCCCTGGAGCTTACCCAGCCAGTATTGTTTCTGTTCTTCAAATTCTTTGCTCGCCAGTATAATATTCTGTGAATACTGATCCAGGCTCATGACGGCATCCCCCTCGTTATATCTCAACCCATTGATTATGTTTAAAAGTCAAAGGTGACTTCTTCCTTAATCACCCGGTCCAGGCCGGAATGCTGCCCTTCCAGTTTGATTTCATTCAGGGCCATGAAGGGACGGGCGGTGATAGTTTCCAAAATTGATACATAGTCTTTAGCCATGCGCTGCATGGTTTCCCTCCGGTACAACCCGGTGCTGTACTCAAAATAAAACTTCAATCGGTCCCCTTCTTCCCAGCCCTGGAGCAATATATCAAATTTCGCCGTTTCATTCCTGAGTGGATATTCGAAAAACTTCAATTCCGGCACCGGTTCGATCCGGATATCCACCGCTTGCAATACAAATAAGGTGTCAAATAAGGGATTCCGGCTGGGGTTCCGCGGCAAATCCAGTTTGTCAACCAGTTCGTCAAACTGATAGTCCTGGTTTTGGTAAGCTTGCAACGCGTTCTCTTTCACCTCTAACAGGAAACCGAAGAAATTTTTATAACCTTCGGGTTGATTCCGCATTACCAAAGTGTTGACAAACATTCCGATGACGCTTTCCAGGTCGGCGTGGGAGCGCCCGGCGATGGGCGAACCGATACAGATATCTTCCTGTCCGCTGTATTTGGATAACAGGATATTAAAGGCGGCCAGAAAGACCATATAAAGGGTGGCATTGGCTGTGGCGGCCAGGCGGTTGACGGCATCCGCAAGTTCCGCGCTGGTTTCGAAGGGGAAACGGTCCCCCTCAAAACTCCGGACCGCCGGACGGGGAAAATCGGTGGGCAGGTTTAATACCGGTATTTTCCCGGCGAAACGTTGCAGCCAGTATTCTTCCTGGGGTTTGATTTTGCCGCTTTTTTGCTGCTCATCTTGCCAAACTGCATAGTCTTTATATTGAATCCGTAATTCCGGCAAGGTTTTGCCTTCATATAAAAGCATGCATTCCTGAACTAACAGTCCCATGGAAGTACCGTCGGAGATGATATGGTGCATGTCATACAACAAAAGATGCCGTGTGGCGCCCATCCGGATAACTTCCACCCGGAGTAGCGGCGCTTGATTTAAATCAAAGGGGCGGATGAAACCATCCACCATGGCAGCGACTTCTTCCTCGGGCGCTTCCTGCCAGGAAATGACCAAATCCGCGGTAGGCCAAATTTTCTGAACCGGGTCGCCATTCACCATCGCAAATGAAGTCCGCAGGCTCTCATGGCGGGCAATTACTTTGGAAAACGCTTCTACCAAACGGTTTTGGTCTAAATCCCCTGCGATGACCATGGCTCCCGGCTGGTTGTAACTTAACGCGCCGGGTTCCATTTGGCTGAGAATGTAGATCCGCTTTTGCGCGGCGGACATTGGATAATATTCACGATATGCCACCGGTTGAATGGCGCTGAAGAGACTGGACGTCTCCCGTTCCAAATACTCCGCTAAATTCCGGATGGTGGGCGTCTCAAATATTTGCCGGATGGGTACCTCCACCTGCAATTCCTTATGCAGCCTTGAAGCCAAACCAATGGCTTTTAACGAATCGCCTCCCAAATCAAAAAAGCTATCGCCGGCGCCGATTTGTTCAAACCCCAGCAACTCTTGCCAAACTTTCATTAGTTTCTTCTCCATGGTAGTTTGGGGTTCCATATAGGGATTGCTAAGTTCCGGCCGTTGATAAAGCGCAGTTTTTACCTCTGAGTTGGCAGCTTGTTTCAGGCTCTCAAGCTTTACCCATTTATCAATACGGGCTCCCAGATCTCCCGTGGAAACGGCCACCTGGTAAATATCCGCCATATCCAGGGCTTTGTGAAATGCTTTGATTCCCTCGTCCGGATTGATGATCAGCTGGTCCGTTTCCATCCCCGCCAAACCGGGCGGTATTTCATCCGGATTCAGCCTCCAGCCGTCCCAATTGATACTTAACCAGGTGGTTTTCCCGGCGAAGCTGGCCTGTTGAGCGAAAGCATCCATGAATGAATTGGCGGCGGCGTATGCCGCAAAACCGATGCCGCCCAGGATGGAGGCCAGGGATGACATGCAGATCCCAAAATCCAATTCCCGGGATTGAAACACCTGGTAAAGGGATAACAGGCCCCGGACCTTGGCCAAAAAGAATGTTTCACAATCGGATTTGGCCATATCCGCCATGGTCTTCACGCCGATCGCCGCAGCGGCGTGGATGACCCCGTGAATGGTCCCGAACCGATCTTCCGCCTGGCGGACAATGGCTTCAAGTTGCTCCGGACTGGATAAATCGCTGGTAAAAACCAGTACCCCGACTCCCAGAGCTTCAATTTCCTTTAGTTGATTAATTCTTCTGCTGGTAAGATCGGAAGAATCATGACTTACCAGCCACTGTTCCCAGTCAGTGCGGGCGGGAAAGGCGGAATGTCCGATGAGCGCCAGGTTGGCCTTCACCGTTTCGGCCAGATTCCGGGCAAGCAGCATCCCAATTTTGCCCAATCCGCCAGTGATCAGATAGGTCCCCTGCTGTCTGAGCCGGGACGCAGGACGATTCACCATTGCCTCCTGAATATCAGGTGATTCCCGGCGGATGGGTTTGAAGATCTGGCCCCAGCGCCGGGACCCCCGGTACGCCACCACCGGCTCCACAGCGGAAGCCAGGCATTCGTTCACCAGATCGCTCATCAATTTATTTTCACGGATACTGTCCGGCTCCGGCAATTCCAGATCGATAAACTTGCATGAAATATAAGGATATTCCTGGGGGATCACCTTACAAGGACCAATCATCATCGCTTTTCCGGCGATTAGCGGTTCATCGCCGGTCACTGCTTGCGTTTGATCGGTAAATACCGTCATTTGCAACGGCTCATTGATTTTTACTCTTCCAATGGCCCGGGCCAGATACAATAGACTATAAAAACCCTGATCCAAGAATTGTTCCGCCGGATCCATCAGACCCATATGACTGCCGCTTTTGGACGGATGATCACTTGCGTCCGGATTGCCGGTAATACTCCACAAATGAATGATTTTCGTTGGAAATTCACCGTTTGTAGCCAATTCCCGGAGTAGCTCCTGATAATCAGTTTCATTTTGGGGCTGGATGGTGTATTGCTCCGGTGTTGATTTTGAAAATTTTGAACCAGGACGGACCAGTACCGGACAGAATCCGGCCTTTTGCAACCGGGCCGTAAAACTTACGCTAAAGCGTTGATTGTTTAAGAATACCAAGCAGCGCTTCCGCCCGTTGTCCGCCAGGACCGGGTTCTCGGGGACGGCGGGTGGAATCCTCTCCCATGACGGCAGATAAAACCATTCCAGCATTGCTTTCTTGGTGAGGGTTTCCGGTTCCGGCATGGATCGCAATTGTTTCAAAGGGACTTCGTCAATCCAGAAACGCTGCCGTTCAAAGGGATAGGTGGGCAGAGAAACCCGCCGCCGCCGCTGGTCCTTGTAAAATTCCACCCATTGAATCCGCGCTCCGTGACACCATAACGTTCCAAGCAGGGTTAACAAATGATACTGATCGGAAATATTTTCCTGGGGCAGCCGGACGGCATTGATTAGCAGATACTCCGCCGGATGGAACCCGGGTTGTTGCCGGATCAGGTCCGTCAAAGTCTGACCCCCGCCCACTTGGATGAGGATTTTTCGTCCGGAACCAAGCAATTTGCCGAGTCCATCGCTAAATTTCACGGTGTTTCGTAACTGGCGGATCCAGTATTCGGGGTTGGTGGCCTCGGCGGCGGTGATCCAGTCCCCGGTTACATTTGAGAGATATGGAATTTGCGGCGCCGACAGCTTCGTTTGTTTGACTTTTTCCAGGAATCGCGCCAGGACGGGTTCCGAAAGCGCCGCTTGAAAAGCTTGGGAATCGGCGGCGTCTTTTCCAGCGGCAGCCATGGCCTCCTCCCGCAACAATTGCCCGCGCCAGGAAGTCAGGGTCAGCGCGTCTTCCAGTGAAAGCACCCCCGCCAGACAGGCGGCAACGTATTCGCCGATATCTTGCCCGATCATGCTATGCGGTTTCAAACCCCATTTCATGAACAACTTCGCCAAGGCATATTCAAAGCTGAAAATCAGCGGTTGATCAAGCGCCGGATTATGAATACTTTCATCCACTTCATTTTCCGGGTAAAAAAGCCCGAGAAGGTCGATATTCATAGCTTGTTTCAGCAATACGGCACAGCGATCCATCTCATCCCGGAAGTATGATTCAGTTTCGTATAACTCCCGTCCCATATTGGGATACCAAGAACCTTGTCCTGGGAAAACCATGGCCACAGCCGGGCTATCCTCCGGGGCCTGGGTTTCCTCCGCTTCCCGGAGCAAAAGTTCCACAACATTCACCGGATCGGCGCACACCACCATTCTCCGGCAGGCAAAATGTTCCCGGCCAACAGCCAGTGTATAAGCCACATCGGCGATATTCGTCACACGATTATTCTCGAAATACCCTGCCAAACCAACGGTGGACCGGGTCAAAGCCGTTTGAGTTCTGGCGGAAATCAGCAACAAATGCCACTGGCGGCTGGGCGACCCGGCTTCGGGAGCCGGAGCTTCCTCAAGAACTACATGGGCATTGGTTCCGCCGATTCCGAATGAGCTTACCCCGGCGCGTAAGGGATATGAATCATTCTGCCAATTCGTTAACCGGGTATTTACCATAAACGGGCTATTCTCAAAATCAATCCGGGGATTGGGGGTTTCAAAATGCAAACTGGGTGGAATTTGCCGGTGATGCAACGCCAGCGCCGTTTTGATGAAACCCGCGATTCCTGCTGCGTCATCCAGGTGGCCAATATTGGTCTTTACCGAGCCGATGGCGCAAAACTGTTTTTTCCGGGTATGAAAAGCTTGTTTTAAAGCTTCAATCTCAATCGGATCGCCCAAGGTCGTCCCGGTCCCGTGGGTTTCTATATAACCGATGTTCTCCGGTTCCACCCGCCCCATTTGCTGGGCGAGCCGGATCACTTCCGTTTGGCCTTCCACGCTGGGCGCGGTATAGCCAACCTTGCGCCGCCCGTCATTATTCACCGCCACGCCTTTAATCACGGCATAAATATGATCCCCATCCGCAAGAGCGCTTGCCAACGGCTTTAAAACCACCACTCCGGCGCCCTCCCCTCCGACGGTGCCCTTGGCTGCGAAGTCAAAGGCCCGGCAGTGGCCGTCCGGCGACATAATCATATCTTCTTGATATACATAGCCGTTTTTATGCGGCAAAGCAATGGAGACCCCGCCGGCCAAAGCGATCTGGCAAGTCCCGGTTCGTAATGCCTGGCAGGCGGATTCAATCGCCGCCAAGGAAGTGGAACAGGCCGTGGTCACAAAGACGCTGGGTCCTTTCAAGTTGAGTTGATAAGAGATCCGGGTCGTCAAGAACCTTTTATCCAGTAACAGCGTCCGGGCGAACGGTCCCGAGACGTCCCGGGTGTCAAAGAGACCCAGCATCTCCCAGTAATAATTGGGACTCGCTCCAGCGTACAGGCCGATCCGCCCCTGATATTGATAAGGGTTATAACCGGCATCTTCCAGCGCTTCCCACACGCACTCAGAAAATACCCTCACTTGGGGATCAAGCATCCGGGCATCACTGGGGCTATACCCGAAAAAAGCGGCGTCGAAATACTCCACATTGCCGATAATGCCTTTGGCTTTCACATAGTCCGGCCGGTTTATGATTTCCGGATCAATACCGGCTTCGGCCAGTTCAGTGTCGCTGAAAAAGGAGATGGACTCCACTCCCTGGCTTAGATTGCGCCAAAAAGCGGCGATATTCTCCGCCCCCGGGAATCGCCCCGCCATTCCAATCACCGCAACATCCAGTCCGGACTGTTCCCGGCCGGAATCAGATAGGTTCTTCCCCACCCCTGCAGGAAGGGATAGAGCGCTTTCCGGGCTTTCTCCGGCTTGATTGGGGCGGAGATAACCGGCCAGCGAACGGATGGTTGGATATTGAAATAAATCCACGGTGGCGATGGGCTTGCCCAGTTTCTGTCCCAGCAGTGAACTCACTTTAATCAGGCGCAATGAGTTGCCCCCGGCTTCAAAAAAGTTATCATCCATTCCGATCCGGTCCAAATTCAGGACTTCTTTCCAGATGGCGCTGATCATCAGTTCCAAGCCGGTTTCCGGGGCCACATACTCTACTCCGGTGGAGATGCTCCCTTCGGGTTCCGGCAAGTTCTTCCGGTCCACTTTTCCATTGGGGCTTAGCGGCATCCGGTCCAGTATGATAAAATACGCAGGAATCATGTAGTCCGGAAGTTCCTTCCCCAACATGGCCCGCAACTCCGGTATCTTCCATTCCCGTTCCGCCACCAGATAGGCGCACAGGTATTTTTCGCCCCGGGGATCATCCCGGGTGACCACGACGGCTTCCTTGACGGACGGTTCCTTGAGCAACTGGCTTTCAATCTCGCCCAATTCGATCCTAAACCCCCGAATCTTAACCTGCTGGTCAATCCGTCCCAGATATTCAATGTCCCCATCCGGCAACCACCGGGCCAGGTCTCCCGTTTTGTACAATTTTGATTGCTGGGCCGGGATTTCCGATGGCTGATGGAAATCTTCTTCATGCGGTGGATTCAATCCGGAATCTTGATTTGGTAATCCGGAATCCGCAATGTGAACTCTGGAAACAAAAGGATTTGGGACAAATTTTTCGGTGGTGAGTCCGGGTTTATTCAAATAACCCCGCGCCAGGCCGTCGCCGGCGATACAAAGTTCCCCGGGAACGCCAATGGGCTGGATTTGATAGTCAGGATTTACGATATAAAGCTGGATGTTATCAATGGGTTTGCCGATAGGTACGATCTCCGGATTCTGTCCGGTGGAGCAGTCGAAATAGGATACATCCACCGTGGCTTCCGTTGGGCCGTAAAGGTTGTGCAGTTTGGTCCGGTGTTTTGAATATAATAACTCATTAAACCGTTGCGTCTGCTGTGGGCTAAGCGCCTCGCCGCTTGCAAAAACCCGCCGCAGACTTGCCAACCCGCTGGTATCGCCGTTTGCTTCCAAATATTCGAGAAAGATGTTCAACATGGAGGGCACAAAATGCATGGTGGTAATCTGGTGTTTGGTTACGGCGGTAATGATGGCCTGCGGATCTTTTTCGCCCCCTGGAATCAGCAGACAAAGTCTGGCTCCCACCATGGACCACCAGAATAACTCCCAGACGGATACGTCAAAAGTGTACGGCGTCTTTTGGAGGATGGCGTCATCTTCCGTGATCGGATATTGTTTTTGCATCCAGTGAATCCGGTTCACCACGGAATAATGCTCAATCATCGTTCCCTTCGGTTTACCGGTGGAACCGGAAGTGTAAATCACATAAGCCAAATCGTTGGAAGAATTGACTTTGGAAGGATTCGCGGTCTCTCCTTGATACAAAACCGGATCCTCCAGATTCAGCGTCTCTCCGGCAAACAGTACTAAAGCTCCGGCCTTTTGGGTTAACAGGATGGGGGTGGCGCTGTCCTCCAGGATATAACGGATCCGTTCCGCCGGATATCCCGGATCAATGGGCAAATAGGCTCCACCCGCCTTCAGGATTCCCATGAGCCCCAGGATCATCTCCTGCGAGCGGTTTACCATGATTCCCACGATGCTATCCCGGCCAACTCCTTTTTTCCGCAATACTCCGGCCAATTGGTTGGATTTTTCATTGAGTTCCCCGTAGCTAAGTTGTTGGTCCTCAAAAATAACCGCGATATTATCCGGCGTTCGTGCCACTTGCTCCTCAAACAACTGATAAATGGTCTTTTCTTTTGGATATGTGGCGGTTGTATTATTAAAATCCAGAAGAATCTGCCGTTTTTCAGCTACGGCCATCATGTCGATCCCCGATATTTTCAGATCCGGGTTCCAGCAGACGGCTTGCAAGATATTTTGAAAATGTCTGGCCAATCTCCGGATGGTTTCCGCCCGAAAAAGTTTGACACAATATTCGAAGTGCAAATGGATCTGCCCCTGCGCCTCAAATGCGGTAATGGAAAAATCAAATTTGGCGGTTTTATTTTCCACCGGATAAGGGCTGAATGCTAGCTTTCCGCTTTGTCCGAGGTAGTTATTCATATTTTCGTACGAAAACATTACATCAAAGAGCGGGTTCCGGCTTATGTCCCGTTTCAGTTCCAGCTTTTCCACCAGTTCTTCAAATTGGTAATTTTGGTTTTCGAAAGCGCTTAACGTATTTTCCCTGACTTGCCCCAGGAATTCCCTGAATGTCCTGGTTCCCGCCGGATAATTTCGAAGCGCCAGCATGTTGACGAACATGCCAATGATCTGCTGCAAATCGGAATGAAAACGGCCTGCTACCGGCGTGCCGATGATGATATCCTGCTGCCCGGAATATTTGGATAATAAGATATTACAAGCGGCCAACAGCACCATATATCCAGTAGCCCCGGTCCGGTTGGCCAGTTGGTTGATTTGGCCCGTAAGCTCCGCGCCAATCACCCATTCCAGACTGTCTCCTTCAAAACTCTGCTGCGCCGGACGGGGGTGGTCGGTGGGGAAATTCAATACCGGGATTTCCCCCGAAAAGCAGGCGGTCCAATAGTCTTCCTGGGATTTAGCGGCACCGTTTTGGAGGGACTCATTCTGCCAGACGGCATAATCCCGGTATTGCAGCCGCAGAGGTGGCAATTCTCGCCCCTCATATAACCCGATGAACTCCCGGACCATAATATCCCGGGATACTCCATCGGCGATGATATGATGCATATCAAAGATTAGAATATGCTTTTCCGGATGAAGCCAGATCAACTCCACCCGCAACAAAGGGGCCTGATGGAGTTCAAAGGGCCGGATAAACTCCCGGATGATTTCCGGAACCTCCGCTTCCCGGGCCGTCACCATAGTGACCTGAAACTGGACCCCCGGGTGAATTTGTTGGGTGATCTCCCCATCCACCATCTGAAATGAAGTTCGCAGAATATCATGCCGCCCGACCAGGGATTGAAAGACGCTTTCCAGCCGCGGGCGATCCAGTTCCCCTTCAATGATTACGGCACCCGGCAAATTGTAGCTGGTATTGGCGCTTTCGATTTGGTTCAAGATAAATAAACGCTTCTGGGCCGGGGCCACTGGATAATATTCACATGGCGGCGCCGGTTGAATCGGTTGATATGAAGTATTTTGCAACTCCTGAAAATTTTTCGCCAAATTCAGGCCTTCGGTTTTTAAACGCTGTTCCAGTAACCGCCGTTGTTCAGGAGTTAAGTTAGCGATTCGTTTTGAAAGATCGGCCATGAAAAACACCTTTCCCGTAATAATCCCCAATGCGCGCTTGCCGCGCAAAGATGCTCCCCGCCCGTATAAAGCATTTTTTTCCTACTCCACCGGGGCGTTTTCAATCTCCCCCAGAATTCGCTCCAGTTTCTGCAAGTCTTCCAGTTTGGTCCGGCCTTTATCAATAAATTCACTCAGTTCTTGAATGGTTGGCGCTTTGAACACCTCACGAAGTGATATCTCCATGTCAAATTCCTTTTGGATATTTCCCACCAAAATGGTGGCTTTTAAGGAATCCCCGCCCAGTTCAAAGAAGTTGTTTCGAGTCCCAACTTGTTCCACGCCCAAGACTTCCTGCCAGATCTTCACCAGCCGGGCTTCATTTTCAGTTTCCGCGGGCACATAATTCTGGTTTTTGCCCAATACATCCTGGGGTTTCGGCAACGACCGGAGGTCGATTTTGCCGCTGGGGGTTAACGGAAACTTTTCCATGGGAATGAAGTAAGACGGAACCATATAATCGGGCAATTGGCCGGCCAAATATTCCCGAAGTTCCATCCCCGCTAGGACAGCATCGGATACATAATAAGCGCACAAGCTTCCGTTACCGGTCTCATCCGTCTCCACCGTTACCGCCACCTCCCGGATATGGGAGTGATTTAACAGGGAACCCTCAATTTCCCCAAGTTCAATCCGGAATCCCCGGATCTTCACCTGGTGATCCATCCGCCCTAAAAACTCAATATTGCCATCCGGCAGCCACCGGCCCAGATCGCCGGTTTTATACATCTGTTGAAAATGAACCGAGGAGAGCTGAGCGTTGGTTCTACTAAACTCGTCACCGGCAAAGGGGTTGGGCACAAACTGTTCGGCGGTAAGTTCCGGGCGCCGGTGATAGCCACGGGCGAGACCCGTCCCCGCGATGCAGATCTCGCCGGGCAAACCGATGGGTTGAAGTTTATGATACCGATCCACAATATAAATGTGGGTATTGCTCACCGGGCGGCCGATAGGAACATTACCGCCGGGATTTTTCCCAGGTTCGGCCTTCCAGAAGCTGGCGCAGACCGTGGTTTCCGTTGGGCCATAAGCGTTCACATACTCCACGATGGGGGACCATTTTTGGACCAGATCCCAGTTGGAAGCCGAACCGGCGGCCACCAGCTTTTTCAGGGTGGTAATTCGTTCCGGATCCAGATTGGCCAGATATAGAGGCGGCAAAGTGGCCACTGTAATCTGGCGGGTATTCATAAAGGTCTCGAATTTCCTGGTATCATTAATAATATCCTTATGCACCAGGCATAAAGTACCTCCCACCAATAAACTCATGGCCATCTCCCATACCGAGGCGTCAAAAGAGAATGAGGCAAACTGAACCACCCGGTCCGTATCCCGGATCCCCAAGCATTGATCAAAAAAGCTTTTCAGGTTGGAAACTCCCCGGTGTTCCACCAATACTCCTTTGGGTTTACCGGTGGAACCGGAAGTATAGATCAGGTATGCCGGATCGCCGGAGATGTTCACCGGACCCAAATCCGCCGTATCGCCTGCAGAAGTCTCAAGTTCATCAATGGCAATCCATTCGCCGCCGAAGGCCACCTGTTTCAGTAAATGCATTTGGGTAAGGACAATCCCGGTTTGACTATCCTCCAGCATATACTCGATCCGGGAAAGAGGATAATCCGGGTCAATAGGTAAATATGCCCCGCCCGCTTTCAGTACCGCCATGATTCCCACAGCCATTTCCTGGGATCGTTCCGTCATGATTCCGACGATACTGCCGGGCTTTACCCCTTTGCCCGTTAATACCCTGGCCAATTGGTTGGCTCGCCGGTTTAACTCGGTATAGGTCATGCTTTGAGTAGCCATCCGCATCTGGCGCTTCAACTCAAACTGGCGGATGATTTTGCTAATCTCCAGGTAATGGTTGGTGGTCAATGAATTTAACCGGGCATCCTTGAAGAAAATGGCCGGATAATAAAGGTTTTCCAACTCCGGATAATATTCTTCCTTGAGGCTTAACTCGCTGAAGTGCAAGAAATCCTGAAAATCCACCGCTTCCGAATACATTCCGTACTTTTCACCCTCCGTCACCAGTGGCGCTCCGGGTTGGGCGTGTAAACGCTCCCAGTCAATCCGGACCACAAACGGATACTTGTCCATGATTTGCTTGATCAGTCCGTTGATGATGGCTACATCTTCCGGAGCAGAATACGGCAGGCCGCCGATGGTGCTGACCCGGACTTCCACATTCGGGTATTTGCCGCACTCATCCAGCAGGGCTAGTATTTCCGCATTGGTGGGCTGTGGTTTCACCAGTTTTAATGAGGCCAACTGCAATCGGTGCCGTTCCGACAAACTGCAAAGGTCAATACTCAATGTAGCGTGTTTAAAAGTACGGCTCACCAGTGTCAGAAATTCCGGGGATGGGAGTTTCCAAAAGTAAAAGAGGCAAAAGTGTTCGGCAAGGTCGATCCCTTCCCAGATTTTTTGATAATAGTCCAGTGAATCATAATTGGGCAAGTCAAAGTCAAACATAAACCGGCCGGTATATGCCTTCGCTTCCATCAAGTCCCGGCGGACTTCCTCCACCCCCCGCATAAACGGTTTCCCCCGTCCGAAGGTTTTTTTCTGTTGTACGGCACAACCGGCGCAGTAGATACAATTCGCGGAACAGCCTTTGCCCGTATAGATGAAAAATTCGGGTGCCCGCAACGGATTATCCGGTGTGGTAAATATCTCATCCAAATGGGATAAATAGATATCCCCGGTATTTTGTTCGTTTTGAATGTAACTGATGGCAGTTTCAACGGCAGCGCCGTTCTGCTTGATGATACAGTTGGGAATAGTTGGCGCGTTCCGGCAAATTTCCAGTAACGGGACCTCCCCATCGCCCAGGACGATATAGTCAATCCATTCATATTGAATCACTTCCCGGTTATAATCGGTGGCGGTATTGCCGCCGACCACCACTTTGATTGCCGGGTCATATTCCTTGACGATCTTGCAAATCTCCAGGGAACGGGCGATATGGGAAAACCATTTCATGCTGACACTGACAATTCGGGGCTTGAAATCAGCCAGCAGTCGAATCAGTTCATTTTTAAAGGAGGCGTATTCCCGGCAATTGCTGGTCCAATGGCAATATGCCTTTACCCCGTGACGCCGCAGATAAGACGCCAGATATAACAGCCCAGTGGTGGCCGCGCCGGTGGTATCTCCCAATAACAATACCGGCTGCCTGGGATATGCGGTTTCATCCAACGGAATATCTTGATCCGCGGGATGGGATGAACCGGTGTCGACTTTAGAATTGGCATTTTGGGTTTTGAAAACTTCGGAACCGGGGATTTCCACGTTCTTGATGGTGGAGTCATAGCCGGAAAGGGCCACCAAATTATTCTCCATTAAGATTTTCACTAACTTAACGAACTCCGAAAGCTCTCCGGGGACAACATCATGCCGGATCAACTCCGGATCGCCGGTAACATGAAAAGCCACCGGCCAAACGGATAATTTCGGCTTCCGGATCGCTACCGCCGCAAAAATCGACTGTAAATTATTTTCACCATTAAAACACGGCAACAGTTCCAGCAGATCCTGATTTAATACGGCCAGGTTGGACCGGTGAGTTTCCACCAGCACTTTGCCGCTTCGTTCCGCGGCGTCCGGAATCAGCCGTTCCAATGCCAAAGCGTACGGTCCCACAGGTTCGCAGATCCGGATATACAGGTTCCGGGTAAAGCATAAATTGCCGGTTTTAGTTAAAAGGCTGGGCGTAAGTTCATTCTGTTCCAGTTCTCTAAAGGTCTCCGCCGCATCAAAGGTAAATGAAACCGCAATTTTATCGGGAGTTTGCCGTACCCGGTCCTCAAATAACTCCGGAATGGTTTTATCTTGGGAATAGTCCGCGACCGTGTTGTTAAATTGGTCCAAAATCCGTTCTTTATCATCCAACCCGATCGTTTCCGCCTCCCGGATGGGAAGGTTCACATCGTCAAGCAGCTTCCGGAACAAATTCTGAAAATGCGCCATCATCCGTTCCAGCGTAGCCGCCTTGTATAAATGGGAATCATAATGGATAACGGCTGAAAGCTCCGACCCGGAACGTTTGAAATCAAAGACGGTCCCTACCCGGATATCCTTCACGTAACTGTATTGATGGATACTTTCCAGCATAATGATGCTATCAAACAACGGAAATGCATCATTGACCGTATAGGGAATCCCCAGTTGCTGGATCAGGTGATCCATGGGGTAATTTTGATGCTCCACCGCCGCCACGATATTTTCCCGGACACCAAGCAGCAACTCCTTGAATGAAACCTCCGGCGTGAAATGATAACGGATACCCAGCACGGTATTGATGAAATCGCCTTCCACCTCTTGCTTATAAATGGGAATTCCCACGGTGATATCGTGATTTCCCATATACTTATGCTGCAATGCCATGAGCCCTGCCACCAAAATCATATGGAGTTTGATGTCCGAGTCATTGCCCAACTTGATTAACCGGGCGGCCAAATCATCTGCGACAGGAATTTCGACGGTGGCCGGTTCCGGTTTCAGCCCGGTTTTCAAATCATCATATGGAAAATAACTTTTAATGAATTCGCTGGAGAATTTTTCCACCCAGTATCGTTTTTCCTTATCAAATCGATCATCATTTCCTATGGAATATATCAGGGTATTTTCACTCATGCCAAGCACCTCTTCATTGTCTAGAAATTAAAGTCGCTGTTATCATCCTGGCAACCGCCCGTAACTACGATCTTACTTTGTTGCTGCGGTTCGTTGATGGTATGGAGTAAATTGGTAAACTCATCGTAATCATTGTAAAACTTGACCGCCAGTTGGTTAATTTCCTGGGCTTTCTCATATTCCAGATTTTTTTTGGCGAATGATTCGCAATAACCGCATTTGGCGCAATATCGCTTGCAAAAATTCGGGTTTTCATAAAACGGTTTGATATATCCCTCCAACTTTTCGTTATCCAGATTGATTTTAAAAGCATAGGGGGACCCGAAAAGCTCCATCAAATCCGTCAGATTCCCCTGGTAGGATTGTTTAAAATAACACTCCACCGCCCGGACCGGGTCGCCTTTGAAGGCCGTGTGGCGGCCTTGGATTTTAAAGTACTGAATCCCAATCTCCGTATAATATTTCAGATCCTCCGGCCTGACCCAGCACAATTTCAGAAAATTACTGGGTGTTTCCGCCCGTTTGGTCATGCAACGATGGTTATAATAAGTGATAATCGATTCCCCGTCTTTGTTTACCGAATCGTGAGCGGTCTGGTTATAGTGAAACATCCGGAAGGTGCAATCTTTATAACACATGGAGTTAGCAATGATCTCCGTCTTTTCGCCAAAAGTTTCCCGGACCTGCCGCAGTTTTTCAAAATCCCGGTTCAGGGATTCATCAACCACCAGCCGGTCCACCCCGGTGTTTTTATAGGTTAAGGCTTTGTTGGCATTGGTGATTTGGCAGATGATGGATACTTTAATCTCAAAGCCCAAATTCAGTGACTTCACCAGTTCCATCACCGAAGGCAAGGTCACCGTCAGGCGGGTGATACCAGCCTGGCGAAGTTTCATCAGAAAATCCCGGAGCTCACGGGCGCCTTTCTCGGTGAACTCCCGGTTTCCCATGCAGGAACCATTAAGTGAATAGTTAAAATCAATCCCTTTGGACTTGGAATATTGCACGTAACCGGCCAACGTCTCCAGATCCACTTTCGGAATATCCGCAAAGACCCGGCCTCCCTCAAAATTGTTGCCCAGGGTCATGTTCCCGTAGGTCTCAATAACCCGGGAATCCGGGTAGGCATCGTTCAGCCGGCAATAGCCGTCAATGGTCTCTTTTTTAAAATCCGCCGCGATATTAAAGTATTTCATCGCCAACACCTCCACAATTTAATGCAATTGAATGCAATCCTTTTCCGGTGGTTTTAAAATATTGCTACATAAGTGTACGATATCAATTGGTGATAAAACCCTAGAAAAATTCGAAATTTTGGTCGTCCAGCGCCGGAGTACCGGCCCGGATCAGTTTTTTCACCGCCAAATGTTCGTCCACATAATGCCCCTTGCCCTGGAAATCGATTAAGGAGGGGACCGCGTTATGATGTAACTTCTTCCACCGCTCATCCGCGGTTTGAACCTCCGTTAAGGTATAGGGATTGGGAATTCCCATCTGGTCACAAAGCTCGGTAAACCGGAAGACCCGCCGGTATACTTCCTCCCGCGACGGCTCACAATCCACATCCCAAGTCTGGGATATCAACATTTCCCGGGCGGATTCAGGATAGACCAGGATCCGTTTCCGGGCCCATTCCTCCGAACTCGCCTGGCCGTTATAAAAATAGTAGAACGGGTTGCATTCCGCCTCCCAGATGTCATCTTTCAATTCAGTCAAAAGATCCAGGGTTTGCTGAAAATCAGACTCGGTTTCTCCAGGATGGCCGATGACCCAGTACGTGGTGGTCTTAATCCCGGCATTGGCGAAAGTGGATACCACCTTCCGGATTTCCTGGGGCGTAATCTTCTTCCCCATCATGTCCAGCACATGCTGTGACCCGCTCTCGACTCCCATCCGCGCCCGGTAGAAACCGCCGCGCCTCCAGAGAATGGTATTCTCCGGGTTGCAGCCCGCCTCATCCACCCGGTAATAACCATCCCAATATATTATCAATCCGCTATCGATAAATTCCTGGGCCAGTTCGGAGGCGATGGGATTTAATAACGAATCCGTCATGAAAAACAATTGAAAGCCGTATTTATGATACAGCGCCGTCATCTCTGCCGCGGTCTGCCGTGGTTCCTTCACCAAATGCCGCCCCCAAAAGCGGGCCACATTGCAAAAACTGCATTGATTAGGGCAGCTTTTGGAACCGGTGGCGCCCAGGTAGGGATAGTGACCCAAATTTAAATCTTCATAATCGGGCAGGGCACCCCCTTCAAAAGCCATGGTTTCGCCCTGAATATCTTTGAGGGTAACCACCCGCTTCGCTTCCGGAAGTTCCCCCCGCAGCCACCTGAGAAACAACTTCTGCCCTTCGCCAATGATTATTTGGTCAATCCAGGGCGTTTTTTCCAAGAAATACTCCAGATTAGGAGATCCTAACGTCATCTGATCGGCAAAGACGCCCCCGCCCATAATTGTCCGGACCCTCGGATCGAGTTCTTTCATTAATCTGAAAGCAAATACCGATGGCGCCAGTGTACCACCGAATACCGAGATGCCAAGGACAGTGGGCCGTTCTTCCGCGTACAACTTAAGGAGGTAGCGTTTGAGCCGGCCGTAAAACTCCGCTACTATCTCAGTGAGCCGGTTCACTTGCACCGGGCTTAATTCGTGGTAAAAGAACCGGGCCGCCAAAATTTGCACCAACTCCTGGTATGCCGTTTCATCCTGTTGGTTGAGGTGGGCCATCTGGTGATTACGCAGCACATTATGGCCTAAATTGTAGAAATTGCCCCAGCGGCTCCGGGGAATAAACTCCTTGAGACTGTTAAAATACTGGTACCCCATCTCCCCCAGCTCAGGTTCCACGTTGACATCCACCGTTTTCACCGGATAACCGTGGCCGCCTAAAAAACTCTTCAGGCTGGAGATTCCCATCGGCGGAATCAGGGGAGTCCAGAAAGGTAGCAATAGCAACAGAATTCTTTCCTCTTCCGGTGGACGCTGAACAATTGATTTTGAGTTGGATGCCATCGTTTTAACCTCTTCACTTTTCATGGTTTATGGCGCGCACATGCGCGAAGTATCTTAAAATTGAAAATCTGCTGAATCCGTATCTGAAATCATAGTAGCCGCCGTGAGTAACTGATTGGCGATGACCAGATCCCGGATCCGTATATCCGGATTGGTCACAATTTGAGATAAGATTTCCTGATAGTGTTTGGAAATACTTTCAATCCGGCTTCGTTTGAACAATTGGGTGGAATATTCCACAATCACTTCAATCCCGGTGTCGGTTTCGGATAACATGAACATCAAGTCCATCCGGGAGACTTTCGGAGAGAACTTCACCTGTGTGAACCGGACTTCGTCAATCTGGATGGCCGTGTTCCGGAAATCCTGCATGGTAAACACCGTATCAAACAGCGGGTTACGGCTTAAATCCCGTTGTAAATTAAGTTTGGCCAAGAATATTTCAAATTGGCAATCCTGATTCGCGAATGCTTCCAAGGTATTGGTCTTCACTTCGGCTAAAAACTCCCGGAACGTGCGATCCGCTTTGGGGTAATTCCTTAGTGGCAAAATGTTTAAATACATACCGATGATGTTTTCCAGGTCGGGATGGGACCTGCCCGCCACATTGGAGCCGATGATAATGTCTTCCTGGCCGGTGTATTTATGTAAAAGGATATTGTAGGCGGCAAACAGCACCATAAATAACGTGGCCTCCGTTTGTAAGGCCAGCCGGTTGAGACCGGCAGTGAGTTCCAGGCTAATGGTAAACCGTAAGTCATCGCCTTCAAAACCCTTAACATCCGGCCGGGGATAATCCAGCCGCAGATTCAGGACCGGGATCCCCCCAGCAAACTTCTTAAGCCAATACGCTTCCTGTTGTTTGACCGCTTCGGAATTCAACAATTGGTTTTGCCACGCGGCAAAATCTTTGTATTGAATCCGTAACACCGGCAATTCCCGGTCATAATACAACATTACTAGTTCCTTCATAATAATGGCCATGGAAGTCCCGTCGGAAATGATATGATGCATGTCGTAAACCAGCAAATAGCGTCCTTCCCGTATCTTTACCAGGTTGGCCCGGAAAAGCGGCGCCCGGCTCAAATCAAAGGGTTGAACCAACCGGCGCAATTCATTTTCAATTCGCTCCGGCTCCGGCGTCTTGTCGGCCGGTTCCCATTCCTGATAACCAAGTTTGAAATCAACCGCGTCCTCAATTTGTTGCACTATCTCTCCACTCATGAGCTTGAAGGAAGTGCGGAGCGACTCATGCCGGTCAATCAGAAGCCGGAATGCATTTTCCAGGCGGGGGATCTCTAGTCCGCCTTCAATGATCACCGCGTTGAACAGGTTGAAGCTGGTTCCCGCATCCGCATGCTGGCTGAGCAGATAGGTCCGTTTTTGCGCCGAGGAAACCGGATAATAATCCTGCCTGGGAACCGGTTGAATGGCGGTATGGGTATCCGGCGTCATGGTGGTGATAAATTTAGCCAGCGCTTTGATGGTGGGAATCTCAAAAACTTTCTGCAGCGGTAACTGGGTATTCAACTCCTGATTTACCCGGAGCATCAGTGTGACGGCTTTCATGGAATTCCCGCCCTGGCTGAAGAAATTATCGTTGATGCCAACACTGGAGATTCCCAATACTTCCTCCCAGATGGCGGCCAGTTTTTGTTCCACTTCATTACAGGGCGCCTCGTACTCCACTCCGGTGGCGATACCCGTCCCCGGTTCCGGGTCTTTGGCGGCAATAGCCTTCCGGTCCAGTTTCCCGTTGGGGGTGAGCGGCAGATCCTCCAGTTGCACAAAAAACGCAGGAATCATATATTCCGGTAGATTTTCTTCCAGGTGCTGCCGCAGTTCCTGGACCGTCAATTCCTTCCGGCCCGTCAGATAAGCGCACAAATATTTCTCGCCATGGGCATCGTCTCTTACTATCACTACCGCTTCTTTAACCGCCTCATGCTGAGCCAGCCATCCTTCAATCTCGCCCAATTCGATCCGGTAACCCCTGACCTTGACCTGGTGGTCAATTCGCCCCAAAAACTCAATATTCCCATCCGCCCGCCAGCGGCCCAGGTCACCGGTTTTGTACATCATCGGTTGAGCATTATGTTGATTCAATTGTTCCAGGGCTGCCGCGGACTGGGCAAAATTGTCAATGGCCCATCCATCGCCGGTATCCGTAAAATGGGCACCGGTATTTTGAAATAGAGAATCAGGAACAGGTATGAATTTTTCCGAAGTCAGATCCGGTTTACCCCAGTATCCTCTCGCCAGCCCGTCGCCGGCAATGCATATTTCGCCGGGGATACCCACCGGTTGGGGGTGAAGTCCGGAATTGACAATATAAATCCGGGTATTGGCAATGGGTGTTCCGATGTTCAGTCCGCCACCAGCGGTGAGGTCTTTGATGGTGGACCAGATAGTGGTCTCGGTGGGCCCATACATATTGTAAATCCTGGCCGGTGTTAACCGGCGGACCTGGCGGAACAGGTCTTCCGGCAGCGCTTCGCCGCCAATCATGATGGCGGACAGCCGTTCAAAGCAAGCGAAACTACCAGGGTCCAGCAACAGCAGCCGCAGCCTGGACGGGGTGATTTGCAGCAGGTCGACCCGCTGGTCAATGATCAAGCTGCTTAACAGCTGGGAATCCCGCTGTTCACTTTCCGCGGCAATCACTACTTTCAGGCCCAGGGTCAACGGCAGCAAAGTCTCCAACCCGAAAATATCAAAGGAAACGGTGGTTAACGCCAAAATGGTTTGGGCGACGCTGAAGTCGATCCGGCCCATGACGCCCCGGATAAAATTATGGACTCCCCGGTGCTCGATCATGACTCCCTTGGGGGTTCCGGTGGAACCGGAAGTATGGATTACATAGGCCAAATCCCGGCTGCTGCTCTGATTGGCATGGTATGTTTTCCCGGATTGATTGACCAGTCCCTCGTCCAGTTGAAGCGTAGCGCCGTTAAACCCGGAAGGCGGCGTCAACCCGCCGTTGGTTAACAGTATTTGGACCTTACCATCTTCAAGAATATATTGGATCCGGTGGCCGGGATAATCGGGATCAATGGGTAGATACGCGCCTCCGGATTTCAGGGCCCCCAGGATTCCTATAATCAACTCCGGAGATCGTCGGCACATGATGCCCACTAAATGGTTCGCACCAACCCCCATTTCCCGGAGCTTATGAGCCAGTTGGCCCGATACTTCATCCAATTCCCGGTAGGTCAATTGCCGGTCCCCCATGGCCAGCGCAATCTGGTCCGGCGTCCGTTCCGCCTGCTCTTTGAAAAGCTGGTGAACCGTCTTTTCCCGGGAGTATTCCACCGTGGTGTTGTTGAAACCGTATAGGACCTGCTGTTTTTCCGCCGGGGTGAGTATTTCCAGCTCCGCGAGCTTCAGTTCCGGATGGACGACAATGGCCCCCAGGATCGTTTGCAGATGTCCCGCCATCCGCTGCAACGTCTCCGGGTTATACAGTTTGGCGCAATATTCAAACCGGCAATCCAGCCCGGCATCGTTTTCCAATATTTGTAACGTCAGATCGAACTTAGCGGATTGATTGGGGATGGGATAGTTCCGGAAACCCGCATCACAACTGGGAGGACTGTCGACCTCCATTTTTTGCAAAATAAACATTACGTCAAATAACGGATTCCGGCTTAAATCCCTGCGTAATTCCAGTTTTTCCACCAGTTCTTCAAATTGGTAATCTTGATTCTCATAGGCTTTTAACGAATTTTCCCTAACCTCAGCGAGAAACTCAAGAAAAGTCTTGGTCCCCACGGGAAAATTGCGGAGTGCCAGCGTATTGACCAGCATGCCGATGATCTTTTCCAGGTCGGCATGAGACCGTCCCGCAATCGGCGAACCAATAACAATATCCTCCTGGCCGCTGTATTTGAATAACAAGATGTAATAGGCCGCCAGTAACACCATGTAAAAAGTAGCGTCCTGGGCGGCAGCAACGCGGTTGATACCTTCGCTCAGTTCAGGCGGAATCTCAAACCAAACCTCCCCGCCCTCAAAACTCTGCGCCGCCGGGCGGGGATAATCGGAAGGCAGATTTAACACCGGGATCTCACCGGCGAAACGGGCCAGCCAGTATTCTTCCTGCTTCAAGATGGCGCCGCTTTGCACCAGTTCATTTTGCCAGGCCGCGTAATCTTTATACTGAATTCGCAACGGAGGCGGTTCCTGCCCGTGATACAAATCAATGAACTCCTGAATCAATAAACGCAACGATGTCCCGTCGGAGATGATATGATGCATATCATAGATTAACAGATGTTTCACGGGGGATAACTCAACTAAACCGGACCGTAGCAAAGGAGCCCGGCTTAGATCAAACGGCCGGATAAAATCTTTCAGTATGGCGCCGATCTCGGTTTCAGCCGCTTGCCGGTAATCAATGCGCAACTTGAGGGTGGGTTCGATATACTGGACCGGCCGGCCATCCACAATGGCAAACCGGGTCCGCAGGGACTCATGCCGCCGGATGATGGTGTCAAATACTTCTTCCAAGCGTTTGCGGTCCAGCTTGCCCTCGATGATAGTGGCACCGGGGATATTGTAATGAATCTGGTTTCTTTCCATTTGATTCAGGATAAATAACCGTTTCTGGGCGGAAGATACCGGGTAGCAGGCTTGTTCGGCCACCGGTCGAATGGCGGAGAACCGGTTGGAGCCCGCGCATTGTTGCTCCAGATAACGCGAAAAGTCTTCAAAAATGGGATTCCGCAGCAAATCCACCACTTCCAGGCGGACGTCCAGGGTTTGATTGACCAGATTGACAATCTGCATGGCGCTGATGGAATCGCCACCCAGTTCAAAAAAGTCATCATGGAGATTGAGGGCCGCAACTCCAAAAATATTGCCCCAAATTTGCGCGGCGCTTTTCTGGACCGAGCTGAAACCTTGAATGTGCGCGGGCGCGCAAGAACCCCCCTGTAAGACCACGGATTTGAGAACCTGGGGCTTTTCAATGGTGCTTCCCGATTTCCGGAGTACGCCGGTTTCATTGGCCGGTTGGTTGACGATGGCCGCCCGCAATTCCGGGGAGATCATGAAAGGCAATGTATCGAAAAGCTCTGGACGGATCACTCCCAAGTTGAGTTCACCAATAACTACCTGGCAGAACTCCTTGGACAGAACTGTTTTCAGCGCCTGAATCGCCGAGGCCGTGGCAATGGTCTTGAATACTCCGTTGACATTTGCGCCGAAATCAACGGCCATTCCAATTTCCAGCCAGGCGGGCCAGTTAATGGCCAGCGTCCGCCTTCCTTGTTGCCGGCGGTAGGCCGCATATGAATCCAAATACGAATTGGCCGCCGTATAATCACCCTGCCCGGGCCCGCCCAACAGGGCTGTAATTGACGAAAACAATACCATAAAGTCCGGGTTGTCCTTTTGGGTCAACCGGTCCAGAACCCAGGTTCCATGGACTTTGGGACGAATGACTTCCTGGAAAGCCTGGTCCGTCTTCCGGATCAGGAAACCATCCCCAGCAACGCCGGCGCCATGAAAAATCCCGTGAATCCGGCCATATTTGGCCCCAATTTCAGAAATGGCGGCCTCCATCTGATGGTGATCGGCGACATCGGCGGAGTAACAATAAACTTCGGAACCGCTTCGCTCAATTGATTGAATGGCTTCGATTTTTTTGCATAATTTCCGGTCCTTGCCCTCTGCAAGGATCTGTTCCCACTCCAGCCGCTTTGGCATCGGGGAACGGTTAATCAGGCATAACTTGACTTTGGCTTCACCCGCCAAAAACCGGGCTACTTCCAGGCCAATGCCCCCGGTCCCGCCGGTAATCAGGTATACGTTACCGTCCTTTATCTCCAAGTCAGTATTCCCAACCCCCGCCAAATTAGCAGTTTGAATCTCCGGCAGATATCGTTGACCAGCGCGATAGGCCACCAGATAGTGGCGGTGGGGCGTGCTGATTTCGGCAATGATGGCCGGGATACCGGTTGCCTCATCCAGATCGATGGCGCGGCATATCAAGTGAATATTTTCCATGCCCACGGTTTTGCCAAGGCCGATCAAGGTGGCGGCTTCCGGATTGAGCCAGGGTTCGGTACCGGTGACCCGGTGAACGTTTCCGGCCACGAGAATGATCTCCACCTCATGTTTCAAATCCGAATCCACCAGGGCTTTGACCAGATGAACCAGTTGGTTTACCCCTTTGACTTGGGTTTGTTCCAGTTCATGAAGACTGTCGATCTCCCGGTGGTTGCTGATATTCGTTACAAATATAATCCGGGCCACATCCCGAAGGCTATGTTCCTGAAAAGTCCGCTGGTAATCCTGATAACTTCCGGTAATCCGCAAGTTTAGTGCGCCGTTTGCCTTACGCTTGCCAGTCTCGGATTCTTCGCTGATTTGCAGTTCCAGCAGTTCCGTTCCGGCCGACCGCAAACCCGCAATCAGCTCAAGTTCTCTACCGCCAACCGGATCTTTGGGCTGTTCATAAACCACCAGTGTTTTAGCGGAGAACGGTTGCGGCGCTCCGGCCGGAACTGCCTCCGGCCGCCAGGCGATTGTGAAATACGGATCCGGTTCCCGGATCTCAATTTCACAAGTTTCCGGCAGATCCAGCCAACACCGGTTCCGTTCAAAGGGATACACCGGAAGGCTGACCCGCTGGTAGCTGCCGTCATGATATAACATATCCCAGGGAATACCGGCGCCTTTGACATATAAACCACAAATCTCGGCCAGTTGGCCATAGGCTTGAGCCGGAGCCGCTAAAATTTCCGTTAGTTTTTGGACAGCCTGATGGGTAAGTTCTTGCCGTTGGCTTTCGCTTAGTTCATGAGGGTCCTCCGTCCGGCGGTTGCCGGGCACGATACTGTGATAGTTATAAAACACCCCATCCCCGGTGTTGGCGGTTACATTGGCGGGATTGAACCGGGCCAACTTGGTTTTCAGGTCCGTTTCACCACTGGTGATGATCGCCAAACGGTATTTGTAATGTCCCCGGCCGGTATTCGCCGTGTAACAAAGCTGAGCCACGCCCAGCCCGGGGATTTCGCCGATAAACTTCCGATATCGGATGATTAAATCTTGCAAGGCCTTCTCGCTCTTGGCCGACAAGGTCAATACATGCCATCCATCATTGGAAACGGGCGTCGCCACCGTGGACGGCGGCGCTTCCTCAAGGACAATATGACAATTGGTGCCGCTAATCCCGAAAGAGCTAACCCCGCATCGCTTCGGACCCCCATCCGTCTCCCAGCGGCGGAGGGTATGATTTACATAGAGCGGAGATTCTTCAAAATCAATCTTCCGGTTGGGGACCTGAAAGTGAATGGAGGGCGGTATTTCCTGGTGCTGTAATGCCAAAACCGCCTTGATCAATCCCGCCATACCCGCCGCACAATCCGAATGCCCGATATTGGGCTTGATTGAACCAATGGCGCAAAATTGTTTCTTGTCCGTATAGCGTCCGAAACTGCGTTTCAAGCCATCGATTTCAATGGGATCGCCCAGTTTGGTCCCCGTGCCGTGGGCTTCAATATATGTAATTGTTTCCGGATCAATACCTGCCTTTTGCCAGGCTTCAATGATCACCTCTTCCTGGGCGATCACATTGGGGGCGGTAATGCCGATGGAACTGCCGTCCTGGTTGGTGGCGCTACCTTTTATCACAGCATAAATATGATCCCCGTCCACCAAGGCTTGGGAGAGCGGTTTCAATAAAACCGAAGCAACTCCCTCACCCCAGACGACCCCATCGGCGTTCTCATCGAAAGCGCGGGTCCGGAACCCGGCCGACTGGATTCCAAAATCACTGTTATCCTTCACCGGCAAAATGTTGATGCGGATTCCCCCGGCGACAGCCATAGCGCAATCCCGGTTACGAATACCCTGGCAAGCCAAATGAACCGCCACTAACGAGGATGAACAAGCCGTATCCACCAAAAGCGCCGGACCTTTCAGATTTAACATATACGAGATACGGCTGGGAATGATTGATGCGATGTTCCCCGGAGTGGCCATGGCGGAAAACGGTTCAATCCGGTTGGCTAGCTGTCCGTAAAGTGGCCAATTGTTATAACCTACATAGATTCCGGTCTTACTTCCGGCCAGTTGGTCACCACCATAACCGGCATCCTCAATTGCCTCCCATACATTCTCTAAAAACAGCCGCTGATTGGGATCCATCACGCTGGCTTCCTTGGGAGACAGGCGGAAAAACTGGTAGTCAAACTTGTCAATCTCCGCCAAATAGCCTCCCGGGTTATAACTTTGGATTTCTTCCCCGATATGGATCGTCTGCCAGAAAACATTTGCATCCCGCTGGCGCAACCCGGGAAATTCCCCGACACTATCCACGCCTTGTTTCAGATTCGCCCAAAACTCCCGGTAATCCCCGGCCCCGGGGAATTTAGCCGCCATCCCGATAATGGCGATCTCCGGGTCCACTGTTTCGGGAAGATTTTGCGCCGGAGCAGTTTTGCGCCCGGATTGACCTTTCTGCTCCAAAAACTCCGCCAGCCTGGCAATGGACGGATAGGCGAACAGATCCGCTACTGTGACTTTTCCGGGAAATTGTTTGTCAATTAAGGACTGGAGCGACAGCAGTAAAATGGAGTCGCCGCCGATTTCGAAGAAATTATCATGAATGTTCAATTCCTCGAAGCCCAAAACCTGGCTCCAGATTTGCGCCAGCTTTTGCTCGGTTTCCCGGTAATTTCCGCGGCTGGTTCCGGTAATTTTCACCGGATGGGATTGCGCTAGTTGTGTGGATGAAATGAATTGAGTTTGCTTCGCTTGCCTTGCTTGAGCCGCTAGCTTTTCCGACAGGGTAAAAGGGAGCAAACCGGCCAGTTCTAAAACGGGGCTGGCCAGATTTAGCCGTCCGGCAATCAACCGCTTGGCGCTGCTCTGAAACAGCGCGGCAAACATGGGAATGGCATCCCCCGCCGTAAGCGGCGCAAATACTTGCCGTTTTTCTTCAATCGCCATCCCTTTGGCCATGCCGGTATCGCCCCAGATGGGCCAGTTGATGGCGAGGGTTTTCCTCCCTTGTTGGTTGCGGTAAAATGAAAAAGCGTCTTGATAGGCATTGGCGGCCACATAATCTCCATTCCCCGACCCGCCTGTAACTGTGGCCGCGGATGAAAACAGGATGAAAAAGTCCAACGGATCCGTTGTGGTTAAATGATCCAGCAGCCATGTTCCCTGAACTTTGGGAGCGAGTGTCTTCCTAAGGTGGGCAGCATCCATATCCCGCATCAATCCGCCACCCACGACTCCGGCGCAATGGACAATTCCATGAACCGGCCCCCACTTGGCACGGACTGCTTGCAATACTGTCCGTAATTCCTGTTCTCTAGCAATATCGGCGCTGTAACACACCACTTCCGAACCGCTTGCTTCAATTTCACGAATGGCGGCGATCCGATCCGCAATGGCCGAGCCGGGCTCCCGTTGTAGGATAGCGTCCCATTCATGGCGTTCCGGCAAGGGAGTCCGGTTGATCAACACCAAATTCACCGTATTTTGAGAGGCTAGGTATTTCCCGATAGCGAGCCCGATGCCACCGGCACCCCCGGTAATGAGATACACCCCATCACGGCGAATCCCAGGTGCTTGAGCCGTCGGATCAGGGAGAGCCCCGGTGAGTTCCTCCACATACCGTTTCCCGGCGCGATAAGCCGCTTGATAATGGGTATCATTGAATTTCAATTCGGCGATGATTTGGTTTACGCCGGTTTGATCGTCAATATCAATACAACGGCATTTCAAATCGGGATTTTCGATGCCTAACGTCTTCCCCAAACCAAACAGGGTAGCATTTCCCGGATTCAGCCAAGGTTCGTTTCCGGTCACTTCATGAACCCCTGCGGAGATTAACCAGAGATTCACTTTCAGCTTACGGCCGGACAGGGACTTCGCCAGGTATAACAGGCTGAAGACTCCCATTTCCTGCTGCGCCGCCAACTCATCCGGATTTTGAGCCGCCGCCGCGCCGCTTACGGTCAACATATGAATGATGGTAACTTCATTTTGGACCGGGAGGGTTTCCATCAGCTTTTGATATCCGGCTTCGGAGTTTGGAATCTGATAGCAGTTGCCCGCCTGTTGAAATTCCGCGCCGGTGGTAATTTCAGCAACGTCACAACCCGCTTCGCACAGCGCTTTTTCGAGGCCATCCAGCCGGTTGCCGGAAGTGGCGGCGGAATTTTTTAAAATAATAATCTGCCTGGGGCTGAATGACGCCTGGTTTGATTCGGCCAAATCAGCCGGTTGCCAGGCCATGGCATAATAAATGTCCGGCCCGGCCCAAGACGCGAATTGGGATTTTGCTTGCACCGGCAAAAGCCAACACCGGGTCCTTTCAAACGGGTATACGGGCGCATGGATTTTTTGCCGTTCTTCGCCCTGGTAGAGCTTTTCCCAGTCAAGCTCCGCCCCTTGGATATATAATTCCCAAAGCTGAACCGGTATTTCATGTTTCTTGGTATTGGAGGCAGCCCACTCATTTAATTTTTCCCCGGCAAGCTTTGTCAACTCTTTGACTTGAGATTCGGTACGTTCGCTTTTATCATGAATATCCTTATCTGCGGACACCGGTTTATGTACTCCATAAAAGATGCCGTTTATGGCGGCCCCGGGTGCTGTTTCTGCCGGATAAAACCCTGTCAGTTTTGCGACCAAATCATGATAATTATCGAATACCACCAATAACCGGCAATAATAATGACCGCGCCCGGTATTGAGTGTATAACAATAATCTTTCAGATTTATCCCCGGGTGGTTTTTCAGGAATTCAAGCTGCTTTACGACGAATTTTACTAATATCTTTTCATTTTTGGCGGACATGGCCAAAAATCCCTTTGTGTCAGTTACATCCGGGTGTTCTTGTTCATTATTTTCCAGAGCTTCCTCCAATACGATATGACAATTGGTACCGCTAAATCCGAAGGAGCTCACGCCGCAACGCCGGGGATAACCGTCGGTTTGCCAGGGTATGACTCGATCGCTGACAAAGACCGGCGAATCCATAAAATTGATCTTGCGGTTGGGCGTATCAAAATATAAGGTGGGCGGTAATTCCCGGTGTTTTAAAGCCAATACCGCTTTTACGAGCCCCGCCATTCCTGCCATACTATCCAAATGCCCGATATTGGACTTCACTGAACCGATGGCGCAGAATTGTTTTTTCGGAGTGAATTTGCGAAACGCTTTTTGAATTCCGTCAATCTCAATGGGATCACCCAGTTTGGTGCCGGTTCCATGCGCTTCAATATAAGTAATCGTCTCGGGATCAATATCCGCCTCCCGCCAGGCCTTCATGATGACTTCCGCTTGCGCAATCGAATTGGGGGCGGTAAGACCGGCAGACCGGCCATCATGATTGACAGCGCTGCCTTTGATAATCGCATGGATATGATCATGATCACGTAATGCTTTCTGATACGGCTTGATCAATAAGGCCGCCACGCCTTCCCCCCAGATGGTTCCATCGGAATGCTCATCAAAGGCTTTGGTTTTGTTGCTTTTGGATACCAAGCCCAGTTCTGAATCGTTCACACCGACGGCTGGGGTTAAAGTGATTCTGACGCCCCCGGCGATGGCCTGATCGCAATCCCCGTTCATAATTCCTTTACAGGCGAAATGAACCGCCACCAATGAAGAGGAACAAGCGGTATCAATCAATACACACGGCCCTTTAAAGTTTAAAAGATAAGCGATTCGGCCGACGGTCACCGGCGGCAGGTTTCCGGTCACCGAAATGGCGGCGGCCAGCGGTTCATGTTTAGCAATGAATTGCCCGTAATTCCGTTCGCTATTATAACCCAAATAAATACCGGTTTGGCTACCGGACAGTTTTTTACCACCGTAACCCGCATCCTCCAGGGCTTCCCAAGCGGTTTCCAAAAAAAGCCGCTGGTGGGGATCCATTAAACTAGCTTCCTTGGGTGATATCTGAAAAAACTTGGCATCAAACTCAGCGATGGTTTGCAAATACCCACCGGAATTGAATTTGAATTCATGTTGGTCCGAATTCCAAAAGCTTTGAATAAATGGAGCACTGTCGATTTGCCGCGCCGCCGGATAATCACTGATACAATCCAGCCCTCCACGAATATTCCCCCAAAACTCATCCATATTATTAGCCTGGGGAAATTTTACAGCAATGCCCACGATAGCCATATCTTCATGGCGCGCTACCCGGCCATCGGTTCCCTCATCTTTCAAGATAACCTTTAGTAACTCGGCGGCCTCTTGCTTATCAATTTTGCCTTGCTTGGAATGTTGGACAATTAATTGGACTAAATCGTTCATCGTTACCGTCCTTTGAGTTGGTTACCGTCCGGCGTAAGACAGTTACAACGGATTGCTAATCATTTAATAATTTCGCGATTCTATCTTCAAGTTCTTGGTCGGTTTCATCACTTGGCATTGAATCTATTGTTTCATCCGCCGGGTTAGCCCCTAAATGAATAAATTCAGCCAATTCGGCAATGGACGGATACAGGAACAGATCGGCCACGGTGACTCTACCGGGAAACACTTCTTCCAGCAGTCCAAAAATTTTATTCAGGGTAATGGAATCGCCGCCGATTTCAAAAAAGTTGTCATTGGGATTGATCTGATCATATCCCAGTTTGTCTCTCCAAATTTGGGTAATGGTGGTCTCAATCTCCTCGCGGGTGGAGAGATTAATTGGGTTGCCTTGGGTGGACGGTTGGGAAGAGCCTACGGAAACTCCATCGGCTGCAACTTGGGAATCGCCATTTAACAGATCCGCAATCTGTTTTTCTAAAGCCTGATCACCGCCCGCCCCATCCAGTGCGGGTTTCCCGGGCTCCGAACCGGAAATATGCTCCGCCAATTCCGAAATTGTCGGGTATAAAAACAGATCAGCCGTTGTGACTTTCCCCGGAAACTCAGTTTCAAGGGCGGTAAAAATCTGGTTGATCTTTAATGAATCTCCGCCGATCTCAAAGAAATTATCATGGACGCCGATTTCGGCATATCCTAAGTTTTGCCGCCAAATTTCCATCAAACGTTGGGTGATGGAAGCATATAAATCTTCCGGCGAACCAGCGGATTCCGGCCGGGTCCGCCCGGTGGCCTGGGTACCTCGTTGGATCCGTTCCATGACTTCCCGGCGGAGTTCATCGGTTAATCGAATATTGGCGCCATCCATAATGGATTTGAAAGCAGGGTTGGCATAATTAAAGTCACCCACAGCGATCCCGCTCCGGTCAGTGGGTAAAACGGTAGCCAGGACCTTTACAGCTTCCGCAGCTGAAATCCCCTGAAAAACGGCAGCATTTTCACGAAGTGTATCAATATTTTCCGCCATTCCGGTCCGGTTCCAGACAGTCCAATTGATAGTCAGCGCCGGTTGATGTTTCTTGGCGCAATAGGCCGCATAGGAATCCAAAAATGAATTTGCCGCCACATAGCCGCTCATTCCCATCGTCCCGGCAATGGAAACCAATGATGAAAACATGATCAAGAAATCCAGCGGCTCGGACTCAGCGAAACGGCTAAGCAGCCAGGCACCGTTCATCTTGGGGGACAATACCCCGGTCAATTGGCCTTCGGATTGGTTGGCAATTAGGCCGCTTCCCGCGACTCCGGCGCAATGAATGATACCGTCAATTTTGCCGAATTTCTGTTTGGTTTGATCCCATACGGTTTTCAGATCTTGCTCCACAGCCACATCGATTGCATATAAGTCAACGTGCGATCCTTTGGCTTCAATTTCTTGCAAGGCAGCAATCCGCTGCGACAGTTTTTGGCCAGCCCCCTGTTGGATGATTGAATCCCATTGCGCACGCGGAGGAAGCGCGGAACGGCCAATCAATACTAAATTCACCGGTTGTTGGGCGGCAAGGTATTTCCCGAGGGCCAGTCCCACCCCTCCGGTACCTCCGGTAATCAGGTAAACCCCGCCTTCTTTGATGCCGATGTTACGTTTGGATAAAGATTCACTGCTGAAACGGCTCAATTTCTCAACATATCTGACGCCATGACGGTAAGCAATCATCGATGAACCCGGTCTCCGTAACTCGGCGATAAGAACGGCGGGTTTCGTTGCCTCGTCAATATCAAGATAACTGCACTTGCAGTTAGGAAATTCCAGCGTCATCGCCTTTCCGAAGCCAAATAAAGTTGCATGTTCCGGATGCAGCCGGGTCTCGTCCCCGGTAACTTCATTGACATTCGGGGCGGCCAACACCAGTTGAAGTGCCGGTTTAACTTTAAGGGCTCCCAAGGCCTTCGCCAGATAAAATAAACTGTATATACCGGACTTTTGGCTGTTTTCCAGTTCTGCCAGTGTTCCCGGACTGTTACTTGCGCCATCCAGGGTGAATAAATGAAGCATCGCCGATATTTTTCGGTCCCCAAGCGCCACCAGTAATTGATAATAATCTTGTTCCTGGTTGGCGATGACAAAATGCCCCCCGTCCAAGGCTTGAAATCCGGGGCCGATACTCACCGTAACGACTTCCCGGTAATGGGCGGCAGTATACGCCGTGATTTGGTCCGATAGCGGGCTGGTTCCTTTGAAGATAACCAGGGTTTCTGCGGCGGGGTCTTGATCGGGTTCCGGCGGTAAAGTTTCTTGTTCCCAGCGCATTTCATAGAGCAACCGGCTGATTTCATCCTGGGTCACGGCAATTTTGGGCTCAGGAATGTCAATCCAACACCGGTTTCTTTCAAAGGGGTAGACCGGCAAACTAAGGCGACGGCGTTGTTCCCCCTGATACAATCCATTCCAGTCAACTTTGGCGCCCTTGACGTAAAGCGCGCCAATTTGCTGCAAAACGGTAATATCTGTTTTTCCTGAAGCCAGGAAAACTGCCATTTTTTCGGCCGCTTCCCGGCTGAGCCTGCGGATTTCCGAATCGGTAACAGTATTGGTATCGCCAATTTTTTTGTTATCAGCGATGATTTTATGATAGCCGTAATAAATTTTGGAATCTCCCGGTATGTCTGACGCGCGCGCGTCGCGCGCGAGGAGACCGGACTGGTTGAGCGCCGCCTGAAAATCCTGCCAGTCCCGGCCAATCACCACCAGCCGGTACTCATAATGACCCCGCCCGGAATTCGCCGTAAAACAAATATCCGCGATATCAAATCCGGCAGCGCTAATCCGGCGGATATCCAATTTCCGGTACAACTCGATGAAACTTTGTAAAGCTTTCTCGTTTTTGGCTGATAATGTAAGAATCGACCATTCGCTGGCTTTGGTGGAAGGCCCGTTAAATTTTTGCGGGGCCTCTTCTAAAATAATATGGCAATTCGTACCGCTTAAACCAAAGGAACTAATGCCACACCGGCGTGGAATTTTATGAACTTCCCAGTCCGATGGGCGATTGTTGACATATACCGGAGAATTTTCAAATGCAATCCGCTGATTGGGTTTATTAAAATGAAAACTGGGCGGTAGTTTTTGATATTGCAATGCGGCGATAGCCTGGACCAATCCCGCGACTCCCGCCAAATTATCCAAATGCCCGATTTTCGTCTTGACTGAACCGATGGCGCAAAACTGTTTTTTTGTAGTATAGCGCAGAAATGCCCGTTGGATGCCGTCGATTTCGATGGGATCGCCCAGTTTTGTGCCAGTTCCGTGCGCTTCAATATAGGTAATGGTTTCCGGGTCAACTTCGGCATCTTTCCAGGCTTGAACGATGACTTCCTCCTGTGCCAGGACATTGGGCGCCGTTAAACCCACAGAACTCCCGTCCTGATTGGTTGCACTTCCTTTAATCACGGCATAAACATGATCATTATCCCGTAACGCCCGGTGTAAAGGTTTCAAGACGAGGGCCACCACACCTTCACCGATACCGGTGCCGTCGGCGGCATCATCAAAGGTCCGGGCCTTGCCGTCCGATGATTCAATCCCCAACTTATCCTTGATTTCCAACGGCAAAATATTAATTCGAACCCCCCCGGCAATGGCCATTTCACATTCTTTATGCCTAATGGCTTGGCAAGCCAGGTGAACCGCCACCAATGAAGAGGAACAAGCGGTGTCAACCACCATGCTGGGGCCTTTCAAATCTAACAAATACGAGATGCGGCCGGCCATAATTGAATTCAAATTGGGAATGAATAAAGCGGCGGCCGAATTGGGCTCCACATCCAAAATTAAACTACGGTAATTATAATAATCATCTCCGCGAAAACCGATATATACCCCGGTCTTGGTTCCCACCAATTTATCCCCGCCGTAACCCGCGTCTTCCACAGCCTGCCAGACGGTCTCGAGGAAAAGCCGCTGGTTAGGATCGAGCAGTTTGGCTTCTTTGGGAGCGAGATTAAAAAACCGGTAATCAAATTTATCGATCTCATTCAAATAGGCGATTTTGGCATACTCTTTGGCCAGTTGCGGTTTGCAATAATCGATGTAACGATTGGCGTCATTTTTGCGGATCTCAGGTAAATTACGGATACAATTGGTTGCTTGTGAAGTATTCTCCCAAAAACTCTCCAGGGAATCTGCTCCGGGCAATTTCATGGCTAGTCCGATTATTGCAATATCTTTATGGGAACTGGTGGAAATCTCCTCAAAATCTTCCGCCATAATTTCCTGGGTATCATTTAATGTCAAGATATCAGATAAATTGGGGGACATTCGGTTTTCTCCTTTCATATACCGGACACTCGCTAAAAATCGTGGTTATATTCATATCCGGCGCGGGCTTTCGTCAGGACATCCCGTACTGTTGTTTGAATGCAAAAACGGCGTCGGCGGCTTTGGTAAAACCTCCGGCATTTTTAAACGAATCGCTGATTTTTGATGAACCGGCCCGATAGCGCTGATCCGCAAGGATCGTTTGGGCGGCCTGTTTCAACAACAAGGCATCCACTTGGGTTCTATCGATAAAAATTCCCGCGCCCAACTCCTCCACCCGGTGCGCCAATAAACTTTGATCCGCGGCATATGGGAGCATCAACAATGGCACTTCGTGAAACAGTGCTTCCGATACAACTTCAAACCCCTCGTTGGTAATTAGCAAATCGGACCGCATAAATAATTCCTGGCGAAGCGCCCGATCCATAACTCTAAAATTCGGCGGGAATTCACCCAGCGATTCTTGGGCGGCTTTTTCGTCCATGGATACCACCACCTGGCAGTCCGAGCCTGCAAATGCCGTCAGACAGTTCTGATAAAAAGTATGGCGTCCAAGGAAATCCGGTTTCATGTAAATAATGATCAAGGGCCGGGACATGGAAAATTCCATTGGGAAATCCACCTTGGGGCGGTAAAAGGAAGGCCCCACGAATTGAAAACTATCATCAAAAATGTTAGCGTAAATTTGAAAATACCCGGAAGTAAAAACCAGATTCAGTGGTTCCTTTGCCAAGAAAACATCCATAAAATCATCTAATTCATACATCTTTTGTAAATTTCTTTCCAACGCGTTGATAATCAACTTTAGGCCATCCACCTTGCCTTTCGGCAGCGCATTTTCCGAAATCCGCAATACTTTTTTCATTAGCAATTCCGGAGCGGCCTCAATCATGGCATTGCAATAAGCAAACGAAGAAACAGTGCATATGGCGGGTAGTTTCAATGTTTTTGCGATTTGTTTGCTCCACAACGTAAACGAATCGTGAATAATATAATCCGGTTGCTCCTGCATGACCTTATCCAGCATCTTCTGGTAAACTTTTTTATTTTCATACAAGTTATCCCGGGCATGATTGAATAGTACTTCAATCCCAAAGGTGGTGTGAATATCCTCCTCGGTGTTTACAAAGGCTAAATCTCCCCCGTCAATCGGGCGAAAATCGGCTCCGGTATCGGTAATACGTTCACGGTAGGGTTCAAGAAAGAAATAAACTACTTGTTCTCCCCGGTTTACCAATTCTCTGATGAAATCCAGCGTTACATTGATATGGTCGCCGTGATTCGTAGACATTAAACAGACTGCTTTGGCCATGGATTCACCTCATGAATCAACGATAAATGTCCGTAGGTGTGTTCGACGCCTGACGTCCGCGTACCCCTAGGAGTCTGTGCGGCTAATCGATTTTCGAAGCATATTTGGTATCGCGCGACATGTTCTAATACAATATATAGTGGTTTTGAGTAATTAAAACGTGTTACTCGCACAGACTCCTAGCGGATTTCATGCTTTCGTTTAAACTCCAAAACTTCATCCGCCGCTTTTTGGTAACCTCCGGCCGCCCTGAACGAATCACCAATCTTTTGGCTATTCATCCGGTAAACCGGATCTTGCAATACTTCATCCACCGCCCTGCGTAATTCTTCTGGGTTCGTCTTACGGTAATCCACATAGATACCAGACTTTAAATCGCTGACACGCTTGGCAATCATGCATTGATCCCCCAGAAAAGGCACTGCGATTAACGGCACATTATAATACAAACCTTCACAGACACTGTTAATCCCGCCATGGGTGATAAAAACAGCCGCCCGTTTCAAAATTTCCAACTGGGGGACTAGCCTCCGCACAATAAAATTATCCGGCGCCTTGATGGAATCCGGCAGGTCGGCCTGGCCCAGGGACAATACCACCTGAAGATTCCGGTCCTGAAATGCCGCAAAACATTTTTGATAAAACTCAGAGTGATTGGTGACCACATTTCCCATGGCAATATAAATTAGGGGTTGGTCCGATATACTATCAAAGGGAAAATCGAACAATTCATGGCGCTGAAAGATGGATGCCCCCACAAACCGGAAACTGTCATCAAATGTTTCCTGGTACGGTTGAAAATACCTGGATGTATAAGTAATATTCAAAGACTCTTTGGAGATGAAAATATCAAAGAAATCTTCAATATCATATCTTTTTTTAAAAATCGCGGTCAAATTATCCAGAGTTGACAAGATTTTAGCCGCCTGGGTGGAATCATCGGAGCGTAGCATATATTTGATAAACGTATTGGGATCGAGTTCCACCATTTGTTTGTTGAGTGCAAAGGATGGTATGGATGTAATCGCCGGAATACTTAACTGTTTGGCAATAAGTTTACCCCATAAACCATAGGAATCGTGAATGATATAGTCGGGTTTTTCGGCGGCAACCTTGTCAATCATGATTTCACTCACCTTTTTCCCGCCCATTAACAACAATCCGGCTTGTTTGATTAACCCATCAATTCCGTAAGATTCAATATCCAAATTCCGGTTGTCCCCATACCAACCGATATCCTGATAACCACGAAATGAAGCTCCCAGGCTTTCAACCTTCCGCCGGTTCGATTCACTCGAAAAAAAGATAACTTCCTCCCCACGATCCGCAAGTTCCTTAGCCAGTCCAATGGTGGGATTCATATGACCATGGGCCGGAGGAATGAGAAATACTACTTTTGTCATGTGATTCGATTCACCTTTATTTAATGTTTTGATACGGATGTCATCCGGTCCGCCATTTGTTTCATCAGTTTCAGATAATTGGCCACGAAGGCTTTCATTTTGGTTTCGTGGAGCCGCCCGGCATTGTAATCGCAGATAAAGGAAACCTGGCCGGAGGTCTCGTTCACTTCCAGAATAATATCAAAGAACTGGGTCAAATCCACCTGCCGTGTCAAGAGGCCTTTTTGATAGTAAAACGGAATAGCAGTATTTTGCTGGCGGCGAATCGTAATATCGTTCAAATTCGTCACTTCATAAGACGCCGCAGCCTGTTGCTCGGCCAGGGTTTTAAAAAACTCCTTAAAATCCTGAATCCCGGTCAGTTTCATCCGAGCCAGATTGATTTGGCCGCTTTCTTTCACCATCAACGGCAGCTCGATCTCCGGCTGCCCGGCAAGCTGCGCCAACAAATACACATAAATCAAAAACAGCACTTCCGGGAGGGTTACCCCTTCCTGGCCGGCGATCCCTTTCAGATCTTCATATAAAGCGCCCTTGATCTCAAAATGCAACTCCAGGTATTCCTTGGAGTCCGTTTGCCCGGTGAAGTAATCCCGGGGCAACGGCAACGGCGCCGGACTTAACTTAGAGATTCTGTCTTTCCGGTTGATGAGTTCCACCAGTTTCTCCACATTGGCATAGGCGAACAAATCGGTAATCCGAAGTTTACCGGGATAATTTTTTTCAATTTGGGTATGCATCTCAATTAACTGGACTGAACTACCCCCAAGTTCAAAAAAGTTATCGTTGACGCCGACTTTGTCGATGCCCAGCACGTCCTGCCAGATTCTTACCAGTTTGGCTTCAGTTTCATTCCGGGGCGCCAGGTAGGTTTCTTCGGAAACCTTGTGGTAGTCTGGTTCGGGAAGTTGTTTCCGGTCGACTTTACCATTGGGTGTCAATGGAATTTCATATAAGTAAATAAAGTACGCCGGGATCATGTATTCCGGTAAGGCTTTGGCCAAGTGTTCCCGTAGATCACCGTTTTTCAGCGTCTGATTGGCCACCAGGTAAGCACATAAATATTTTTTGCCGTGGGGATCAGTCCGATCAATCACCACCGCGCCTTTGACAGCCGGATGCCGTAATAGACCACTTTCGATCTCACCAAGTTCGATCCGGAAACCGCGGATTTTAATCTGATGGTCTTTACGCCCAAGGAATTCTATGTATCCTTCCCGGCGCCATACTCCATAATCGCTTGTCCGGTAAAGGACGCCCAGTTGCGGATGAAGGATAAACGCATTGCGGGTTTTCGTTTCATCCCCCCGGTATTCCAGCGCCAACCCCGCCCCGCCGATAAAAAGCTCTCCCGGGACATTCACCGGGCACAATTGCAGTTCATAATTCAGCACATAAAACTTTTGGTTGGCCAGCGGCCGGCCATAAGGAATACTCTTCCAATCCGGCCTAACCTCGCCAATGGGATGAAAAATCGACCAGATTGAGGCTTCCGTGGCACCCCCCAAACTAATTACCGCCACCCCGGGAGAATATTTTTTGATCTTATCCGGAAGATCGATGGGAATCCAATCGCCACTTAATAATACCAGCCGCAAATCGCTGCTTTTTTGCTGAAATTCCGGGACACCAACCGCCATGCCCATGATAGCCGGGACTGAATTCCAGATGGTCACCCGCTTTTCCCCCATCGTCCGGACCAGATTTACAATATCCCGCTGGTCCCGCACCAATACAAGACAAGCGCCGGCACTTAACGCCCCAAAAATATCATATACCGATAAATCGAAACACATCGAAGATATCCCCATGATCCGGTCCCCACCATCCACCCGGTATTTCTGGTTCAAATCGATGATGGTATTGGAGACCGCCCCGTGGGTAATGACCACCCCTTTGGGCTGGCCGGTGCTTCCGGAGGTGTAAATCACATAAGCCAGGTCACCGGGTGAATGGTCCGCCGGGATATCAGCGCTTGGAAATCCGGCGATGTTCTCCCGGTCGTAAATTTCAGGTTCCAAACAAAGCCGACAACTGCTGTTATGAATAATATAGTTCTTACGGTCTTCGGGGTAGTCGGGGTCGATGGGTACGTATGCGGCCCCCGCTTTTAAAATACCCAAAGTGTTCACAATGGTGGCAATGGAACGCCGCGCCAAAACGCCGACCAGTTCACCACATCCAACTCCTTGTTTTCGTAAGTAATGCGCAATTTGATTGGACCGGTGGTGCAATTGTTGATAGGTGATCTGTTCCGTTTCAAAGACAACAGCCTGCCGATCCGGGGTCAAACGGGCCTGAGCGGCGAATAAACGATCCAAAGTGGACGGTGTGATAGGTTCCCCGGTCCGGTTGTAATCCTCAATGAAATGGAGATCGGTCGCCGCAGGGGCCAGCTGGTAGTCATCGCGTCCGGCTATCAAATTAGCCACAATTCCCGTGTATTGCTCGAACATCGCCGAAATCTGATCCTCGGCGAACAATTCCTCCGCGTAATCCCATTGCACGATCAAATCGCCTTTTTTTTCAGTGACCTGATGGTCGATATATACTTGAGGTGTTTGGGTCAAGCCCATTTTCACGATTCCCGGTTCATCACTTTCCACGGATTTATCAAAAAACATGCTGGTAAAGACAATGGGCATGACGGCTTTAGCGCCGAGATTGTTGTGGCGGGAGATATCCCGGATGAATTCAACCCCGTCGTAATGCCGGTGTTCCAAGGCTTCCATTAACACCCCCTGAACCAGCTTGGCTTGTTCCCAAAATAGGGTATTGGGCGGCAATTCCAGCCCCAGCAGAATGACTGAGGTAAAATCCCCGACAATTTTATGGATATCCAGATGAAACGGGTAACGGTTAAAAACGGTAAGATTAATCGCCAGGCGCGGCTGGTTGCTCCAATAAGCCAGAGTCCGCGCGTAGGCGGTGCAAAGTAGCGCCGATGGGGTAACATTTTGGTTTTGCGCATTCTTTTTTAGCCGCTCCCAGCCGGTGGCGTCAAATACTTTATGCAGCCGTTTAAAACGAGGTTTCGAGAGCCCGGCCGGGTCCCGCAGCAATGGCAGCACCGGTGCCGGAGGGAAATCTTCCAGTTTCCGCTGCCAATATTTTTTACTGGTTTCATATGTTGGTGAACCTTTGAATTCTTGATACGAAAGCAGGTAATCCCGGAAACTAAAGCGTATCTCCGGCAATTCAAGCTGTGGCTGATAGTAATACTCAAGGATTTCTTTGAAAATAATTTGCAGGCTGAAAGCATCGGCAATGATTACATCAAATCCGATTAAAAGATAATTGATTTCATCCGTAAGTCGGAAAGCTTTAAACTCATATAAAGGCCACTGATCGGACTGAAAAACATGGTGGGACATCCGCTCCCGATCTTTGGCAATGATTGCCTCACGCGCCTGCTGGTCCAACCGCCGGAGATCCGTAATCTCCATCTGGTACTCGGGCGTCTGCTCCAAAATCCGTTGAACGCCCTCCGGGAATATTACCGCCCGTAACATGGGATGGCGCCGGATCACCCGCCGCAGGCTGTCATTAAAGCGTTCCATATCGAGCCCGGTCTCAATCTCTAAATACGCATGAGTCGAAATACCGCTCATTTCAAAGCGTTCATCCCGACCAATTAAATAAGCCATCTGAACGTCCGTTAACGGGAAAGGTTCGTGCAGATGTTCCGGATCAGGTTTTTTAGCGGGATAGACGATCTTTTGAGGCCCCTTTTCCGGGCGTCCCATCCTTGCGATGTGACTGGCTAAATCATTGATGGTATTGTGCTCGGTGAAATCCCGGAAACTAACCTCCAGATTGAGGGTTTCACTCATTTGTGAAATTACTTTCATCATTGAGATGGAATCCCCGCCCAGTTGATAAAAATTATCATATAAGTTGAGTTCTTCGTATCCTAACACTTCGCCCCAAACTTGGGCAATCTTGACCTCAAGCTCGCTGTATTCCTGAGCTTTTTTACCTTTCAGCCGGATTGTTCCTGGTGAACCTGGAATTTTACGGTCCATTCCCTGATTTGCTTTGGATGCCACGGCTCCGAGCCGCGCTTTTACATCATCAGCAAGATATATTCCCAATTCCGGAAGTGAACGCCCCTCCAGCGCCTGGTAATTTAACTCCCCAATCTGGATCAGGGTGAGATCGCTGTTCATTACTTGTTCGAAAGCCTTAACGGCCGTGGCCGTCATTAATGTTTTAAAAAGCCCGTCTTGATTTACCTGGTGATCCACCGCCATACCGGTTTCCCGCCACCCGGCCCAGTTAATCGTCAACGTTCTCCGGCCGGTTTTACGGCGATACGCGGCAAAGGAATCCAGGAAGGCGTTAGCCGCCGTATAGTCCCCTTGCCCGGGCGCTCCGGTTAATGTGGTGACCGATGAACACAACACCATGAAGTCCGGTAAATCTATGGCAGTAAGCTCGTCTAGATTCCGGGTTCCCTGGATCTTGGGGGCTAGAACATCATCAAACACTGTCTCCGCTTTATTGAAAAGAAAACCGTCACCCGCCACTCCGGCGCTGTGAATCACCCCGTTGATCCGGCCATATTGCGTCCGCAAGTCGGCGATTACCTTCTGTAGCTGATCATATTGCCCAACATCTACTTGATGAAACGAGATCCTGGCCCCTCCCGCTTCCATCGCTTGAATCCGCCGAATTTTGGCGCCCAATTTCGGTTCGGTCCCGTCTTGCAGAATTCTTTCCCATTCCTGCCGCCCGGGGAACCGGGACCGGTTTAGTAACGCCAGATTTATCCGCTGCTTGGACGTCAGGAACCCGGCAATTTCCAAGCCAATCCCCCCGGTACCGCCAGTAATGACATACACTCCATCGTTACGCAAAGTGAATTCCCCGGCCGGAAAATCATTGGGAGCGACGGTTTGAAACTCCCGGACATACCGTACTCCATCACGAAACGCCACGATCCGGCGGGGCTCGGATGTTTCCTGGAACTCCGCTTTGAGCTTCTCCATAGGGATAGCATCATCGATATCAATACATTTACAGTGAATATTGGGATATTCCTGGCCGATCACCAAGCCAAGCCCGAACAAAGCCGCATTCTCCGGATTGATAACCGGTTCCCGGCCGGTGACGTTATAAACGTATTCCGCCATCATCAGTAATTCGAGCTTGGTTAAAGGCACCTGTTTAGCAAGCTCCCGCGCTAGATAAAACAGGTTTTTGACTTCCCGGTTTTGATCCGGATCCGTAACGGCAAGCGGTTTCGCAATATCTGGGATGGCCGGTAGAAAATAAATTTGGCCAATTGGATGTCCGTTCAGTTCGTTCAGCAAATTCGAATAATCATTTGCGGTGCCGCCGATGATATAGTGATTTGGATTAACTTGGCGGAAGGAGGGGCCCCACTCGGCAACAAATACCGTTTTGCCTGATTTCCGCCATTCTTTGATCAGGGTCTCGCCGATCCCTTTGCCGTCTTTGAATATTAGAATGGCGCCGGCGGCCACCCCGGGCGAAATCTCGGTATTTTCCCGGGGAACCCAGCCAACTTTGGAGAACAAACTTCCATCCACTGGGGAACGGTTAGCGAACTGGCCGGTGGGAACGCGTTTCAAGCAATAATCGTGAATCTCCGCCAATATATTGCCATTTATGTCGAACAGTGAAATCTCAAAGGAAGCAATCTCCGCGGTTTCTTTGGGAATACCGTTCAACCGGACATAACTGTAAAACCTGGCGGGCAGCGGCCGGTAAAGCTGTAACGCATGATAGGAAAACGGCAGGAAGATCCTTTGTCCCTCACCCACCGGGTTATATTTAAAGATATTTTGCAATAATGGTACAGTGGCCAGCGCGTTATCCAGTAACGAGGGGTACAGGAAATAACCGGGCAACTCCCCAGTGAAGTCCGCCGGCATTTCCAGATACGAAAGCAACTCAGCCGCACCCACATACATTGCTTTAATATTCCGCCAGCGCGGTCCTAGGTTAAAAATCGTGGTATCATTATACTGGGTTAGGTCAGGTTCCGTATAACCTTCACTATATCTAGACTTGATTTCCATCGGATCATACCCGGCCGGAATGGGTCCGGCTATGGGTTTCAGCTTACCCATCACATGCCGGGACCAGGAGGGCGTCTCCCCCGGCGTCATGATGGGCCGGCTGATCACTTCAAATCCGAAATAGCCGTCTTCCGGCTTTAGGATTAACTGAGCCACCCGCTGTTCCCCATCTTGCAGTACCAGTGGCGCAAGGAACACCACTTCGCGGAACTCTATCGCCCCGCCGTTATAACGATCCCGAACGGCCTCCGCCGCCATTTCCAGATAGGCGGTACCCACCAGCACTCCATTTCCCATAATCCGGTGCTCGTTTAAAACCCAATGCTTTTCAATACTGAAAAACGTTTCATACAACTCAAACTGCAGTGATTCAGCGGTGCGATAATCCAACATCGGCCAACCGGTCCGCCTTTCATGGCGTTCCTTGGCGGGACTAGTTCCCGCTTTGATCCAGCACCGGTTCCGTTCAAAAGGATAACCCGGGAGACGAATGCGGTTCCTCACTTCTCCAATATACAGCTCTTCCCAGTCGATATCCGCCCCTTGGACATATAAGGCACAAATTTCCGCCAGAATCTCCCGGCCAATTTTCCTGGAATTTATGAACTGCTTGGTCTTTTCAAGCGCCTGCTGGCTGAACTCTTTGAGTTCCGTTTCGGTATATTCATTGGTTTCCCGATGTTTTTTATTGGCCGGGACCAGTTTATGTTCACCATAGTAAATCCCGTTTTGTGGCGATTCATCCGTGTGAAGGACGGCAAGGTGGGCAAGCTGCTCCCGAAATTCAGCATCATTTTCAAAATGAAACGCCACCCGGATATTATAATGACCTCTGCCTGTATTGACGGTATAGCATAGATCGCTCAGATTTAAATAAGGCTCGCGAGTTATCAGATCTTGATATGCGGCGCATAAACTTTGCAGCACCGTCCGGTTTTGGGCTGACAGGGTCATTATCTGATGAGTCACACCATTTGAAAAGGTTGGTGATACGGGGGCTTCCTCCAAAACAAGGTGACAATTGGTGCCGCTGAAGCCGAAGGAACTAATACCGCACCGGCGCGGGCCGTTTGATTCCCAATCGGTCAGCCGGTCATTGATATACACTGGCGACTGTTCGAAATTGATCTGGTGGTTGGGTTTATTGAAATGAAGCATCGGCGGTATTTTTTTCGCCCGCAACGCCTGAACCATTTTGATCAGACCGGCGATTCCCGCGGCGTTATCCAGGTGACCAATGTTGGTCTTCACCGACCCAATCGCGCAAAACTGTTTTTTAGTGGTAAATTTACGGAACGCCCTTTGAATTCCGTCGATCTCGATGGGGTCGCCCAATTTGGTTCCGGTGCCATGGGCTTCAATACATGAGATGGTTTCGGGATCAATTCCCGCATCCTTCCAGGCGCTCACGATCACTTCTGCCTGGGCCAGGACATTAGGGGCGGTAATTCCGATGGAACTACCATCCTGGTTCACCGCACTCCCTTTGATGACCGCATAAATATGATCCCGGTCCCGAATAGCTTGATTCAGCGGTTTTAGAATGACGGCCGCCACTCCTTCACCGCTCCCGGTACCATCGGAACCATCATCGAAAGAGCGAGCCCGACCGTCGGACGATTCTACTCCCAATTGTAATTGTCCCACCACGGGCAACAGATTAAGCCGGATACTCCCGGCGACGGCCATTTCACATTCGCCGTTACGGATGGCCTGGCAGGCTAGATGAATGGCTACTAACGCCGACGAACAGGCTGTGTCCACCGACAGGCTGGGGCCTTTCAAGTCCAATAAATAGGAGAGCCGGCTGGCGATGATCGGCGTTAAATTCCCCGGAACCGCGAATGATAAGGAGTCCGGTTCCAATTCGGCGATAAATCGTTTATAATCATAGGGTGCGTCGGCTTCGAAACCGAGGTAGACACCAGTCTTGCTACCAATTAACTTTTTGCCGCCATATCCGGCATCCTCAATGGCATTCCAGGCAGTTTCCAAGAAAAGCCGTTGATTGGGGCTCATCAGACTGGCTTCCTTGGGCGACAGCCGGAAAAAGGAATAGTCAAACATATCGATTTCCGATAAATACGCCCCCCGGAAGTAATTGCGGTCAACATTCCCCAGATAATCCAAGTAAGAGTCGGTATCCTGGCGCCGGTGGTTTGGAAACTCACCAATACAGTCCAGACCGGAAGCGATATTTTGCCAATAGGCTTCAATATTATCGGCAAACGGAAACTTAGCCGACATACCGATGATGGCTATCTCTTTGACCGATATTTCCCGGATAGCGGTTCGGTGATCTGGTGCCTGATCGTACAGTTTGATACTCTTAAAATCCACGACTATGTTCACTCCCTGTTGGCATAAAAACCGAAACCGCGGGAAAACCGTAACCCGTTCCCGGTTGAAGATTCCATGTACAAAATCCGCTGTAAAAGGTTAAAACACTTCATAGGTGCCCTTGCAAAAATTGTAGCCCGACTCATTCTGCATTTTATAGACATCTTTAAAGCGTCTGGATTTACTGTCGTTGCGCTTACTGAGAACCGTATACGGGGAACGTCCCCCAACAATCCCGTTTAATTGCTTCCACCGGGCATCGATGACATTGGCAGAGACTTTATTATCCAAACGGCTGGCCGGGGCCCCTTTGACGTCACTATAGGGAAAATGATTGAACATACTGAAACAGCGGTCATTGAGAACAAACTGCATCAGCTCTTTGAAGATCTCATTGGTTTCTCCCGGGAAGCCCACAATTAAATCTGTGGAGATAAATAAATCTGGGCATTCATTTTTAAACCGGGTAATGATCCCGTAAATATCGGAAAATTTAAACGGCCGTCCCATCCGTTTAAGGATTTCATCATTGCAATGCTGGATCACAATATGCAATGAATCAATGGCGCCCCTTTTGCATAAAACCAGAATTCCTTCCCAATATTTGAGCAGCCACCGGGCATGCAAGCTTCCCAAATAGAACTTTACCGAGGGTTCAATCGCAAGCATTGATTCCATCAACTCAACCACATTGGTGGTACCGGTATCATAACCGTATCCGAAGGTATCGACCCCCACCAGATTGATGTTATAGTAACCGTTTTGAATGGCCCTATGGAATTGGTCCATAATCTCCACTTGCGGCATACTGCGGAGATCCCCGTGGGCCTTGTTGATGACGCAAAAAGTGCATTGCTTTAAACAGCCGTCCTCAATTTGGATAGTGAACAATTCATCCCGGTTACCGAGGCACTCCTGTCCCGGCGCTTTGAATACATTGGTGCCACTAATTTGCGTAAAGGGAACCGTGGCGTGAATAATCTGGTCGAGCATTTCCTCCTGGCCAAACTCGAGCAACCGGCCCTGGAATACTTCCCGTAATTCCTGCAAATGGGTCTTCGGTTGGCATCCCATGATCACGATGTTGTCTTCCGGAAATCCCCGCCCCTGAAGTTCCAGTAACACCCGGCGAATAATTGCATACATCTCATCCGAGTAGCCACAGGTTGAGAAGATGATTTTTTCGGCATTAAAATCCGCCACTACCTCCCAGCCATTGACTGTAAAATACTTCTCTAGACTGGAATAATACTTGGTATTCATCTCACAAACCAGATTATTGGTAATAATAGCAACCCG
>JAEZJQ010000021.1 GCA_023436305.1 Bacillota bacterium
GTGTTCAGCACTTTCTCGATCTGGGTCGGCAGATTCAACATCGCCTCCACCATCCCCAACCGGTCGTTTAGCGAAATCGTTCCCTTTTGTTGCGCCAAATAAATGGCCAATAAATATAACGATAAAAGCTGGGTGGTATACGCCTTGGTCGAAGCCACCGCAATCTCCGGCCCCGCCAGGGTCAAAATCAGATCATCAGCCTCCCGGGCCACCGAACTGCCCACTACATTGGTAATGGCCAATACCCGCGAGCCAAGCCGCTTGGCCTCACGAAGTCCAGCCAAAGTATCGGCGGTTTCCCCCGACTGGGAGATGATCACGGTCATGGAATTGGCGGCGACAATCGGGTCACGATAGCGGAACTCCGAAGCCAGATCCACCTCCACCGGAATCCGGAGCAGCTTTTCCAGCAAGTATTTGCCCACCAGTCCGGCATGGTATGCCGTACCGCAAGCCACCACATGAATCTTTTGTAAATGGTTGATCTCGGTGGCGCTAAGCCTTACTTCCGGCAAAATTACCTTCATCTCATTGCGATCGATCTTTCCGGCCAAAGTATCCCGGACCGCCCGCGGCTGCTCATGAATCTCCTTCAACATAAAGTCCTCAAAACCGCCCTTTTCGGCGGCGGCAATATCCCACTCCACATGAAACGGCTTCTTTTGAATCAGTTTCCCGGTAAAATCGCTTACCTTGACCTCGGAGGCGTTAATAACCGCCATCTCCCCATCCTCCAGGATGAAAATATCCCGGGTATAGGGCAAAACCGCCGGAATATCCGAGGCCACAAAATTTTCCTCTTTTCCGAGGCCGATAATCAGGGGACTCGCTTTCCGAGCCACTACCAAATGATCGGGATGGTCACCCGCCATGACCACCAGCGCGAAAGCGCCCTCCACTTTCTTCAAAGCCTCCTGAACCGCCTCCACCAGATTGCCACGATAAAATTCTTCAATCAAATGCGGCAATACCTCGGTATCCGTCTCGGAGTTGAAGATATGACCCTTTTCCTGGAGCCACTCTTTTAGAGCGATATAATTCTCGATGATCCCGTTATGCACCACTGAAATCTTTTGCGTACAATCGTAGTGCGGGTGCGCATTCCGGTCCGAAGGACGCCCGTGAGTCGCCCAGCGGGTATGTCCGATCCCGATATTGCCCGGTAACGGACTATTCTTCAACAGTTCTTCAACCTTGGCCAACCGCCCCACCGCTTTACAGCAATTCAACTTCCCCTGGTAAAAAACCGTCACCCCCGCCGAATCATAACCCCGGTACTCAAGCCGTTTCAGCCCATCCATCAACACCGGCACCACATCTTGCTTCCCAATATATCCAACAATACCGCACATTCGCGTTACCTCCGTTTATATAAGATTGATCAATCAAGTGTAACACTATAATCCCTTTTCCGATTATTGAAAGAAACAACTTACGGATTCTTTGAGTATAATAGACCTCCAAAGGTTCAACTTTCCTTCCTCATTCTCAAAGGAGGATGAAAACAAAAAACCGATCTCGCAATCGGTTAATAAAAACAAATTATTGAATCAAAAAAGTCAAACCCAAAATAATCCCAGCCGCTAAAACATCCGCACCTAAGCCAAATCCGCCCTGCTTAGGGTTGCATGTACTAAAAGCAGCTTTTAAAAACCAACTCCTTATTAACCAACCGCTTTCGCGAATAACAATATATATCACCCGATCCTATTGTCCCAGGCATCGCTGCCGGTTTTGTCAGATCTTTCACGGTGGTGTTACACCGGAGGTCACCCGCCGAGTTGATACACAATCCAGTGTATCTTCCGAGATCCCTCTCCTCGTCAACTCTTGATGTTCAAAACCGTTCAATAAAACATGATTCTAAAATCAAGAGCCCTGGCGCTAGATTGATTTCACTAATTATCTCTTCGTCTCATTCCCACCCCCTAAGAATCATTAAACTGTAGTGTTCCTCCTTTCCCGGCAATGTGCCTTCCCGGATTAATTAATTATTCTATCATAAACCCGTCCAAAAACATATACCATTTACCACTTATTAATATTTTCCTGCCCCGCCGGATTAGTCCGACCCATCCTTCGCTTTTCTTTCAACTTCACTCTTCATCCTTTACACTTTCGTAATTCACCCCAATTCTTTCTGAATCACTCCCGTTACCGCCTTCACTAATTTATGCAACTCCGCTTCATCCGGTCCTTCAGCCATTACCCGGATCAATGGTTCCGTTCCCGAAGCTCTCACAAAAATCCGGCCGGTATCCTTCAGCTCCGTTTCTGCTTGTTGGATGGCTTCTTGGATGTGAACATTCTGTTCCCAGCCTTCTTTATGACCCACCCGTACATTTTCCAGCACCTGGGGAAAACGTTCCATTTGTTTGGCCAATTCCGACAGCTTCTGATTGGATTGGATCAAGACGGAGATGAGTTGCAAAGCGGTCAAAATCCCGTCACCGGTGGTATTTCTTTCGAGGAAGATGATATGCCCCGACTGTTCTCCACCCAATACCAGATCTTGCTCTTTCAACGCCTCCAGCACATAACGGTCACCATTGGCGGTAACCACCACATCGGCGTGGTTCTTCCGGAAGGCCTGAATCACCCCCAGGTTGGAATAGACCGTAACCGCCACTTTATTGTTTTTCAGTTTGCCGCGCTTCAATAAATCCAGGCCGCAAATGGTAATGATTTGGTCTCCGTCCACAATCCGGCCGGTTTCATCGACAGCGATGAGCCGGTCCGCATCCCCGTCGTGGGCGATGCCTAAATGAGCGCCGTTGACCACCACTTCCTTTTGTAAAATACCGGTATGGGTTGAACCGCATTTCACATTGATCCGGGAGCCATCGTTGAGACTATGTAATGCGATAACATCCGCCCCCAGTCTCTCCAACACCTTGGGTGCCATCTGATAAGCCGCGCCGAAGCCGCAATCCACCACCACCCGTAATCCTTCAAACCTGATAGGGACCGATGTCACCAGGAAATCCTCATAAATCCTACTCATTTCCCGGTTAATCTGTACCCGTCCCACTTCAACACCGGTGGGCCGTTCCATATCGTCGCGTTTCTTATAAATGAGTTCCAGAGTGTCCTCCACCTCATCCGGGAGCTTGAACCCATGGTTGTCGAAAAACTTGATCCCGTTATCCTCCACCGGATTGTGGGAGGCGGAGATCATGGCTCCGGCTTCAAATCCCATGTGGCGGCAAAGAAAGGCCACTCCGGGTGTGGGAATGACCCCCACCTGAACTACATCTACTCCCACCGAGGTAATCCCCGCCGTTAAGGCCGCTTCCAGCATATCTCCCGAAACCCGGGTATCCTTCCCGATGATGATCCGGGGCCGGGTATTCAGCCTGCTCAATTGTTGCCCCATATACTGCTTGGTATACAATCCAATCGCCTGTCCCAATCCCATGGCCATTTCCAGGCTCAACCCCTTGTTGGCCACCCCGCGCACTCCGTCTGTTCCAAATAAACGCGCCAAATCACATCACCTCAAAAATATTTTCGGTAAAAAAATACGGATTATAATAATTTATTAAAAAATATATCAAAGTGTCCCTAAACCTTTTCGCTGCATTCAAACTTCTTTACAATGATATCCGCCGTTCGCCAGCCATCCAAAGCCGAACTCACAATTCCCCCGGCATAGCCGGCCCCTTCACCCGCCGGGTAGACACCGGAGATTCCAATGGCTTCCCGGTCCTCATTTCGTAAGATCCTCACCGGCGCCGACGTCCGAGTCTCCACGCCGGTAAGCACAGCCTCCGCCCAATCGAAGTTTTTCAGTCTGCTCCCGAAATTCCGGATACCCGCGGCGATAGCCTGGGAGATGGCCGGAGGCAATACCTCCCAAAGATTGGCCGGTTTCGTTCCTGGCAAATAAGAAGGCGGCAGCGCTTTAAACTCCATTGAAGGCTGTTTCTTTAGAAAGTCCTCCACCCGTTGGACAGGCGCCTTATAATTACCGCCACCCATCTCAAAGGCCCGCTTTTCCAGCCTCTGTTGAAATTCAATTCCCGCGAGCGCAGAGTCACTCCCGAAATCCTTTTGATTCACAGTCACCACAATCGCCGAATTGGCCACTTTCGAATCCCGAGCGTGATAACTCATGCCGTTAGTCACCACTCCGCCTGGTTCCGAAGCCGCTCCAACCACCATTCCGCCCGGGCACATGCAAAACGTGTAAACCCCGCGTCCGGTTTCCTTATGCTGGTATGTTAAATGATATTCGGCGGAACCCAAACCGCCATGGCCGGCCCATTGACCATACTGCGCTTTATCGATAATTTCCTGCGGATGTTCAATCCGTACACCCACCGCCAGAGCCTTCGCCTCCAGTTGAAAGCGTTTGGCGGACAATAAATGGTAGACGTCTCGGGCGCTGTTGCCGGTAGCCAGGAGTAGAGTATCCGTCTCCAAATCTTCGTTTCCGTTGATTTCGATGGCCTGGAGCTTTGAGCCGTCCAGGTGGATTCCGGTCAGACGGCTACGGAGCCGAAGTTCCCCACCGTACTCCCGGATCAATTGCTCCAGACCAGCCACCACATCCCGCAGAAGATCCGTTCCAACATGCGGATATTGCCAGTATAAAATGTCTGGAGGCGCTCCGAATCCAACCATAATTTGCAGAACACGGTTTAGTTCCGGATCTTTAATTCGGGTGGTCAATTTCCCGTCGGAAAACGTACCGGCCCCACCGATTCCATATTGGATATTGGACTCCGGATCGAGCCGGCCGGTTTTCCAAAAAGTATCGACTTGCGTAACCCGCCCGGCCAACCCGTCACCCCGATCGATAATCAATGGTTTAAAACCGGCGGCGGCCAATTTTAATCCCGCAAAAAGACCGGCGGGTCCCGCTCCTACGATAACCGGCCGGTTCAGTGGCTGTTTGGAACAAACTGCTTTTAATTGAGTGAAATCAAACAATAAACGAGGCTCACCCTGTGTTAAATTGGGATTACGCTCGAATAACGCTTCACTCTCGGAATAAGCCACGTCCAGGTTGAAGCTGACGGTGTAGACGAAGCATAAATCTTTATGGCGAGCATCCAGCGATTTTCGGATGATTTGTAAACTGGTAATTTTGGATGACGGCAGATCCAATTCTCGGGCGACCCGATCCAACATATTGGTTTCCGGGGCGAATCCGCTATTGATTGGCTCTCGGATTTGGGATAACTTAAACCACATTAATTCTTGCTAACCTCTTTACCGGATTCGGTTATTTTGGCGCCGGTTGAAACTGGTTTGGATTCCACCGGATAAATCAATTCCCGTAATGCCGTTTTCAGTTTTTCAAAATTTAATCCTGTCTTTAGTTTACCATCATTGGCATAAGAAATACCGCCGGATTCCTCAGATACGATGATCACCAGCGCGTCACTTTGAGTGGCAATGCTCAAGCCGGCCCGGTGGCGGCTACCCAGTTTTTGGGGTAGGATTAATTGATTATCCAACGGTAAAAAACATCCGGCGGCCACAATCCGGCTTCCCTTAATCACTATCGCTCCGTCATGCAGCGGAGAACCCGGGTAAAATATTTGTTCAATCAAAATTTTATTGACGATGGCATCGATATTGGAACCGGAGTCCCGGACCATCCCCAGTGAATCCTCCCGTTCAAAGACGATTAAAGCGCCGATTTTATTTTCCGATAAGACACTCACCGCCTCAACAACAACATCAATGGTTTCAATGGCTATATTCGGGGCCTTCACGAACCATTTAATAATTGGATTACGATGGCCCATAAACTCCAAAATCTGCTTCAACTCATGCTGAAAAATTATCGGCAAGGCAACCACCAGCATAGTCATGATCCATTGGAATAAAACGCCTAAATACTTTAAACTCAAGGCGTCACTGATTATATTGGCCAAATAAAGAATAATAATGGCATTGATAAAGAAAATCCCTTTAGTTCCCCTCAACCACTTAAACAAACGGGTGAGAATTAAAAGCACCAATACTAAATCGATGATTGTGCGCATTAAGACGCGGTCGGTTAAAAATGTAAACAAATAATTCACCACCGTTGCTTCGTTTATATTTATCCCGGCCGTCTTTAGCCTGACGGAAAGGTCGAAACAAAAAGAAATTTTGTTTAACTATTTGACATTCTTAATTAAAATCCTTTCACCATGTTACGATAAATCCAATTTTATGTCGAATAGCGGATCACGGTAAAAAAAGCTCAAGAAACCTCAAGTTCTGGCAAGCGTTAAGAAAAAATATCACTTTTTTAAACGGTTTTTACGGAGCGCTTTGTGCTAACTATCGATAAATAAAACTCCGCTTTTTTAAGCGGAGTTTATCGGGCATGTTCATATGCCAATTTGTCAAAGGTTTATAGAAGAGCAAAATATAAACCAAAAGCAAGCGTGACAAAATACATTAATGGATGAATCTCTTTATATTTTCCAGATAAAGCTTTCACTATAACATAAGCAATAAACCCAATACCGATACCGTTGGTGATGCTAAAGGTGAGTGGAATGGATACAATGGTTAGGAATGCCGGTATAGCAATGGTCATATCTTCCCAGTTCATTACCTTGACCACCACTAACATCAAAAAGCCAACCACGATTAATGCGGGAGCAGTCGCCACCGCCGGAACAATACCCACAATAGGGGCGATGAACATGGCCAACAAAAATAAAATACCGGTGACAACGGAAGTTAATCCGGTACGGCCACCCGCGCCAACTCCGGAAGCACTTTCAATATAAGTAGTGACTGAACTGCACCCGAATGCGCCACCAATCGCCGCGGCCAATGAGTCAACCATTAAAGCGCTTTTCAGATTCGGCACTTTACCGTCGGACGTTAAATAGCCTGCTTCTTCACCGACAGCAACAACCGTCCCCATGGTGTCAAAAAAGTCGGAGATTAAAAGTGTAAAAATCGGGATTATTAAGCTAAGTTTCAAAGCCCCAATGATATCCAAAGCAAAGAATGTTTGGAAATATTCCGGTTTGATCCCCAGAACCCATTCTTTGGGTAATGTAGTAACTTTTACAACAAGCGCGATTACTGTAGATGCCAAAATACCGATTAAAATAGACCCTTTCACTTTGCGGACCATTAAAATAATGGTCAATAATAACCCAAAAACTGCGATTAATTGGCCCGGACCCAATTTACCCATGGCTACGAATGTATCCGGATTGGATACAATCAAACCGGCATCCTTCAACCCTATAAAAGCAATAAATAAACCAATTCCCACCCCAATTGCCCGCTTTAAATCGGTGGGAATCGCATTCATAACCCAAACCCGGAAATTGGTCAACACCAAAATTGTAATAATAATACCTTCAATAAAAATCATACCCATGGCGACTTGCCATGACAAGTTCATCCCTTTTACCAGAGAAAAAGTTACAACCGCGTTTAATCCCATTCCGGAAGCCAAAGCCAGGGGATAATTACTGAAAATACCCATCAAAATTGTCATAATGCCTGCCGCCAAACAAGTGGCTACGGTTATTGCTTCGATTGGGACACCCGTCATGGCGTTTGACAACATATTAGGATTCACAAAAATAATATACGCCATCGTCATAAAAGTAACCGTACCAGCCACTATTTCCCGACCAACAGTGGTTTTCTTTTCTTGCAGCTTGAAGAGTTTCTCGAACATATTTTTCCTCCTTAATTAAATGTTTGGTAATTCGTTACATCAAAAGACCCAGCGAGGGATAGTTCACCCCTTACTGGGTCATTGGAAAGCTATTTTGGATAAAACACATGGAAACCTCCAAGTGTCATCAAAAATCCTCCAACATGTAAAAAATTACGTTTATATCATAACAAAGTTAACCCGATAAGTCAACGAATTTTGATGTCCCCTCAATGATATTTCATCGTTTGTTATAAATCTCTTCATGCAATACACCGATATAAGACAGGTTGCGATACCGTTCGTTATAATCCAGACCGTACCCGACCACAAATACATCCGGAATCACAAAACCGTTATAATCAGTATGAATGTTCACTTTTCGCCGTTCAGGCTTGTCAAGGAGGGTACATGTCTTAATGGACTTAACCTGGCGAGTTTTTAGATTTTCCAGCAAATAGGTAAGGGTCAACCCGGTATCGACAATATCCTCGACGATTAAAACATCCCGGTCTTCAATGGTCAGATCCAAATCTTTTAAGATTCGTACCGTGCCGCTGGATTTGGTGGACGCCCCGTAACTGGATACAGCCATAAAATCATAAACCAGAGGTATCTCGATAGCCCGCATCAAATCCGCGACGAACGGAACCGCCCCTTTTAAAATTCCTACCAAAAACGGATTCTTCCCCTGATAATCCCGGGAGATTTCCCGGCCCAAAGCCTTCACTCTCTCACCAATTTCAGCGGCAGAAAATAAAACTTCCTTAATATCCTTCTCCATAAAAAACCTCCCAATGGATTTCACCAATATCAATATTCAAATATTAACGAAAAACTTGGAGGGTGTCAATCGTCTATTTTTCTCCTTTTTCCTTTTTTGGTGTCCGGATCATGGCAACCTGTCCGGTTCGGACGATTTCTCTAATTCCGTAGGGTCTTAATAAGGCAATAATCGCCTCAACTTTTTCAAATCCGCCGGTAATTTCCACGATTACCGCCCGGCTGCTTACATCAACGATTTTGGCCCGAAAGATATCCACAATCTGCATTATCTCCGAACGGCTTTGCGAACCGGCATTCACCTTTATTAAGGCCAATTCGCGTTCCACCGCTTCCTTTACCGGAATATCGTTAACTTTTACTACATCGATCAACTTATATAACTGTTTTGTAATTTGCTCCAATACTTGTTCGTCTTCAGCTTCCACCATGATGATCATTCGGGATAGATTCGGCTCCTCAGAATGACCCACCGCGATACTTTCGATATTATAGCCTCTCCGGCTAAATAGTCCGGCCACTCTGGCCATAACTCCTGATTGATTCACAACCAACGCCGAAATAATATGCCGCATCAGTCATTCACCCCTATCATCTTACCTATTGAACCACCCGCCGGAACCATTGGCAAAACATTCTCCTCACGGTCAACCCGGCAATCAACCACTACCGGTCCCGGAGTAGCGAACGCTTCTTTTAACGTGCCATATAATTTACCGGCCTCGGTTATCCGATACCCTTTGGCCCCATATGCCTCGGCCACTTTGACGAAGTCAGGATTATGCTCCATAACGGTCCCGGAATAACGCTTATTAAAAAAGAGTTCTTGCCATTGCCGAACCATTCCCAAATAGAAATTATTAATGATGACCACTTTCACCGGTATATTATTTTCCACTGCCGTTCCCAGTTCCTGAATATTCATCTGGAAACTGCCATCCCCGGCAATATTGACAACCAGCCGCCCGGGGTTGCCGACTTGAGCTCCGATGGACGCCGGAAATCCAAATCCCATCGTTCCTAATCCACCGGAGGTTATGAATGACCTGGGTTTAGTGAACCGGTAAAAATGGGCGGTCCACATCTGGTGCTGCCCGACTTCAGTGCAGATAACCGCGTCTCCTTGAGTCAATTCACTGATGGTCTCAATCACCATTTGCGGTTTCAAACCGGTTTTTTCATATTTTAAAGGATGTAAGGTCTTCCATTGATTGATTTGCGCCAACCACTCGGGGTTCTTTGTGGGAGTAACCCGTTCCAGAAGCATCTCCAATACTCCCTTGGCATCTCCTACAATTGGAATGTCATAACGCACATTTTTGCCAATCTCTGCCGGATCGATATCGATATGAATAATTCTCGCATTAGGAGCAAAGGTCTGGATTTTCCCGGTAACCCGGTCGTCAAATCGGGCTCCTACCGCAATTAACAAATCGGTTTCGCAAACCGCAAAGTTGGCGGCAGCGGTACCATGCATACCTAACATTCCGAGGAACAAGGGATGAGCCGATGGAAACGCCGTCATTCCCATCAAGGTGGCTGTGACCGGAATCTCCATTCGTTCTGCCAGTTTCAAAAGTTCTTGTTCCGCGCCTGAAGTTATGATTCCCCCTCCAATATACAGGAGAGGTTTCTTTGCTTCCAGGAGCGCATCAGCGGCTTCTTTGACTTGACGGGTGTTTCCCACATAGTTGGGTTTATATCCCGGTAAATCCACGGTCTCCGGATATTCCAGCCGGTGTTTGGCGGCCTGCATATCTTTGGCAAAATCGACCAGAACCGGACCCGGCCTGCCGGTGCTCGCAATATGAAACGCTTCTTTAATCACCCGCGGCAAATCTTTAACATCCCTCACCAAATAATTATGTTTGGTGATCGGAATGGTGATCCCGGTAATGTCGGCCTCCTGAAACGAATCGCTGCCGAGCAGCGTGGTGGGTACCTGGCCGGTAATGGCCACCAGGGGAACTGAGTCCATATAAGCATTGGCAATCCCGGTAACCAGATTGGTGGCCCCTGGACCCGAGGTGGCCAGACAAACTCCGGTTTTTCCGGTGCTTCGGGCATAGCCGTCGGCAGCGTGGACCGCGCCTTGCTCATGCCGGACCAAGATATGACGAATTTTGGAATCGTAAAGCGCATCATAAATCGGAATCACTTGTCCGCCGGGGTATCCGAAAATAACATCAACCCCTTCTTTTTGTAAACATTCGAGTAAAAGTTCCGCACCTGAGATCTTCATGAACAGCTCTCCTTCCCCGCGGTAAAAAATGTTATTCTTATCATAAGCCAGGATTAGAGAAAAGTCAAGTTACGATATCAAAATTGTAATCGCTCTTCAATACTGGGTTCCCCGATTCGCGTTTTAATATAATTAGCAATAGAGAGTTCTTTTGTTTTTGATTCTTATGTAATTGTTTTCACAGAAGGATTTGTTTGTGTTTGTTAAATTTTTCTTGATGCCGGGAGCCGAATTTTTATTTTAAAATCTCATTGTCGATATTATAAACCCCAAAAATAATATTTTCGGTGCGGCTTCCAGAATAAAAACGAGGCTGTCTCAAAAAGTATTTCAAAAACGGGAAGATATACTAATATAGCAACCTTAAAACAACATATTGTATATCTTATTCGTTAAAAATATTTTTTGGGACAGCCCACTCTTGGGGTGATTTAAATCGCTAAATATGGATGTTCTTAACCATCAATAAATGTTGGCCGCTGATTTTAATTATACAACAGCTATTCGAACCGCTCCGGTATTGGCCGACGGCATTCTTACTTTATAACCGCTCCAGTATTTGCCGACGGCATTCCTACTTTAGAACCGCTCCGGTATTGGCCGAAGTGACCAGCCGGCTGTAACGGCCCAGATAACCGGTTTTAACCCGGGGTTCGGGTTGCTTCCATTCCGCTTTGCGCTTGGCTAATTCCTCGGGGCTCACCAATAGATCAACCTTCTTCTCCGGAATATCAATCTGGATCAAGTCGCCTTCCTTTACTAACGCAATGGGTCCACCGTCCATAGCTTCCGGTGAAATATGGCCGATGGAAGCGCCCCGGGAAGCGCCGGAGAACCGGCCATCCGTTAATAACGCAACCTCTTTATCAAGACCCATTCCGGCAATGGCTGAAGTCGGCCCTAGCATCTCCCTCATTCCAGGTCCACCCTTGGGTCCTTCGTAACGGATCACCACAATATCCCCCGAAACAATCTTTCCGCCCAGAATGGCCTTGATCGCCAGTTCTTCGCTGTCAAATACCCGGGCCGGACCCTTGTGCTTCATCATTTCCGGGGCTACTGCCGCCTGTTTCACCACACTCCCGTCCGGTGCCAGGCTCCCCCAAAGGATGGCCAGCCCGCCTTCCTGATGATACGGCTGATCGATGGATTTAATCACATCCGGCCGTTTAACACTGACCCCGGCAATATTTTCACCAATAGTCTTTCCGGTAACCGTTTTTTGATCGGTATAAATTAGTCCCTTAGTGTTAAGGACCGTCATAACTGCCGGTATTCCACCCGCTTCATCCAAATCTTGAATATGATGAATGCCTCCCGGCCGCAAATATGCCAAATGAGGCGTCTTCTTACTGACTTGGTTCACCCAGTCCAGCTTTAAATCGATTCCCACTTCATGAGCAATGGCCGGCAGATGCAATGCCGTATTGGTGGAACCACCGATAGCCATGTCGACAGTATAGGCGTTAGCAAAAGCTTTTTCAGTCATAATTTCCCGAGGTCGTAAATCGGCTTGGATTAAATCCATCACTTTCATCCCGGCGATTTTCGCTAGCCGAATCCGACGGGCATCCACCGCCGGAATCGTGCCATTCCCCGGCAATCCCATTCCCAATACTTCCGTCATACAGTTCATGGTATTGGCCGTAAACATCCCTGCACAGGAACCGCAACCTGGACATGCTGTATCTTCCAGTTCTTTCAAATCCGCCTCCGACATTTTCCCGGCTGAAACCGCCCCAACCCCTTCAAAAAGCGAGTTCAGATCAGCCCGTTGCCCCCGGAAGTTGCCGGCCAGCATTGGCCCACCGCTTATAAAAATACTGGGCAAATTTATCCGCCCCGCTGCCATTAACATTCCGGGGATAATTTTATCACAGTTCGGCACAAAGACCACGCCGTCTAAGGCATGAGCCAAAACCATACTCTCTATGGAATCCGCGATCAGCTCCCGGCTAGCCAGGGAGTACTTCATTCCTTCATGCCCCATGGCGATACCATCACATACGCCGATGACACCAAACTCAATGGGTGTTCCACCGGCCATTCTAACCCCGGCTTTCACAGCTTCCACAATTGTATCCAAATGAATATGCCCCGGAATAATCTCATTGGCGGAATTCGCAATACCCACTAACGGCCGTGACAATTCCTCATCAGTATAACCCATGGCTTTAAATAAAGAGCGGTGCGGAGCTCTTTCAACACCGCATAAAACGTTAGAACTCTTCATAACGCATACCTCCTTCAATAGTAAATAGAAAGTTGCCTTCAAAATCTATCCATAGGATGAACAATGCCAATGAAGCAACTTGGTATTAAAAAACCAATTTGCAATTGTGAGTTCATTACAAATTGGTTAAGCATCATTTCGGCATTCATAAAATCTTTCCTGCCGTGTTCAAAAAAAAAATCCAAATATCCGAAGAACCACGATTAATGTTCCTCTATTTGGAATGGATTAATGGATAATTAAAATATTTGCTGCTTTTATTCCGAAGTATCTTCTTGAACGTCAGGGTAAAGCAGTAATTACGGATTCTCTATATTTTTTCCGGGCGCCTGCGTAGTTAGCAGATATAAATGAAAGAACCATTCTCCGGCCGCCAGAACCACAGCGATAGTCCAGACTCCGGCGGTGGTTAAAATGAATTGCGGTAAGGCCCGGGCCATAGACCATACCACCAGCGCTCCCAACCCCAGGTCCGCCAGCACCGCCACTAAATTTCCAAACTTGGGTAATATCCACATGTCGCCGGCCAGGTAACTTATCGCCACCAATATCAATCCGGTTATAATAGTCTGCGTCCATGTGCTCTTACCGAAGATTGGAATCAAAATGAACAGAACTGCCAAAACCAGAATGGTTTTAATCATTAAATTGGTTAAATTTTTCATCGGTATCCCTTCTAAAATATAGATTTTTGATACAAATCTGTTTACAGCTTTGTTTGAGTCCGGAATGGCTTCACCAATAATAAATTCAACCCGGCAATAACCGCCGCCGCTAATAACGAACCGCCCAAAGGAACATGGCCGCCTTGAATCGCGAAAGTTACCGTAAATATAATAAAAGTAGCCGTCAAGAAATGAATAACTATCCGGCCCCATTGATTCATCCTGGCCCCGAGCAATGCAATTACCGCCAAGTCCCCAATCACGATTAACACCGACAATAGAAGCAGCCACAATATCGTCAAGGCGCTAAAACCGGGGACGAAATATCCAATGGTATATAAGACCACGAATGGAATTAAAAATCTTACGAACAAAACGAATATCGCCATGATCACTCTTCCTTCGATTTTTTGTCCAATGAAGGCATCAACAGAAACCGGTTAAATTGCGAACACATGCCGGCCAATTCGATTAATTATCCGGCGAGCCCAGATCCATGGATTCACCGGTTTAGACGGATTGAAAAAATAAATTGCTCCACCGGAAGGGTCCCACCCCGCCAGAGCATCCCGGGCGGCTTTTTCTGCCTCTGAGCTTGGGGAACGATTAATGATACCATTACTTACCGATTCAAAAGCGTGGGGCTGATAAATAACCCCCGCCAAGGTCTTAGGGAACTTCGAATCTTGAACCCGATTTAAGACGACTCCTCCAACCGCCACTTTCCCTACATAAGGTTCCGCTCCGGCTTCCGCGAATATTAATCTGGCAAGTAAAGCGCTATCACCAGTTGTCCTGGTTGGAGCCGCTGCGTACCCTTCCCCGGTCGGTATATTTATTCTTTGTCCGATTCGTACCGAATCCCCTATGCCATTCCTCGCTTTGATCGCATTGGCAGTTACTCCGGTCCGTTTGGCGATATCGAATAAAGTATCTCCTCGGCGTATAGTATACGTCCAATCAGCCTGTACCTCGGTGCTACTGAAGTATAAGCTCACCAAAACAATGACTCCTAGCAGGCAAACTATTTTTATCTTCACATCGATCACTTCCTAATATCAGTTATTAGGAATAGTATAGATTAATTTCACGAAAAATATCCTTAAACATACCGAATCATGAAATTCTTCATTTTAGTGTTTTCCCCCTAACTTCCAAAAGGAAAATGAGCCGCTCCATCGAAAATAAACAAACGATTTAAATAAGTATTTTTACTCATCTTTACGCTTCAATCTTCAACCTTCAAACTTCCATTTATTAAAAGGAGCGATCCCCATGAACAAAATGTATATTTTCTCGGCCATTATCCTTGTTTTGCTACTCTCTTATGCCGTCATCGGAACCGAACTGTTTTTCAACCCCCCCCCCGTCAAATTGGTCAATTCGACCACGGCGGTTGAATCCCCTGGGCCGAATAGTATTAATGGTATACCTCCGGCCAAAAATCCCGGGCGAGATTCGGAGCGTAGTCAGGAGCCATTAGCCGCGCCCCAAAATAAATTTCAAACCCCCGCCCGTATTTATGGAATCTATAGCACTTCCTGGGTGGCTGGTTCGAAACGAATCGATACCATCATTGATTTTATTAAACAGACCAAAATTAACACCATAGTCATTGATGTCAAGGATGATACCGGTATCATCAGTTTTCCCAGCGAAGTTCCCCTGGCCCGGGAAATCGGAGCCGGTTCAAAACGGATCGCTAATTTGAAAGAATTATTAACCCGGCTAAAGCAGGAAAAAATCTATACCATTGCCCGGATTGTGGTTTTTAAAGATCCTTTGCTGGCCCAAAAACACCCGGAGATTGCCGTTCAAGATAAAAATGGCGGTTTGTGGCGGGACCGGAAGGGAATGACCTGGGTTGATCCGAATAACCGGATGGTTTGGAAATACAACCTGGATATCGCCAAGGAAGCTATTAATTTGGGATTTTCGGAGATTCAATTTGATTATGTCCGGTTCTTAAGCGACGGTTTACTAAAAAATTGCATTTATCCTTTTTCCAAAGGAGAGCGGAAAGAAGATGTCATCCGTAATTTCTTGCTCTATGCCAAAAAAGATATAAATGCCATGGGCGCTCCTTTATCCGCTGATATTTTCGGACTGGTCTTATCTATTCAAGACGATTTAAATATCGGCCAGAAGCTGGAAAAAATTGCTGAAGCGGTGGATTATATCTCACCAATGGTCTATCCTTCCCATTATCCGAAAGGTTCTTTCGGCTATAACGAACCCAACCGATACCCTTATGAAATTATTTCTAAAGCTATGCAAGATGGAACCAAGCGCCTAAATGGCAGCGCCGCTAAATTTCGCCCTTGGTTGCAGGACTTTGATTTAGGATACCCTCCCTACCGGAGCGAACAACTTGCCGCCCAAGTTAAAGCGCTCGAAGACAACGGAATCTATGACTTTCTGTTCTGGAATCCCACCAATCGTTATGATCTGGACAGATATTCAGTATTTAAAAACGAATCGCGACCGATCAATCAATAGCATTGAAAAAGTCCGGTCACGCAGGGTCCGCCTTCTTCAAAGGCGGACCCTGTAACTTCAGTTTTAGAATGTTTTAAATGTATCTAAAAATAGCCACCATAATCTATATCCCGGATTGAAACCCCACTTTGATCATACCAACCTCCGAGCACTGTAAAATTTGTATTTATAATAACCGTTATTCATATTGCTGACTTTTACAACACCGGCTCCTGAGGAAGCGTGAATAAAATCTCCATTACCCAGATAAATACCCACATGATTAATCTTGTGGGTATTCAATGTCCTGAAAAAAACCAGATCTCCCGAGAGTAACTCCTCTTTGTTAACTGCCATCCCCATCTTCATTTGCGCGGCGGCATTATGTGGCAGTTTCCAACCGAATTGGGAATAAATAAACATTGTAAATCCCGAGCAATCAAAACCCCGCAATGAAGATCCGCCGTACCGGTATTTAATTCCCAAGTACCGCAGCGCCAAACCGGATATCTTTCCCGCTTTGGCGAAAAATCGTTCCCGCGATTCAATAGTTTCGGGATCGGTGGTTATATATTTTTGAAAAACCCAACCTTCCAAACCATCCCCTAACTTTACTTGCATCCATTCTCCTTGCCTCCCTTCAACAATCACTATGTTTCCTTGCGACATCACCGTCAATATCCTGGCTGTACCTGAAGCGGATTCCCGCAAATTTACCTTTGCACCCGTAATCAACCCCCGTAGAGGAAGTTCTTCACCCAAAGCTACCGTGGATAAGCCAATACCAAAGAGAAATATTCCAAACAGCCATGTTTTCATCATATTTTCTCCCAGTTAAAATTGAGAATGGTACAATTCAATGAATAAAACTGATTCAAATATTTAATTTTCCACCCTTCAAACAACACGCTTTTTTAAACATAATCTCCCGGTGACACGCATATATAAAGCCAGGGGGATTCGTTAATTATGAAACAAGTAATCTTTTATACGTTAATTATCATTACCTATCATTTAACAGTTTTACTCATCCCGTTGATTGTTTTTTTAATTGGTTTAAGTATACCCGGAGTTTCATTATTGAATACCTTCTATTGGCTTTATTGGCTATACATAATTTTGAGCCCGATACTCATTTTAATTTTAAGTTACAGGATTGCTTCCCGGCAGGCCAACCGGCCATGGATCGCTGTTTGTACCGCATTTATCGGGTTTTCACCAATTTGGCTGTCCTATTTATCATTCGCTGCCCCATGGAATCCAAGAGATCTTGCGATAGTACTATTTTCCCCAGTCTTATTAGGGTTGATTGCCATTGCCATAACCAAAATCGCCAGAAAAAAACCGCCCTAACATTTACGGCGGGCGGTTTTTTTCCCTTGCTTCGGCAATTTCGAATTTGGGTGTAAATTTTTGAAATTACTTGCTAAATTCAGTTTAAATTTATTGAAATTTATAAATCAGCCGGGTGCTGTTTGGGCAACGCGCACACATCCTTCAGCGGGCATTTCTCACATTTTGGTGTATTATGGCAAATATTATTCCCCAAGGCAACAATTTGGGCATGAATTTCATTATACAGTCCGGCATCTACAGGCAGATGACTCATAAAAAACTCTTGCAGCTTGGTATAGGTTATTTGGGCTGGAGTGATTCCCAAGCGATAAAAAATTTTTTGAGTATAGGCATCGACCACAAATATAGGTAAGCCCCCCCCATATAACAGAATGGAATCCACGGTTTCCGGTCCCATTCCGTAAATCGCCAGTAATTTGTCGCGGAGCGCCGGTAGTTCTTCATGAAACATGGTTTCCGGAAAGCCTTGATAATTTTCTACCAAGAACCGGCTTAACGCTTGCAGCTTCCGTGTTTTCATTTTGTAATACCGGGTAGGCTTAAGTAGTTCCTCTAAAATCTCGGGATTGGTCTGGGATAATTTTATAGGATCAAGTAATTCCTTGTTTTTAAGATTGCCAATCGCTTTTTCCACATTACGCCAGGCTACAGCCTGAGTAAGGACTGCTCCCACCATCATCTCAAACGGAGTTTCCGCAGGCCACCAGTGTTGTGGCCCGAAATATCCCAACAATTTATTATAAATTTCCAATAATTTTTTTTGCATTAATAAACCTCCAAATTTTTAAGAATTATGATATCTAAACTAGAATATCCTAATTCGAATCATCCCCGAAAAGAAATTTAGCAATTCAAACCACTCCTATATTTCTTATTTATTTCTTTTTTTGATTGGGCCGGTTAATTTAGCTGGCCTAATTTCTTTGTTTCTCTAAAGAATATCGCTACACGTTTATTGGGAAATTCAGTAATACAATACCGTGAATGCAACTGATTTCGCTATGATGTATATTATTTACTATTATAGCCAATACTTAGCTATGATCGTAAACATCACACTGCTTTTTGAGGAGGATATATATGTTTCACCGTTATTTGGTAATTATCACATCCACTATCGCTGTTTTGACCTGCGTCATACTTTTAACTTTTCCCATAAACACTCACGCATATTGTACGGGTAATTTAATTAATTTTGAGAGCCCCCAGGAAGTTACAGCCCGTCTGATAAAAAAAACCATTGATAGCTATAACTCTCATTTAACAGAGGATCAGAAATCAACAATCTGTCAAACCATTATCAATGAAGCAACTTCTAACAACATAGACCCTTTTTTAATAACCGGGGTTATAGCCGCTGAGTCTTCGTTCATACCGAACGCGGTTTCTCCCTGCGCCGCTCAAGGATTAATGCAATTAACCGCTTGCGTAGCCAATATGATGAATATTGAAGATCCCTTCGATATCAAGGAGAACATTTATGCCGGAACCAAGTACTTAAAACAACTCCACCAAATTTTTAAAGATACTGATCTTACCCTGGCTGCATATAATGCTGGACCGACCCGGGTGGCACGTTTGGGCCGGATACCCAGAATATCCGAAACGATTAATTACATCGGTAAAGTACAAAGGTTTTACCGGAACATGCAAGTCCAATTTAAAACCGCCATGTTAAATTTGGCAGCTTATCCGGTGTGCTTCAAGCTGAAATCCACACCGGTTCAGCGACTATTGTCATCTCGTGACGGGGACCATAACCCATCGGATGGCGGGAATAATTCTGAATCCGTAACCGCCTTTTTTGAAATCAAGCGGTATTTAAAATTTAATAAAATGGTATGTAAAACAGTCCGACAAAACAACTTACCTCGGATCATCGTCAATACTTAAAAAATAATCTTCAATACTTTTGGGTTTCTTTTTAGCGGGTTTGGGATCGGGGAAACTGATTCTTTTTAAAACGTCTTTCCATTTATCGTTAATTGGGTTTTGATTTTTTAAGTCGCTAATTTTAGCCATCAACTGTTGAATTTCTTGAACACATTGGACTAAATTTTCACGAATTTGATGATTGTTAAACCGGATTAAAAGAATCCCTTTATTCATTAAAAAAAGATCCTTTTGATGGTCCAATTTTCGTTGTGTTTCACTCAAATGAAAATAACCATCGACTTCAACGGCCAATTGAAAATCCGGAAACCAGAAATCAATTTCATACCCCTCGATAAATTGGTTTTTTTAAATTTCAGTTTCCGGCTTCGAAGCGCACAGGCCAATTTATGCTCAGCAGATGTCTGGGTAATTTCCTTACGGCATTTCATGAATTTCTCCCGATTGCCATACATTGGATAATTGTTGACAAATTCCTAACATTCTCGTATACTTAAGATGCATAGATCTTTATTCTTGCTTCAAATAATCAAGAATGAGCGATGATGTTTTGAATCCCGACCATATAATCAAACAAAAACCAGGTGATTTTTTTGGCAAACAATGATTCGATATATCCTATCAGTGCTGTAATGAATATGACCAATCTAACCGCACGCCAGATTCGTTACTATGAATCCCATGGTTTGATCAGTCCCACCCGTTCCAAGGGTAACCAACGTCTATATACACCATCGGATGTCGAAAACCTTTTATTGATTAAAAATTTATTGGAAAAAGGTTTAAATCTCGATGGCATTAAATCGATCTTTGCCGGTAACCAACCGGCCGAAGGGAACACACCTCCTGTTGTTCCTAACTCGCCACCTCCATCGGTATTCAACTCCAATAATCCCGCTTTTCCAAAACTAACTTCACTTTATCCGGTGAACAACCAGGAAGCGCTTACCAAGTGGTTACAATCTAAACGTAAATAAATATGTTTTTTCTTTATATTATCCTACAACGAATAAAGGTGTGATTCAATGACTAAGGAACAAATCATCGCCAAATGTAAGGATGCGGATGTTAATTTTTTACGGTTGCAGTTTACCGATATTCTGGGCGTGGTCAAGAATGTATCGATTCCCATTAGCCAGATTGAAATGGCTCTAAATGGTGAAACCATGTTTGATGGTTCGTCCATTGAGGGTTTTACCCGGGTGGAAGAATCGGACATGATTTTAAAGCCGGATTTAAATACTTTTGCTATCTTGCCGTGGCGGCCCCAGGAAAAAGCAGTAGCCCGGATTATTTGTGATATTTATACCCCTGATCAAAAACCCTTCGAGGGTGATCCCCGCTATGTTTTGAAAAAAGTAATCGCCGAAGCGGAACAGTATGGTTTTAATATCAATATAGGCCCGGAATGTGAATTTTTTCTCTTTAAATCCAATGAAGATGGCACTCCATCCGTTATCACCCATGACAAAGGCGGATATTTTGATATGTCCCCCAATGACCTTGGTGAGGATGCCCGCCGTGAGATTATTCTAGCCTTGGAAACGATGGGATTTGAAATTGAAGCCTCCCACCACGAAGTATCACCGGGACAACATGAAATTGACTTTAAGTATTCCGATCCGCTAAGTACGGCCGACCGGGTTGTCACCCTTAAATTTATCACCCGAATCATGGCCCAACGCCATAATCTGCATGCTACTTTTATGCCCAAACCCCTCTTTGGTATGAATGGTTCGGGCATGCACGTTCATATATCAATATTTAAGGATGGCCAAAATATTTTCTTCGAACCCACCGGTAAACACCAGTTAAGCCCAACAGCCCTTTATTTTATTGGCGGTATATTAAAACATGTCAAGGGAATTACGCCCATCACCAACCCGCTGGTCAATTCATACAAAAGGCTAATGCCGGGTTACGAAGCTCCTGTTTATCAATCCTGGTCTGCTTCCAACCGTAGCGCTTTGATTCGTGTTCCCGCCGCCCGGGAAGCCTCAACCCGAGTTGAAATACGCAATCCCGACCCTTGCTGCAATCCTTACTTGGCGTTCAGCCTTTTAATCAAAGCCGGTCTGGATGGCATCCACAATAAAATCAGTCCCGGAGAACCGATTCAAAAGAATGTCTACTCCATGTCCCCGGTGGAACGTTCTTTGGCCAATATCTCCAAACTCCCTTCTTCGTTATTTGAAGCTTTGCTAGAAATGGAACGGGATCCTATCTGCTTGGAGACTCTGGGAGAACATATCTACAACCGTTTTATGGAAGCCAAGATGATTGAATGGGAAGTTTATCAAGCCCAAGTTCATCCATGGGAACTGGATCAGTATCTGGGGGTATTCTAAAATCGGGTTGAATATAGAGTGGGTGAAGTTTACAGAGTAAAGTGTGAAGGGTAAAATCAAAAACCCTTCACACTTTTTTTATGCTATTGGAAGTTAATGCATAATTGCAAAATGCTTCTTTAAATCGTAGATAATTTCTTCCGGTTGCCTTCCACGGGCGTTAATTACAAATCCATCCGTAACCCTGGTCTGATCACCCAGTATATTTTCATCCAATCCCGAAAGTATAATGGCATCGGGGTTGTTAGGTTTATCGGCCAGATCCACCACCTGAAAACCTTCATGTTCCAAATGAGTTCGTAATCCTTGAATTCCATCTTCGATGGCTACTGTTTTTTGCATAGGCGCTCCTCTTTAGGTGAAAAATTTTTCTAACCGGATATTATTTTTAACAAGAAATACCCAAGATATTCCGTTCATTTGCTTTCTTGGTGATTAAAATTTTCCCGTTATTCTTACATCTTAATTATCTTTTCTAGGCATAACAATTTAAGATCCCGTTTTCATTAGACTATGTTTCATTAAGAAGCGCGTACCGGATCCACCAACAACTAAAAAACTCCCGAAATCAGGAGTTTTTTAATATTATATAATTTTTTAATTCACACTTCAAACTTCCACTGGTGTATCCACCAGTAAAGCCTTCCCTCTATCCTTAAGATCTCCCTTTGGCAGTGGAGCGCACATACCTTGCAGGAAAGCGCCGTCTTCAATGATTAAGGTTACCATCTTGGAATCACCGATAACTTTGGCGGTGGGAGCCAGTTCCAATTTGCCCCGGGACTCAATGGAACCGTTCACTTCGCCGGCCACAACCACGTTCTTCGCGATGAGGTTGCCGATGACTTTACCGGTTTCACCAATGATCAAATCTCCGCCGATATGCAACTCACCTTCAAAATATCCATCAATTCGAACAGCTCCGCCGGGAGCCTCTAAATTTCCTTTAAAACTGGTTTCTTTTCCGATTAAAGTATCCACCTTGCGAGTATTAAAACCGTCTTTTTCTTTGTTACCCATTTTGCTATCCTCCCACTAGTTTCTTAAAAATGGCGCTGGATTCACCGGTTGACCATTGACTCTAACTTCATAATGAAGATGGGGGCCGGTGGCGACTCCGGTTTTACCGGATAAACCTATCACTTGACCTTTATTGACCACTTGTCCCACCTGAACCAAATTTTTCGAGTTGTGACCGTACCGGGTTTCATATCCATAGCCATGATTGATTTTAATCAAATATCCGTAACCACTTTCCCAACCCGAGAAAGAAACTACACCATCCGCGGCGGCTCTGATATTCGTCCCGTGTGCGGCTTGAAGATCGACTCCCGTGTGTTCTTTGGTTATTCTGAAAACGGGATGGAGTCGCCGACCGAACCATGAAACAATCGACGAAGAAACCGGCCATTTGGACGGCGTATGATCCAGTAACCGTTCAAAAGCGATTAACTCGGTAAGTAATTTTTGTTGCGCTTCTTTTTCTGATTCTATGTACCCGTTAATTTGGCTTAAATTATACTTCAATTCCTCCAGTGAGGTCATTACAGTTTCGTCTTTAACTTCGCGGGGGGGAATGTTATACGATTGGATCCGTATGGTACCACCACGGCTTGCCTGAGTGAAAGGCCGACCGCCTTTTTGTTGAATCGATTTCCAAATGCCATTAATTCGTATCCGATCTTTTTGGACTCGGTTTAATTCTTCCACCATTTTATAACTCTTTTTTAAAGTGGGCTTGACTTCTTTTTGTTCGTTAAGTAGCTTTTCGTTTTTGACCGAGATCTTATGTTTTTCACTCCGTAAATTAACGATGGTCTTTATTTGGGTGGTATATCCGAAGAAAATATAAATATTAAATCCAATCATTGCAATGACAACCAAAGCAAGCGAAAAAGGAATATTGATACTTTTTACATTCGCTCCGGATGAATTGGGAACCAACATAAAAGTGAAACCCCGCCCCATTTTTCTCTTTATGTATTTGACTACTTTATCCAACACATCCACCCCCAGAAGAAAGAATAGCCGTTCTCCTGTTTCCACCTTATGTTACAAAACTTTAACACAGAATTAATGATCTTCGACAAAAAGATTCCGTTTTCCTTCCATTTTTAAAAAATATCTTGCTATCTTACGATTCATTTCCTTCACGAAAATTAACGGTCATTTTTTCTATTGGTAAAACCAGCGATTGACTATTTCGTATTTCCCAACGCTTTCTCGATGGCTTCCTTTTCTTCGGCGGAAGTTGGATATGATGAAACGCCGTGTTGAACCGGCTTGCAATAGACCCGGGCTTCATCCCGTCCAAAAATACTGCTCATCACGATACCGTCGCCGGAAGCATCAAGTAACGCCAATGCAAAACTTTGGTCTCCTCCTGAGTTCTGAAACGCTTTAAATCTTATTAATCCTATTTTTTGTAAATGCTTCTCTTCAATCACTTGATTGGCTAGAAACTTCTCTTCAAATTTATTTAGCTTCTGATAAACAATTTGGGTTGTATCCGCATAATTCAACAGTACTGCTTCCAAATCCTTGCCTTGGGTCCCTTTTAATAATTGCCGGTATTTGTTCAACTGGGTATTGGCAATTAAAAAGTAGATCAATACAAACAAAGAAAGCGCCAGGCAAATAAGGCTGATAAACAACGAATTGTTTGTGAGCCATTGGCTTATCGCCAGCATATCCATAAAATTACACCCTTCCAAAATTTAATCTCCCCAAAATGAGGAAGTGCGTCCATCAGACGCGGTCGCTCTAAATATAATTCAACATAACTTCATGATGCTCCTTCATTTTTGTAAGATTTTTCTTGCCTGAAAAATCGCTTCCTCATAAATTTCCCGCAAACTACAATTCAAGTTCCGGGATACCTGTAAACAATCTTCATATTCCGGCGCATACTTCAAGAGTTCTCCATGGAAAAAAGCAGTTTTAATTTTTATAGGAAATCCACGCACAGTTACCGTTTGCTGCTCTCTCTCCAAACAACTACGCTCCACGGAATACTTTCGTATTCCCAAGGTAGTCGTTTCCCTAAAAAGTAATTCTTCAAGTTCAGTTACTTTTTCCGCCGGAGCTACTATGGTCAGTAATACACCGGGCCTTCCTTTTTTCATCTGGACCGGGGTGAAATAATAATCCAGAGCGCCTGTTTTTAACAGCCGATCTCCCACATAACCAAAAATCTCCGGATTCATATCGTCAATATTGGTTTCTAAAACTGTCTGAACGTCATTCCCAACAGTATTTACGGTGATTTCACCAATGATTAGCCGTACCACATTGGGAATCGAACAGTCTCTGGTCCCGGCCCCGTATCCGGCCTGCTCCACTCGAAGTGGCGGCATGGAACCGATTCCCGTACCAAAAGTTGTAATGATCGCTGCCCCGGTTGGAGTCGTCCACTCCCCCGCCAAATCTCCTCCAAAAACAGTAAACTTTTTTAATAATTCAACAGTTGCCGGAGCTGGAAGCGGCAGCTCTCCATGAGCGCAGGTAATCTTCCCAAACCCAACCCGCAGTGGCGAAACCATCAAAGATTGAATTCCAAAATATTCCAACCCAATACAAGCCCCTACTATATCCACAATGGCGTCTAAAGCGCCTACTTCATGAAAATGAACCTCGTCAATAGTTACCCCATGGATTTTGGCTTCAGCCTTCGCCAAATGGGTAAAAACCTGCAAAATGTTCTCTGCTACTTTGGGTTTAAATCCAGCTTCCAAGATAATTTTCGAAATATCGCTAAAATGGCGATGCTGATGCTCGTGAATTTCTTGCACTTCAAAATGGACTGCCTGAATCCCTTTACGGTTGACCCTCTGAATCGTAATCTTTGGCAAAGTTAGCGGTAATCTTGCCAGCTCTTGTTTCAGAAAGGGTTCGGGCAGTCCCAGATCAAGCAAGCCACCCAAAAACATATTGCCGCTTATTCCAGATCCACCATCAAGATATATTGTTTTCATTGAAATCCTTTCTGGGGTTCACCCAATAAATTGATCCGGTGCGCCAAGATACCAGCCCCAAATCCATTATCGATATTCACGACGCCAACTCCCCCAGCACACGAATTTAACATGCTTAACATGGGGGTAAGACCTTTTAAATTAGAACCATACCCGATACTGGTGGGCACCGCAATTATCGGTTTGGCAAACAGCCCACCGATTACACTGGCCAATGCGCCTTCCATACCGGCGACCACAATGAGTACCCGGCACTCATCCAGCACTGTTTTTTTATCCAGTAATCGATGAATGCCGGCAACCCCCACATCATAGATGCGGACCACCCGACTGCCTAAAATCTCCGCGGTTACACCTGCCTCTTCAGCAACTCGGAGATCAGCCGTACCCGCAGAAACCACTCCAATGGTTCCTTTTGTTTGACTTTTTTCCCGCCATACCGCCACGATTTTAGCTGCTTCAAAATAAATGGCATCGTTCACTACAGTTTTAATGTGATTATAAATACGGTGATTTGCTCGGGTGGCCATCACATTCCGAGATTTTTCGGCTAACATCCGGAATATGTCCGTGATTTGAGAAGTTGTCTTCCCCGGACAATACACTACTTCGGCATTACCCGTCCGCAGATTGCGATGAAAATCCACCTTGGCGTATCCTAAATCATGATATGGAAACCCCTCAAGTTCCACAAGTGCCTCTTGGGGTGAAAGTTCATGTTGGGCTATCTTATTTAAAAGGTTAATAATAAATTCTTTATCCACAGTTCCTCCATTTTAAGTTATTCCTTCTTATATCACACTTCTAACACAGACCCGAATCCGTGATTTTGCATTTTTTCAAACTTCATTTGAGGCGTTTAAAAAATCCGATTGAAGATAAGGTGCGATTTTTAAATAACTTGCAATATTATACAATAAGTATCAACTTATCCAGAAGAGCATTACCTATTTAAAGGAGATCACAGATGTGCTTCCGCCATTGTTCGCAGACCATAACAAATCACCGTCTTAAGGTTTCACTGGATGGCATGTCGCTAATACCTAAAGCTTTTACAATAGAATTCCGGGTCTGAGTCCATTTCGCGAATACAGTCAAAGTCGCCTTTTACCTTGGCACAGCAAACTGATATAACCAAAGGCCACGTCGCTGTTTTCTATATAAGGAAGCGCATTATTCCTCAGTTGAATTCTGTTTAAACGTTTTGCCAATTCGGTTCGACTTAGTAAAGTCCGGAGATGGATAATCCCGACGCTGTGATCAATCGTTCATTCGTTATCCGTACCCCATCAAACATTTTCTTGAACCTCGCAGGTGATTATTATACCTTTGATTATTCAAAATTAGATGGCACTTTTCCGGTTTTTGAGCTTCTATTTCACTGATTCAAGATAGAATAACCGTTCAAAATAAGTAACCAATGCCTATAGATCCATTCCTAGTTTAATACAGAACCAATGATGGGCACATTTTGAATCTCTTAAGCGCTGAAAAATCAAAACGACCTCAGCTCGATTTTGGGTAATAATTCTATCAGATTATCCACATCTATAGTCAATAACTCTCCAGATACCTCAATTCAGCAATTAAATCTTTTGAAGATTAACTAACACGACATGATTGGTATCACAACCACCCATGAATCGGCTTTGGAAAAGCCGTATGAACCTATTTTCGTGTTAACCACCCATGCCTATAGGGCACAACCAGGAATGAAATAATTTTAGATGAGATTATCAGGGTTAAAATTCACCGGTTTTGATCTCTTTGCTCTTTAAAAGAGAAACCACAATCCTTCGTAGCCTAAAAGAATCTTTGCCGGTGGACTGGGGTGATAATTGGATTTAATGTTTTTTGACCTCGGAGGATTCGTGTTTGAAGAACACGCTGGTTTTCCTTATAAAGGGCAAAAAAATCTGAATTCTATTTTCGTATTAACACGACATGATTGGTATCACAACCGCCCACGAATCAGCTTTGAAAAAGCCGCATGAACCTATTTTCGTGTTAAGGATTTTAAAAAAGAGATTCACAAGCCATCCCAAGAGGATTAATTGAATTTCATTAACCGTCAATATTTACAAACAAAAACACTCCCCTAATTCTTATAAGTTCCTACCTTGCGATATGAAGCCGTAATCTCCGGATAGTACAAATTTGTTTCACGTGAAACATCGTTATTTTAAAATAAAAACGTTAAAACCGCTTCATCGAATCAATGATGCGGCTTTTATTGTAACTAATCCTAACAATTGCTTAATTTTTCACAGATTCGTTCAAAATCTTCCCCAGAATAATAATCAATCTCGATTTTACCACCAATTCCAATAGACTTAATAATTACCTTGGTACCCAAAACTTGTTGTAATTGATCTTCGATATCTGTTATATTTGGATCTCTTGTAAATCCTTTTTTGGTAATAGCTTTTTTTGTTTCACGTGAAACAATTGGGACATCATTAAGTTTGTGAATTAGTTCTTCAGTGGCGCGGACTGATAATTCTTGCTCTTGAATTTGCTTCCACGCCTGTTTTTGTTCCTCGGATGTTCGTAAGCTAAGTAAAGCCCGGGCATGACCCATGGTTAAAGTTCCATTGGCTAATTCATTTTGGACTTCTTGTGGGAGATTCAATAGTCGTAAGGTATTGGCAATAGCAGGCCGGCTCTTTCCTACTTTTTTGGCTACATCTTCTTGAGTGACATGAAATTCATCGATTAAACGCTGATATGCAATAGCTTCTTCGATGGGATTTAAATCTTCCCGTTGCAGGTTCTCTACCAAAGCGATTTCCATCATCGATTGTTCGGATAATTCCCGAATAACAATGGGTACTGTAGGGAGTCCGACCAATTTGGCAGCCCGCAATCTGCGTTCGCCGGCGATTAATTGGTATTTCCCTTGGAGTTCCCGGACTAATAACGGTTGAATGATACCGTGAGTTTTAATGGAGTCCGCTAATTCCGCTAGTTTTTCATCAGAAAACTCTTTGCGGGGTTGATAAGGATTGGGCTCAATTAATTCAATGGCGACCTCGGCTTGGGGATCCAAATCACCTTCTTCGAGTTCGGGAATTAATGCGCCAAGCCCTTTTCCAAGGCCCCGATTTTTACTCATCAGCAATCACTTCCTTTGCAAATTCAATATAAGCCTCTGCCCCTTTTGATTTTTCATCATAAAGCGTAATCGGTAACCCAAAGCTGGGAGCTACGCTCAAGCTAACATTCCGGGGAATAATCGTTTTATATACTTGGTCTGGAAAATAGTGTTTAACATCTTCGGCAACCTGTGAAGATAAGATGGTCCGGTTATCATACATGGTCAAAACCACGCCCTCGATCTTTAAATCAGGGTTGGAGTACTTTTGAACCAATTGAATGGTCTTAATCAACTGACTTAATCCTTCTAAAGCATAATATTCGCATTGAACGGGAACAATAATGGAATCTGCAGCCGCTAAAGCATTAATTGTCAGATTACCCAACGAAGGAGGGCAATCAATAAGTATATAATCGTAATTATTTCTGGCTGGTTCCAGGGCTCGCTTCAAACGTTGGTCACGAGCCATCATTCCTACTAATTCTGATTCGGCTCCCGCCAGTCTTATGGTTGCCGGAACAATCCACAGGTTTTCTACTTGTGTAGGTATGATTACTTGATCAGTTGGAGTTTCATTGATCAGTACATCATATACACAGCGTTTGATATCATTTTTCTTTAACCCGATTCCACTTGTGGAATTCCCCTGGGGATCATGGTCCACAATCAATACCTTACGATTGTTTTGAGCCAAACAAGTTCCTAAATTAACAGTGGTTGTTGTTTTTCCAACCCCACCCTTTTGGTTAGCAATCGCGATCACTTTATTCATTTTTAAATGATCCTCCCTCCTGCCTATTTTCATCTTTTGGGTCAATTCATGCCCCCGGAGGAGCTCGACTTCCATGCCTAACAATTCTTGTGTCCTTTTACTTAACGCCTCTAAAACAGCTTTCGCTGAGCGTTTCAATTTTTAAATCCCCCTTTCCTCCTCCAGGTTTTATTACTCCGGCTTATTAGTACTCTTTCGAGATTAGCCTTAAACTTCCTGCTGAATTGTTTAACTTTCTATTGGTTCTTTGATGCTTTCGAAAATATTTTCAATTCATAAGAAGTAATATCATCAATAGTAATATCTTTCCAATATTGATGATGAAATTTTTTTAGGCTTTCCTCTCAGAGATAATGGGAGATTAAGTTGATTTTTATATCAATTATACTATAATTTATAAACTTAATATTTTTTAGTTCGAAGGATAAATCCGTATTCTTTATAATGGTTTTTTTTGAGGAATACCGGTACGACGTGGAAATTCTGCAGAAGTTGATTGAACTTTATTGATAATAATAAATGAACGAGCTCCGTAATTCAGGGGAAGATCGGTTTCAAGGCATTCAACAATTTTTCCACCAAGAGCTTCAATTGACTTTTCCCCGGATATTAATTCTTCCTGGTAATCTTTTCCTTTATAAAGACAGACCTGGCCCGTTAAAGGTCGGGCAAAAGGAATAGTTAATTCCGCCAGAACATTTACCGCAGCCACCGCCCTGGCTAAGACTAAATCGTATTGTTCCCGGTGAGCGGTTTGTTTCCCCAATTCCTCAGCTCGTCCCCATAATGGTTGTAAATTTTTCATGTCCAAAACTTGTGATGCCAATTGCTGAAAGTTAACTTTTTTCTGGGTAGCTTCCAAAGTAACCACGATCTTTTCCGGATCGGTAAGCGCCAGAGGAATCGCCGGAATCCCCGCGCCACTACCAATATCGATGATTCTAGAAGCATTTCTCCACAATGGCAGTTTGGTAATGAGCAAAGCATCCAATATATGCTTGTGAAGGGCTTCTTCATAATCGGTGATTGAGGTAAGATTGACCGTTTGATTCGCTTCCAGCAATAATTCAATATAAGAGCAGCATTTATGGAAAGCGGTTTCGGAAATATTGATCCCATATGCAGTTAATGTTGCCCATAAATCGGTTGCGATTTGTTCCATAACTTTTCCTTTAATGGTTAGTGTTTTGCGGTGTGTTGATGCTCAATATATAATAAAAGAGCAGTCAAATCGGCCGGGTTAATGCCGCTGATCCGGGAAGCCTGCCCTAACGTTCTCGGTTGAAATTTAATGAATTTTTCGCGAGCTTCCCGAGCCAGGTTGGTGATTTCTTGATAATTAATTCCGGTGGGGATCTTCTTATTTTCTAAACTGATTAGCTTTTGGGCTTGCTCGCGTTCTTTCGCCAAATAACCTTCATACTTTAAGCGGATTGCCACTTCTTCCGCTTCCGGGAGGTTGAAATTCAGATCCGGAGTAATTACCCGGATTAATTCCAGATTTACATCCGGTCGTTTTAAAAGTTCCGCTAAACTAAACTTATTTCGGGGCACGGCAATTTGGGCCTCGGTGAAAATTTGCCGGACCCGGGCATCAGGGTTCAAAATCACCTTTTCAAAGGTTTGGGATAATTCATAAATGGATTTGGATTTGGCTTCGAATACTGCTTGCTGTTCTGGAGTAACTAATCCGATGCTGATACCGTATGGGGTTAACCGTTCATCGGCATTATCAGCCCGTAGGGTGAGCCGGTATTCGGATCGCGAAGTTAAAACCCGATACGGTTCATCGCTTTCCTTGGTTACCAAATCATCAATTAAAACCCCGATGTAGCCTTCGGAACGTTTTAAAACCAAAGGTTCCCGTCCTTGTATCTGTAAAGCGGCATTTATGCCCGCCATTAGACCTTGGGCGGCGGCTTCTTCATACCCGGAACTACCGTTGATTTGCCCTGCGGAAAACAAACCGGGAAATCGCTTTATTTCCAATGACGGATTCAATTCCGAACCCGGAATGGCATCATATTCGATAGCGTATCCTGGTCTTACAATCTCTACCTTTTCTAATCCGGGAATGGTTTTTAAAAACAACTCTTGTACATATTCGGGCAGACTGGTGGACAGTCCGGCCAAATACATTTCTTCACTATCAGCCCCCTCCGGTTCAATAAAAACTTGATGCCGTTCTTTTTCGGGAAATTGAATCAATTTACTTTCAATGGAAGGACAATAACGGGGCCCCACCCCGGTAATATCTCCGGTATAAAGCGGGGCTTCATGCATGTGTTCGCGAATAATCCGGTGTGTCTCTTCTTGAGTATACGTCAGCCAGCATAAATGTTCCGGTTTTACTTGCCAGTCTTCCCAAAATGAAAAACCATGCTTGGTAAAACCGCCCGGTTGGGGAATCATTTTTTGAAAATCCAGAGAACGGCGGCGTACCCTGGCTGGAGTTCCGGTTTTATAGCGCCTCAGCGGTAGTTCAATTTTTCTTAAATCATCGGCCAAAAGTTCCGCCGCCAGTTGGCCCATGGGCCCCGACGCATAATTTAAACTCCCGATGAATATCCGGCCTCGTAAAAAAGTACCGGTACACAATATTACCGCTTTCGCATGGTAAATAAGCCCAGTACGAACTCTGACACCAGTAACTCGCTGCTGTTCATCAAATAAGATTTCAACAACCTCTGCCTGGCGGATATGCAAATTGGCTTGCGCTTCTAAAATTTCAATCATCGCCCGCTGATATACTTGCTTATCGGCCTGAGCTCGCAGAGCCCATACCGCTGGCCCTTTTTGCGTATTGAGTAACCGCATTTGAAGATAGGTACGGTCGATAACTCGGCCCATAATACCGCCCAGAGCATCGATCTCCCTCACCAAATGTCCTTTGGCCGGACCTCCAATCGAAGGATTGCAAGGCATGAAGGCGATGTTGTTATAGTTCAATGTAAACAATAAGGTGCGGCAACCCATTTTGGTCCCCGCCAACGCCGCTTCACACCCGGCATGTCCCGCTCCGACCACGATTAAATCATATTCTCTCTCCATAATCCCTTTGGGATCTCCTTTAGAAATTTGAATATAGAAATTAGAAGGATGGACAGTAAAAAAGTATTTAATTTCACACTACACTCCTAATTCTTCAACTCGCTTCCCGGCGTTTAAAATACAATACCAGCACCATACGATCCGCATCTGGTAAATTGGGTACCCGTAACGCCTGTCCCAGCGTTATGGGAATAACCGTTTCCAAGGCGCGACGGGCAGTTTCGCTAAGTTTAGGAATGGAGGACCAAGAAAAATCTTCCGGTAACCGGTAAGCTTCCAATTCCCGAATCTCGTTGATTTGATTTTCCTGCCGGGCTAAGTAACCAGCCAATTTCACCTGATTCCATACATATTCCCGGACAGGTTGCGGATAATGTTTCAACTCGGGAAAAGCCATTATTGCTTTAGAATCGGTAAGTTCGGGACGCGATAACAATTCTTTTAAACGGAAACCGCGTGTCGGCGCGGGAATATTGAGTTTTGCCCAGATATCGGATTCTGGCTTAATTTTCATTTGTTGAATAAGAGTTTCCAGTTCCCGGGTCAAATCCAATAATTTATTCCGCCGCCACCGGTTTTCTTCCGGTATTATACCCAGTTTTAAACCCTGCTCCCCCAAACGGGCCAGGGAATTATCCAATCGTAAGAATAACCTGAACTCCGCCAGTGAAGTCATCATCCGATACGGTTCATCCGTACCCTGAGTAACCAGATCATCAATTAATACCCCTATATAGGAAGTAGTGCGATCCGGAATATAAAGCTGTCCGCCTTTAACCTTCCGCACGGCATTGATTCCGGCAATCAGCCCTTGGACTGCTGCTTCTTCATAGCCTGAGGTGCCGTTAATCTGGCCTGCCGTGAACAGATTCTGGAATTGTTTCGATTCCAGGGAAGCCTTAAACTGAAACGAATCCAAACAGTCGTATTCCACGGCGTATCCCGGCCGGATTACTTCCACTGCTTCCAACCCAGGAACCGTCCGCAAGATTTCCTCTTGAACCGATTCCGGCATGGCTGTGGTCATCCCCAGTAAATATACTTCCTCCGTAAAATCACCTTCCGGTTCCAAAAAGATCAAGTGGTCGGTTTTTTCTGGAAAATTAATCACCTTCCGGTCAATGGATGGGCAAAAGTGTGGCCCTTTAGTATTAATGGCACCGGACCGAATCGGCGAAACATGAATATTTTTCATAATTACCCGTATGGTTTCTTCGGTAGTCGTCGTAACCCAACACGGTTTTTGGACACGTTTTTTGGGCAACCCATCCCAGGAAAAGCCCCATTCTGGTTCTTGCAAGGGTTGAGGTTTTATCTTTGTAAAATCGATGGACTGATAATGAATCCGGGGCGGGGTTGCTGTCTGAAAACGACGCAGTTTTAATCCAAGTTGTTTTAAGCTTTGGCTTAACTCAATAGCGGCAGGTTCCCCCTGGCGTCCTCCTGGAAATATAATGTTTCCCATGACGATCCGGCCGTCCAAAAAAGTGCCGGTGGCTAAAATTACCGCTTGGGAATTATAAATTCGACCTGATTTGAGTTTTACGCCGGTGACCCTGTCCTTTTCGGCTAGTATATCGGTCACCAATCCTTGCTTTACGGATAAATTGGGTTGGCGCTCTAGCCGTAACGTCATTTCCGCTTGATATAATTTTTTGTCAGCCTGAGCTCTGAGCGCTAAAACTGCAGGCCCCCGGCTCTCATTAAGCCGTCGGATATTTAAATAGGTTTGGTCGATAACTTTCCCCATTTCACCACCTAAAGCATCCAATTCCCGGACCAGGTGGCTTTTGGCCGCCGGACCGCCAATGGCCGGGTTACAGGACATAGCAGCGATAGTATCAGGATTGATGGTAATTATTAAAGTTTTGGCGCCAAGCCGGGCGGCGGCCAACGCCGCCTCACAACCGGCATGACCCGCCCCAACCACAATTATGTCATAAATGGTCATTTATTAATAAATTTATCCCTTTCATTTTTTATTATTCTTAAACCACCGGCTGAAACCGGGGAGTACCGTCGTTATTCATTTGCCAATGCAAAACTGGGAAAAAATGCCCTTGATTACTTCTTCAGATACGTTTTTCCCAGTAATCTCACCGATGGCAGCCAGGCAAGATCGTAAGTCTATCGCCAACAAATCTTCACTTATCCCCTGATTGAAACCGTATATAAAACTTTGAAGCGACTCGATGGCTTGTTCCAAAGCCTGTTTATGACGTACTCTGGACAATAGCGGTCGATCATCCACGGTAATTTCCCCTAGGCCAACCGCAGATACAATTGTATCCTCCAGTTCATTAAAACCCTCTCCCGTAAGTGCCGAGAGTTCGATTCTTTTCGCGTCTGAAACTTCGGGTAATAAGTCCCGGTCCAAGCATTGTGGCAAATCAATTTTATTGATGACCAAGATTACTTTCCGCCCAGTACATTTTTTTATTATATAACGATCTTCTTCCACCAGTGGCTCGCTACCATCCATGAGTAACAAAATTAAATTTGCTTCCTCAATATAGTGTTCGGCTTTTTGAATCCCAATTCGTTCTATGGGGTTGTCGGTATCCCGTAAGCCGGCCGTGTCGTATAAACGAACCGGGATCCCTTTTAATTGAATCTGAGCTTCAATGACATCCCGGGTTGTGCCGGGAATTTCAGTTACAATTGACCGTTCTTCTTGCAAAAAGAAATTTAACAGACTTGATTTCCCGACATTGGGGCGGCCTACAATGACGATGGATACCCCTTCCCTAATTTTTCTTCCATCATCAATGGTACTGGATATTTCTATAAGCCGTTTTTTAATTAAAGCCACGTTTTCTATTATGGTATTTTTGGTCAACTCCGGGATGCCGTCTTCGGGAAAATCAAGTATGGCTTCAATAGTCACCAAGATATGGTATAATTCACTTTCAACTTCATGAATCATTTGGGTGGTTTTGCCTGTAAGTTGCTGAATCGCAAGTTGATGGGCTTTATCGGTCTTAGCGCGAATTAGATCAATAATAGATTCCGCCTGCACAAGATCAATTCTACCATTTATATAAGCTCTTAGCGTAAATTCTCCGGGTTCCGCAAGGCGAGCGCCATGCTGTAACACTAATTTAAGGATTTTTGTTAAGTTTAAAGTGCCGCCATGCGCCTGAATTTCTACCGTGTCTTCCGCTGTAAAACTATGTGGTTTGCGTGCGTAAAAAAAAAGTACTTCATCAATGCTCTCATTGATCTGGGAATCAACTACCAGGCCATAATAGATTCGATGATCTTCTATCTCTAAAAAAGACTCTCGATTCGTTTTTCTTAACAAGGATAAAACAATATTATGGGCATCAGGGCCGCTGATCCGGATAATTCCAATCCCGCTTTCACCAACTGGAGTGGCAATAGCCGCGATGGTATCATTAAAAAACATAATTTCCTCCTAAATTCAAACTTAGTTTAACATAATAATCAGTTTCTTAAAAGTCTGTCTTTTTTAAAAAAAATTAACCCGGGCATCCGGGTTGTGATTATCCTCTTTATTGACTAGATTACCGCCAATTCATTTCAATTGTCTTGGGGGGAAATAATTACATGACGGTAAGGATCTTCACCTTCACTATAGGTCATTACATCTTTAAAATCCTGTAATGTAGCGTGAATAATACGCCTTTCCTGGGGAGACATGGGTTCTAAAACTTGTTTTCGCTTTTCCCTCTTTACTTTTTCAGCGATACGCAAGGCCAGACGACGTAAAGTTTCTTCCCGTCGGCGACGGTAACCTTCTACATCAACAATAATTCTTTCTTTCTCGGTTTGGTTTTTATTTACGGATAAATTCACCAGATATTGTATGGCATCCAATGTTTGCCCATGTTTGCCGATTAAAAGACCTAAATCTTTTCCATTAATATTCAGCATAGTGTTATCTTTGCGCCTAAATATTTCGACTTGAGCTAAAACCCCCATATTTACAAGCATCTCTCTTAAAAATAAACCGGCGGCCTGTCCGATATCCTCTTTTACGCTAACTCTCACTTTTACCGCTTTACTACTTATCAACCCTAATAGTCCACTTTTCGAAATCTCCTCTAAAACTTCAACTTTTACTTGATCCGGTCCAACTCCTAATTCCTCCAAAGCGCTTTCGATTGCCTCTTCTTTGGTCCGGCCGATTTTTTCAACCATTTTCATCAAACTATTCCTCCTTTATATAATTATCCTTAAAAGATGTTTTTATTAACCTTTTAAGGATAATATAAATTACTTTTTGGCGTCTTGCGACTTTTTCTCGTGTTCATTATTTTTTTCATCCTTATGGATGTGTTCTTTCACGATAAAATATTCGTTAATTATATACTGTTGGGCAATACCTATGATGTTGCTGGCTACCCAGTATAATCCTATACCGGCAGTTACCGTCCAGGTGAAAAACCCGAACATTATCGGCATGATGTACAAAAGCGTCTGTTGGGAAGGGTCGGTTCCTGTCTTCGGCGTTGTTATTTTCGATTGTATGAAAGTAGTGACTCCGGAGATAATCGCCAATAATAAATCCTTGGTTTGGCCTAACTGAAACCATAAAAACTGGCTGTCTTTAATTAATTCGGCTACATGATTTTTCGGATCCTGAAGTAATGCAAAGATTGCCCAAAGTAAAGGTAATTGAATCAACATCGGCAGACAACCGCCCATAGGATTTACTTTTTCATTTTTATAAAGTTCCATGGTCCGTCGTTGAAACTCTTCCGGTTTATCCTTATACTTATCTTGAATCTCTTTTAATTTGGGTTGGATCCGTTTCATCCTATCCATCGATTGATATTGCTTGATGGAAGTCGGGAAAAGTATTATTTTTATCAATAAAGTCAATAAAATAATAGACCATCCCCAACTATGGGTATAGTTAAATAAAAATTTTAAAATATACTCAAACAGGCTTACAAACGGTTGAATAATCGCGTTCAAAAGAAACAACCCCTCTGTTTATTAAAATAAATTCTATTATTTTTCCGGTACAGGATCATAACCGCCATCGTTAAAAGGATGACAACGTAACAGGCGTTTCATCCCATACTTTAATCCCTTGAATACTCCATGTTTTTTGATCGCTTCGTATAAATACATCGAACATGTCGGGTAAAAACGACAACTTCCTGGCAATAATGGGGATATTATTTTTTTATAAAAAATGATAAAAAGAAGGATTACGTCTTTCACTGAAAATCCTTCCCTTCCTCTTGATAATTGCTATGATGTATATTTGTATTACTCATTCGTTTATAATACCCGTTTTCAAAAGTATATTTTCATAATCCGAAATTATGTCTTGATATCGGGCCTTGAGGATCGGTTTTCGAGCAACTATTACAATATCCAGACCGGAATCTTTATGACTATAACCTTTTCGAACCACTTCCCGAAGCAATCGTTTCACGTGGTTTCTTTTGACTGCAGAACCAAGTTTCCGGCCCACACAAAATCCGAATCGTTGTTTATCGATCTGATTATGAAGAAAATAGACCACTAAATATCGTCCGTTCATTGAGTGGCCTTTTTCGAAGATTAGCTGAAAATCACTGTTTTTTTTTATCGTGTTAATCTTTGGTGAAGCTATCAAATTTTTTAGCTTTCAAATTATTTTATTAAATCAGGTTCGAATTTAAGCGGTTAATGCTTTTCTGCCTTTAGCCCTTCTGCGTTGTAACACTTTGCGTCCATTTTTGGTGGACATTCTCACCAAAAAACCATGATCCTTTTTATATTTACGCCGGTTGGGCTGATAAGTCATTTTCATCGTTTTCACCTCTCTCACTAATCGATTTGAGTTATACGTTTCTTGCTTAATAAATAATCTAAAATATATTATAGTGTAAATAATTAACAATTATTCTCCACCAAAAGATCCTCTTTCATTATAATGATCCTGTAAAACGCTGTCAATAGTTATTATTAATTATTATAAACTGAAATCACTATTTTAATCATCGATAAACCTGCTTATTTCAAGCCGAAGATCGTTCTATCTGGTTTAATCTTTGAATCTTTGCTTTTATTTCAAATTGCCAAAGCGGATAGATTTTGTTATTATATGATCGTATTTTTTCATCTAAATTTATCCACAGGGTGTGGGTATTTTTGTGGATAAATTAAAATATGTTTATTTCTTTTGTTTGAGTCATGTTTCTTTTTTTTTCTTTATCTTATTATCCGTTGGTACTCTTAATATTTTAATGATTATTAACATTTAATCCACAGGTTCTTAATAATTCCTTTTCAGATTAATTGGGTAGCGATTCTTTCATCAAGGAGTGTTTATGGTTCATGAGTAATTTGGATACTATCTGGGAAAAGGCTTTGGAGACAGTTTCTCCTTATTTAAGCAAACCAAGCTTTGAAACCTGGTTAAAACCAACCAAACCTATATCATTAGACGGTAACATATTGGTGATTGAAGTTCCTAATGATTTTGCCAGAGATTGGTTGGAATCAAGATATTCACCATTATTATCTTCCACAATTAAAGAACTGCTTGATGAAGATGTGGATCTAAAGTTCGTTACTCCCAATCAGAGTCATAACGAAGAAGAAAAAAAAGCCGCGGCTCCATCGGTTAATGTTGCTCAACCATCATTACTCAACCCAAAATATACTTTTGAAAGTTTTGTGGTGGGTGAAAGCAACCGTTTTGCTCATGCAGCTTCCCTTGCAGTGGCCGAAGCTCCCGGTAAAGCATATAATCCGTTGTTTTTGTATGGTGGTGTCGGTTTGGGTAAAACTCATTTAATGCAAGCCATCGGCCATTATGTTTTAAAACATTCCCCGGATTTCCGAGTTGTTTATGTATCTTCTGAAAAATTCACCAATGAGTTAATCAATGCTATTCGGTTTAACCGAACACCTCAATTTCGCGATACATACCGTACTGTTGATTTATTGCTGGTTGACGATATTCAATTTTTTGCTGGAAAAGAAAGCACCCAGGAAGAATTTTTCCACACATTTAATACTTTATACGAATCCAGCCGTCAAATTGTGATATCCAGTGACCGTCCACCCAAGGAGATACCTACCCTGGAAGATCGATTGCGTTCCCGTTTTGAATGGGGATTAATTACCGATATCCAGGCTCCTAATCTGGAAACCCGGATAGCAATTCTGCGGAAAAAAGCTTCCGCGGAAGGTTGGCATCTACCTAATGATGTTATCGTCCATATTGCTGATCAAATCAATTCCAACATCCGGGAATTGGAAGGCGCTTTAATCCGGATCATTGCTTTTTCCTCTTTCCACAATAAACAAATAACACTGGAATTAGCAAATGAAGTTTTAAAAGATGTCATTTCTTCTTCCTCGGTCAAAAGGGTTACTATTCCTTTAATACAACAAGCTGTGGCCGAATTTTTTAATATTGAAATAGAAGATTTAAAAGCCCAAAGACGGACAAAAAATGTTACATATCCCCGACAAATTGCCATGTATCTTGTTAGAGAATTAACTGATTATTCCCTGCCTAAGATTGGCGATGAATTTGGAGGTCGCGATCATACTACAGTAATTCATGCTTGCGATAAAATCCAGGAACTTATAAAAACTAATACTGAAGTAGATCGGATTATTAAAGATTTAATCCACAAAGTAAGTTAATAATTTGTTCTTAATATCTTTTTATTTTGTTATCTACTTTATCCACAACTTTTTTTAAACAGTGGATTATGTTATTTTCTGATTAACTGCTACTTTTATAAACATCTTATTATGGTATAGAAATACTTTGATGAAGCGATATTTTAAGATTTATCCACATTTTACACCTCACTACCACTACTGTTATTTATATATATAATAAATAATAAAATAATAATAATTAGGGGGGCGGCATATGAAAATAGTTTGTATTCAGGATGAATTATCTAGATTTTTACAAATTGTGGTCCGGGCAATTGCCTCAAAAACTACGCTACCTATTTTAACCGGTATTTTTTTAGAAGCTAAAGATAATACTTTAAAATGTGTGGCTACCGATCTGGAGATTGCTATTGAAGTGACTGTACCGAATATCCAGATCATTAATCCTGGATCAATCGTATTATCTGGAAAAACATTTGTGGATATAATTAAACATTTACCTCAAGTTCCGGTAGAGATCGAGTTTGATGAAAATGCAAGAATGGTCTCGATAACATGCCGTCATTCCATTTATCAGATTCCTGTTTTGCCTGTGGAAGAGTTTCCAACGTTACCGGAGTTAAAATCAGGAGATAGAGTTGAAGTTAATGGGGAAAATTTAAAAGAAGCAATTCATCAAACTATATTTGCAACTTTATCGGATGATCCCCGTCCTTTTTTATCGAGTATTTTATGGGAAATAACTCCAGAGAAAATAAGGTTAATTGCTACGGATGTTAATCGATTAGCTATCAAAGATATTCCGGTAAAAAGTGAGATCAATAAAATGGCATTGGTTCCGGTTCGTGCTTTACGGGAAATTGCCAATATATTTAGCGGAAACAATAATGCCAATGTTGACGTTTATATCAATGAAAAAATGATTTTTATACAAGGAGAAGGTATTAAATTTTCATCGCGTTTGGTTGAAGCCCAATTTCCAAGATACGAACAGGTTGTTCCAAAAGAATTTTCAGGAAATGCTATCATCGATCGCAATCAATTAATAGAAGCCCTGGAAAGGACTGCTTTGGTTAGTAATTCAATAAGAATGAGTTTGTCAGGATCTGAGATGGTAATTCATGCGAAAGAGCCGGATAAAGGAAATTGTAAAGAAGAAATAAGTATAGATTTTTCAGGAAAAGAAATAGAAATAGGTTTTAATGTAAGATATTTATTGGATTTTTTAAGATCGGTTAATGAAAATAAAATTGTTTTTAAGTATGTTCAAGAACTAAAGCCCGCAATGGTGCAAGGGCAAGGAAATTCAGATTATTATTATATAGTAATGCCTTTAAAGTTGTCCGCATAATATATAAAAAATAAAGGAAATTCAGAGAGGTTAAATGAGTCCAAATAAGATTGTAAATTATATATTAAAAACAGAATATATAAAACTTGATCAATTATTAAAAGCCCTTTGTATAGCCAATACTGGAGGAGAGGCGAAAGTTTTAATCGAAGCAGGAAAGGTAGGAGTTAATGAAGAAATAGAACGACATCGCGGACGCAAAATTAAACCTGGTGATCGGGTGGCGATTAACGACGATATATATTACATTCAATAAAATAAGGATATAATATGTTTTTAAAAAATATGGAACTAGAGAGGTTCCGGAATTATGAAGAGGAAAAAATTGAAGTTTCACCCGGTATGAATATTTTATATGGACAGAATGCCCAGGGAAAAACTAATTTAATAGAAGCAATTGCCATGTTTTCGTTGGGTAAATCTTTTCGGGCTAAAAAAGATGAAGAAGTCATTCAATGGAATTGTGAGACCAGCTTTATAAAAGGAGTTTTTAACGGTGAATCTAATTCCACTGTGATTGAAATAGGAATCGGTCAAAAAGAAAGAAGATATAAAATTAACGGGCAAATCGTTAAGCGCAGTGATATATTTGGAAAAGTACCCGTGGTTATTTTTACGCCGGACGATTTACAAATGATTAAAGGAGCGCCATCATATCGCCGTGATTTTCTTGATTTATACTTAGCACAAGTAGAACCAAAATACCGGTTTATTTATTATAATTATACCAAAATCCTTCAACAACGCAACCGGTTACTGAAAGAACATTATATCGATCTTCAAGAACTAGAGGCCTGGAATGAGCAATTAATAAATACGGGAGCAAATGTTATTAAATACCGGTTGTTTTTAATTGAAAGCATCCTGCCTTATATCGTTGAAATACAACGCCAAATAAGCAGTGAAAAGGAAGAATTAAACGTTCAATATATAGGATTTAAAAATCAGGTTTTAAATCAATTCAAGGAAGATGAAATAAAAAATTTATTAAAAGAAGCCATAGCATCGGTACGCCATACCGAATTGGAGCGAAAGGTTACTTTAGTCGGTCCCCAACTCGACGATCTACGGATAACAATCGCGAGGAACGTTGAGTTACGCGTTTTTGGATCCCAAGGGCAGCAAAGGACGGCATCATTAGCTATGAAACTGGGATTAATCCAAAAAATTAAAGATATCCGCGGGGAATATCCAATTTTGTTGTTGGATGATGTCATGTCAGAATTTGATGACAACCGGAAAAAAGCTTTACTGACAAACTTAATCAACACAGTACAAACATTTATGACGGCTACCAGCCTCAAGGATTTTCCAGGATATTCCTCCCAGGCCATCTTTTTTGAGATCGAAAGAGGTATGGTAAAAGATGGCCAGTAGTTCTTTTAAAGCGGTTATCGAAGGATTTTTTCAACGGCAGGGAGGATGGCCCCGATTAAAAGGGGAATTGGCCGTTTATTACTGGCCGAAAGTGGCCGGATCGGAGATTCATGCGAAAGTAGCCGCGACTCGTTTTTGTGATGGATATTTATATTTACAAACCGATAATGCGGCATTAGCTCATCAGATTTCTTTATTAAATATGGATATTATTAAGAAGTATCGAAGAATTTTAGGACCAAATATTGTTAAAGGCGTTAGAATTAAAATAGGACCTGTGCAACATAATAATGACCCAAAGAAGAAAAATGAACCGGAAGTGATCCTGAATTCTGAAGAAAAGGCCATGATCGAAAAGTGTGGGCAAATGATTTCGGAACCGGATTTAGCTGCTAAGTTTGCTACGTTTATGAAAAAACACTACGTATTAAAAAGACAAATGGAGGCCGCCGGGGGAAAAAGATGCCAGTCCTGTAATATTATTATAGAATCATGTTACGAGTATTGTCCCTGTTGTGAAAGGCAAATTAAAGAAGAAAACGAAGCCTATCAAAGATTTTTAAATAAATCAATAACAATTAATTCATAATCTCAGTCTTTATTAAAAATAATGTTTTAAAAAAATTAAATGCGATTAAAGGGGGAATTAGGATGTTTGTCCATCTCGGGGGGGATACTTTAGTTAGCACAAAAAAGATAATTATTATATTAAATTATGAAAATAATAAAAAAGAAAATGACGTCAATGAATATATAAAAAAAATTCAAGGGAAAAGAAATGTTAAAAAATTAGAAGGGGATACCCTTAAATCGATTATAGTAACCAATAATACCATTTATTTATCTCCGATCTCTTCCATGACCTTAAAAAAAAGAGCTGAATATATCAATAATCTATCCTAAAATAGAGAAAAAAAATATAAAAAGAATTCACGGAGATATAGGGAAGGAGTTTTATAATCACAATGGAGCCGGAACTCGAAAAAAATAATCATAAAATAAATAATGACTATGACGCCAGTCAGATTCAGGTTTTAGAAGGATTGGAAGCTGTCAGGCGCCGCCCTAGCATGTATATTGGTAGTACTTGTACCAAAGGTCTGCATCATTTGGTCTATGAAATTGTGGATAACAGTATTGACGAGGCTTTGGCCGGTTATTGCGATAAGATCATTATAATTTTGCAAGCTGACGGTTCGGTTTCGGTAGAGGATAACGGTCGCGGAATACCGGTAGACTATCATATAAAAGAAAAAAAATCAGCTTTGGAAGTCGTTATGACTGTGTTACACGCTGGTGGTAAGTTTGGTGGTGAAGGATATAAAGTCTCCGGAGGACTCCATGGAGTAGGTGCATCGGTGGTCAATGCCCTTTCTATAAAGACTGAGGTATGGATAAAAAGTAAAGGAAATATATATTACCAAAGCTATCATCGGGGTAAGCCGGATGAATCGGTGAAAGTTGTCGGAGAAGCGGAAGGAACCGGGACAACCACTAGGTTTACGCCGGATCCGGAAATTTTTGAATCCTGTGAATTTAGTTTTGATTATTTAACCCATCGTCTTCGGGAAATGGCTTTCTTAAACCGGGGTGTAAAAATCGTTTTGAAAGACGAAAAGAATGAAAAAGAGTCTGTCTTTCATTATAACGGAGGTATCATTTCCTTTGTCGAACATTTAAATAAGACTAAGGATCCGATACACAAAGAAGTCATTTATACCCGTAAAAATATTGATGATAACGAGATTGAAGTGGCGCTTCAATATAATGATAGTTTTGTAGAAAGCGTTTTTTCTTTCGCAAATAATATTAATACCCATGAAGGAGGCACCCACCTTTCCGGTTTTCGTTCGGCTCTTACCCGAACCTTGAATGATTACGCCAAGAAAACCAATTTAATCAAAGAAAATGAGACCAGTTTAACCGGTGATGATGTGCGGGAAGGATTAACCGCAATTGTAAATGTTAAACTCCGCTACCCTCAGTTTGAAGGGCAAACCAAAACAAAATTAGGCAACAGTGAGATGCGGGGAATCGTGGAAAGTGCTGTAAATGAAGGAATAGCCGAATTTTTAGAAGAAAACCCCACATCCGCCAAGAAAATCATTGAAAAATGCCTACTGGCGTCCCGGGCCCGGGAAGCTGCCAGGAAAGCCAAAGATCTTACCCGGCGGAAAAGCGCGCTGGAAGTGGGTTCTTTACCCGGAAAATTGGCGGATTGTTCGGCCCGGGAACCGGAGCTTTCTGAGTTATATTTGGTAGAGGGAGATTCGGCGGGCGGTTCGGCTAAACAAGGACGGGACCGGCGGTTCCAGGCGATTCTACCGTTACGCGGCAAGATCTTAAATGTGGAAAAAGCCAATCTTGATAGAGTATTGAGCAATGAAGAGATCAAAGCAATGATCACTGCTCTTGGAACTGGATTTGGCGCGGATTTTGACTTGACGAAGTTAAGGTATCATAAGGTCGTGACCATGACCGATGCCGATGTGGACGGATCACATATTCGAACCTTGTTACTCACCTTCTTTTACCGGTTTATGACACCGTTGGTCGAGAAAGGCTACGTTTATATTGCTCAACCGCCGCTGTATATGGTCAAACAAAATAAAAATGAGCATTATGCATATTCCGACAAAGAACTGGACGATCTTTTGAACCGAATTGGCCGCCATAATATGACGGTACAGCGCTATAAAGGATTGGGTGAGATGAACGCTGAACAACTCTGGGAAACCACTATGAATCCCGATAATCGAACCATTCTGCGAGTTACCATGGAAGATGCCATTGAGGCGAATGAAGTTTTTTCAATGCTAATGGGCGATAAAGTAGAGCCACGCCGGGAATTCATTCAGAACCACGCTACTGAAGTTAAAAATCTGGACATTTGATTAAGAATTGAGGATTAATACTAGTGTAAAGATAAAAGATATTCGAAGAGGCGTTTAAAAATGAAAATATCTTCAAAATTAAATAAAAAAATGAAACCGGATTTTTCAGCTATCAATAAAACCCGGGAAATTGTTTGTAATTCTGGGAAACAGTTGTTACGTAGAGGTCTGGTTTCCGGTACCTGGGGCAATGTCAGTTACCGGGTAGATGATGATTTTATGGTAATCACCCCCAGCGGTAGGGACTATGAAACATTAACTCCCGGGGATATGGTATTGGTAAATATTCAAGATTTAAGCTATGAAGGGAATATTAAGCCTTCTTCGGAAAGCGGGCTACATGCGGAGATATTTAAAAATAGGAAAGAGATATGGGCAGTAATTCACACACATTCACAGAACGTTTGTACTGTGGCGGCAACTCATAGGGAAATTCCACCTTTACTGGATGATATGGTCCAAATTATCGGTCCTTCTGTGAGAGTATCTGATTATGCGCTTTCAGGGACCGGAAAACTTACAAAAAACGTAATGAAAGCCTTATCAGGAAGAAACGCCGCCTTACTTGCCAATCACGGAGCTGTTTGCATAGGTAGGGATATGCAGGAAGCTTTTTTAGCCTGCGAAATACTAGAAAAATCCTGCCATACCTTTATTGAAACTGAAATGATTGGCGGTGGGGTGCCGCTTAGCATGATTAAAGCAGGACGGATTCATGATTATTTTATGGAGAAATATTCACAACAGGGAAAGAAATGAATTTAATTTGGTTGACATTATATTTTTTATAAAGTTTATCTCCGGTAATCCCTCGTAAATTCCTTCTTAACGTGTTCCAATCGGCCTCCAATCAACCATTCATCTCTCTATTATCTTTTTTTTTAAAATTTTATATAATTTTTTACTAAATAACCTCCAACCAAAAATGACCATAATGCAAAATGAGGTTATGATAAAGAAAAAAATTTATTTTCTGGTTTATAATAAAGAGATAGAATAGTTATTAAAAATAATATTATATAATTACAATATCATACCCTTTATATATTATACTAGTAATATAATATTAAACTATAATAATAATGTAGTGATTTGTCCGTGGAGAGTGCTTTTTACTTCCAAGTATCGTATTTGGTTTCATTTACACCGTCTGATTGATCTTTTCTGGATCTTTCTGGGAATCAGAGGTCCCAGGCTGATCCCAGTATTTTTAGCCTGACGGATCATAATAATCTGTTTCATCGGAATCGGTAGTAACCAACTTATTGCCAAAATCACTTTTGATTCTCAAAAACCAATGGTCTGACAACGATTAAGCCGGAAAAGCGGTGGGTTGGCTACACATTGACCATTGAACGGTTACCCGGAATTTCGTTTAGATCGTCGAATATTTGCGAAGAATCAATATTGGGATTGTCAGAGAAATGGCTCAGGTAGAAGAGATTCTGGTGAGCTGGTTCGGGAGCGTTAAAAATTTTTTTTACTTTTCGATAAATATCCGTCTTTCTTATATTGATGATAACAATTTAGAAATAAAAAGAATAATTTCTTTATATGCCACCTTGCATTCTCTATTTGGTTTGTGGTAATATAGGATAGGTGTTAATTTTATGGATACGGATTACCGATCGGGTAATCAGCTTCAAATAGACCAATATTATATTCGAGAGGCGTATATCGAAGCGGAAAGAGCAAGTCGGATGGGAGAGGTTCCCATTGGGGCGGTATTTGTTTTGGAAAACCAAATCATCGCCCGGGCTCATAATCTTCGTGAAACAACCGGAGATCCCACGGCTCATGCGGAGATACTGGTGTTAAGGGCGGCGTCAAATCATCGCCAACATTGGAGATTAAGCGGTGGGACCTTATATACAACTTTAGAACCTTGTCCGATGTGTGCCGGCGCTATGATCCAAGCCCGTATTGATCGTTTGGTTTTTGGGGCGTATGATCCCAAAGGTGGAGCTGCCGGTAGCTTAATGAATCTCCTTGAAGATAAACGATTTAATCATCGGGTGGAAATTACCTCTGGTATTTTAGAACATGAATGTGGTAAAATATTAAAGGAATTTTTTAAGGAACGCCGTTAAAGCGTATTGGAGAGATGGCTGAGCGGTTGAAGGCGCCCGCCTCGAAAGCGGGTAGGGATTTACGTCCCTCGCGAGTTCGAATCTCGCTCTCTCCGCCATTAGGATATAAGAAGGCGATTTACAAATCACCAGTACAAAAGAATATTTTTCGGAGAGATGGCCGAGTGGTCGAAGGCGCACGCCTGGAGCGCGTGTAGGTGTAACAGCCTCTAGGGTTCGAATCCCTATCTCTCCGCCATTTATAATTTAAAAGGGGGGCTGTCTCGGATAAATCCGGGACAGACTTTTTTTCATATTCCCTTATCAGTTTTGAAAATGAAATTGTAATAAATTTTAATAAACCCCCATTTCTGTTCCAGTCAAAGAAAAATCATAAATTAACCGTTCCCTTCCGGTTTGGATAAACAGGAAAAAGAGATGAAATCAAGAATATTTAATCGATCTCAATACCCGGTTACACGTTAAATGTAGATTAGGGGAAGGTTATCGTTGAGATTGTTACCATTGGATTTTTTAGGGAGGAACACTGATGATTCAAATCAAAAATATCACATTGAATCTGGAAGATGGGGCTGAAATTCTTAAAGATATTTCACTTGAGTTTGAAAAAGGAAAGCTTTATGTAATTACAGGACCCAATGGTGGCGGTAAAACTTCGGTTGCCAAAGTAATGATGGGGATTTATCCTCCGTCGGGTGGCCGGATTTATCTTGATGGGCAGGATATCACCAATCTTTCGATTACTGAAAGGGCTCGGCAAGGAATTCGTTATGCTTTTCAACACCCTCCCCGCTTTAAAGGAATTGATATCAAGTGGTTCTTACGTTTGGCCGACCCATCAATTCAGGAATTGCAAATAAGGAACACTTTACGTTTAATCGGCCTATGCCCGGAGGATTATTTGGATAGGTTGGCCGATGCCGGACTATCCGGTGGTGAGATGAAACGGCTGGAAATAGCATCAGTATTACTAGGCCGGACCAAGGTGGCGATTCTAGATGAACCGGAAGCGGGAGTGGATTTATGGGGGTTTGAACAATTAATGGATTTTGTAATCCGTTCCCATCGTCAATCCCAGGAACGTACCACCATTCTCATTTCTCATAGCAAAAGATTTTTAGAAGCGGCTGATGAGATCATCATCATTGCCGGTGGTTCAGTTCAAGAGCGGGGCAAAATGGATACGATCCGCCCATTAATTGAAGAAGGTATTCATTGCCGGTGGCGTAAAGTCTGTTTGGAGGGTATGGAAGATGAAGCTCAATGCGCTCGATGAAGAATTATTAAAACAAATTGCCGATTTGCACGGCACTCCTCCGGGGGCTTTTAATATTCGAAAGGATGGCACAGCTTTAGCGCGGGAGTCAACCGCCGAAATTAATATTTCCCCAAAATCCGATAAACCGGGTATCAATATAACGGTAGCGCCGGGGACAGTTAATAAATCGATTCACATTCCGGTAATTCTCACTCAGGGCGGTTTGCAGGATTTGGTTTATAATACTTTCGAGATTGGTTCAGGTTCCGATGTATTAATTGTCGCAGGGTGTGGTATTCATAATGATTCCACCCAGAAAAGCCAACATGACGGGGTTCATGAATTTTTTATCCGCCGTAACGCCAAGATACGTTATATAGAAAAACATTACGGACAGGGTGGTGGTACCGGTGAGCGGATTTTGAATCCGGTTACCGTACTTTGGCTGGAGGAAGGAGCCACCGCCGAGATTGAATTGATTCAGGTACGGGGTATTAGTAATACGGAACGCAAAACCGAGGTTCATATTGGAGAGCGGGCCCACTTGGTGATGAACGAACGTTTATTGACCCATGAGACGCAAAGGGCTGAATCCAGTATTATGGTTCATTTGGAAGGCGAAGACTCGAGTGGCGAAGTACTATCCCGTTCAGTGGCCCAAGATAAGTCCCTTCAGATTTTTAATGTAAGTTTAATTGGTTACACCCGGTGCAAAGGCCATGTTTCCTGCGATTCAATCATTATGGACCAGGCCGATATCCGTTCGCAACCCGAGTTGTGGGCCAAAAACGCCGCCGCCGAATTAACCCACGAAGCTGCTATTGGTAAACTGTCCGGAGATCAGATCATTAAACTAATGACTTTTGGATTAAACGAAAATGAAGCAATTCAAACCTTACTGCAAGGATACTTAAAATAATGCATGAAGGATGAAATTTGAAGTGGAAGAGAGAAGTTAAAGACGAAAAGAGGAAAAAAGCTTTATATTGCTCCGTATTTTTCTTTTTACCTTTTCTTTTCACTTCACACTTTTTCTCTCGCTTCAAACTTTAATAATTCTATCGGCCACACTCTTCGTAAGACCCCGATCGTGCCGAAAAAAATATTTCCGGAGCCACTCTGTAATACTCATGTAAAAATCCGACCGTCATCATTATTTCATAATCAGAATCATCAATGATAGTTATAGTCCGAGATCAGAGTAAGCTGGGTGGATATAAATTTTGTTGGAGTGAATACTTTTAATGCATCATAACCGGAATAATTTTCGATATATAATGAAACCCCTAAATTACCGATATAAATATAAATGAGTATTCCATGGAAAGAAGGAAATCAGATTGATAAAAGTTTATAAAAAAATTTTTATGGGGTTAATTATAGCGGTATTAATATTTATCAACATTTCTTTGAATCATATAAATGCCGACGCCTTACCTCAAGGGAATCAAGAGATCACAGTAACCGGTAGCGTTAATTTTGGAGATGATCCGGATCGAATGTATAAAGCAGCCCTGGAGGATGCTTTTCAGAAAGCATATAGTATAGTTCAACCCCAAGATTATAGTGAGATTTCGAGAATGAACAATTCTCCGAAAGATCCGCTTTCCATTCAGCGTGAGATGGGTATTGTCCAATATCAAGTATTGCGTTATTGGCAGGAAGACAACCGTTTTTTTATTGAATTAAAAGTGGTATTTGGAAATTCGTCGGAGCAAGCGCCGCGGCCGCATGGTTTGAGCCGGATGGCTAAATTAAGCTGGACTTATCCAACAGATGACCAAATAAAATCCGTAGGCAAAACCAAGAACGCTTTAGCTGTTAATACGACACAAACCATTGAAGTCATTGACTTGGATACGGGCAAGAAACTCGAACAATTTAAAATGGGGCTTAATCCTCATGATTTTTACGGTGATCAATACCTGGTACAAGAGGGACAGTATTTGAAAGTTGCCCGGTTGACCAAGTATAACCTGTTTAAATTAGTATATTTGTGGCGTCAAAAGCTTCCGGATTTTTCGAAATATTTTTTAACTCGGGACACCTTATTTATTTTAAATAAAACTGGGTTAATCAAGGCTCTAAGCTGGGAAGATGGGAGTGTAAAGTGGCAACTTCCCGCCAGTAGCCAAGCTGAATTGGAAGAGGTTGCCTACAACCGTTTTTTGATCACTTTTCCGGTCTCAGAAATATGGATGGTCAATGCTTATGGTGAAAAGCTTTGGACCGTAAAATTTGAGGACGGGTTATTAACGAAACCGGTTTTCGGCAGTAATGAAATTTTTTGTCTGCTAAAAAATGGACTATTAAAAATAGTGGATCGGGAAACCGGCCGGATAATTAGTACCTGGACAGTGAAAAATCAGGCCGGCAATAAAAATGTGCAAATGCAGTTAAGTGAGAAAGGATTATTTATTCTGTATAATGAAGCCAACCAAGGTCATCTTCAGGCATACCATCGTTTAACCGGCAAATTATTATGGGAGATCGGATGGGATCAAGTGGTGTCCGGTTCTATGATTAATATTGCCGATGTGATCATCGTCGGTGTCGGGAATACCTTTGAAGCACGGGATCCGCTGTTTGGTATTAAGCTCTGGGAGGAACCCACTTACGGGCAGGTGACAAAATTGTATAGCATGGCAGATAAAATATTTGTCGTCGCCGGGAACCGATTATATGGGTATGATTTGAAGTAAACGGGTTAACTAAAAGCCTTAAAAAGAATACTTCGTGAAGCTTCCGCCAAAAGCATATGTCCCGGACGGAAAAAATAATCTTTTACACCGGTGCATATTCCCGCCAACGGGAATGATGAGATTAAAACCCCATTAATTTCCTGTTGTTAATTTTTATAGATGTGATATAATTTTATTTACTATCTTTTAGTTTCAGTGATTGTAAATTCAATAAGTTTATGGTCGTGCTAAACGGGGAGGTAGCGGTGCCCTGTAACCTGCAACCCGCTATAGCAGGGTCTAATTCCAAGCCCAGGCTCGTTTTCGTGAGTCCGGCTATATTAAGTGGCGTTGATGATTGGGTCCTACGCAACGGAAACTTGCAAACCCCGCCAGGTCCGGAAGGAAGCAACGGTAAACAAGAGCTTTCGTGTGCCGTAGAATTGCCTGGTCGGAGCCGGCTGGTATATGCACGTTCGGGAAAATTTAGTCAAAGCAAGGTGTACGGCCATATTTATTATAAGATTGAATATTTTTATTCTTAAATTTGCACTGGTTTCCGCCGGTGTGTTTTTATATTGAGTTCTCCTGGTTTTAGCGAAAGAGATTGAAGAAGTATTTCCGAATTAGAAGGATAATTAATGGCTTTTGGCAAATATATATTATAATAATCAAATAAATCTCGGTGGACAATTAAATGTTAAGCATCTTAGCGACTGCAAAAATTAATCTTGGTTTAAATGTCATCACCAAAAGACCGGATGGTTATCACGAAGTGGATATGATCATGCAAACTATTGCCTTGGCGGATCAACTTTCCTTTGTGACGCATCATCAAATTAAATTAACTTGTTCAAACCGGAGATTACCGGTTGACTCCAGCAATCTCGTTTGGAAAGCGGTTTCATTACTCAAAGAGGAAACCGGATATCCTGGTGGAGTCAAGATCCATATTATTAAGAGGATTCCAATAGCCGCCGGACTGGCGGGGGGGAGTTCCGACGCCGCTGCGGCGATGATTGGCTTAAATAGGTTGTGGGGTTTGGGGTTAACTCAAAGCCAACTAATGGAGCTTGGAGTGAAGATAGGGGCTGATGTGCCGTTTTGTATATTTCAAGGCACTGCCAGAGCCCAAGGGATTGGAGAACAATTAACCCGGATCAATTCCAAGTTGGAAACGGAACTTTTATTGGTTACTCCGGATGTCCAAGTACCTACAGCCTTAATTTACCAGAAATTACGGTTAGATCAATTGCAAAACAAACCACGGATCGAGCCGGCGATTAAAGCGCTGGAAACTGGTAATTTGGTTGAGTTACAGTCAAACTGGGGCAATGTTCTTGAACCGGTGGCTCTAAAAGAATTTCCAGTAATTAAACAGGTGAAGGAATACTTTCAAAAATTTGGGTTATCGGCCAATATGTTGTCGGGAAGCGGACCGACTGTTTTTGCGCTGAATCCTCCACCGGATATGATTGGGCCATTCTTAAGCGGTCTCCCACGGGGTTGGTTTGGCTGTTTAACAAAAACAATATCTAGTAAATAACCATAAAAAAGGATGAGTAATTTGGCACATCAACCTTTACTCCCAATCAAACTTGATAATTATAAACCATTACGCGAATTGGTTTTCGAATCTTTACGGGAAGCCATTATCACCGGAAGACTGTCACCCGGAGAACGATTAATGGAGATTCAAATGGCGGAAGAGATGGGAGTTAGCCGTACCCCGGTCCGGGAAGCGATTCGAAAATTGGAATTAGAAGGATTAGTGGTGATGCTTCCTAGAAAGGGAGCTTATGTCGCCGGTTTGTCCTTGAAAGATATCACCGATGTTTTTGAAATCCGAGGGGCGCTTGAAGGTTTGGCGGCCGAGCTTGCCGCTGAAAGAATCACGGATGAAGAACTTGAGGGTTTGGAACGGTATTTGGTTAAAATATCAGAAGAGAGCGAAACCGGAGATTTAAGCAAAGTAGTGGAAACGGATACCGATTTTCACTCATTAATTTATGGCGCAAGTCGTAATCAGCGTTTATCCCAGATAATCAATAATTTACGGGAACAAATCCAACGATTCCGGAAAGCCTCCCTCTCTTATCCTGGGCGTGTGAAAGTGGCGGTGGAAGAACACCGTAAAATCGTTGAGGCAATTTCAAGCAGGGATGGTGAATTAGCTAGGAAATTAGCTTACGAACATATCGAAAACGCTGAAAATAGCATGATGAGTATGTTTCAACAAGATCAAAAGTATGGAGGCGCTTAAATGGATGCGCTGGTTTTAGGAGGTGCTCTGAATTCAGGCCCTCTGCGTAAGATTAGTTGTGCTCAATATGAAGCGGGAATTAATATTGCCGGGCGGCCAATGATTGATTATGTTATATCGGCATTAAAGAATGTTCCCGTTATTACACGAATCGTCGTAGTATGTGATGAATCAATACTTTCGGAAGCGGTAAAAAAACAGATAACTTTCCATATTAATCCGGGGAAAACCTTGCTCGACAGTTTAAATAATGGGTTAAAGGCCATAGATACCCAGGAACCGGTTCTGGTGTTGACTGCAGATATTCCATTAATCAGTAAGGAAGCTCTTGAGGATTTTTTATTACGGTGTAACCAAAAAGAAGCTGATGTTTATTATTCGTTTGTGCCCAAAGAAGTAAATGATCAAAAGTATCCGGGTGTAAAACGGACTTACGTGAAACTTCGTGAGGGAGTATTTACCGGGGGCAATCTGGTCTTATTATCACCCGGGGTGATCCGTGATCATATTGATATTTTGAACAAAGCGGTTTTACTTCGCAAAAAAACACTTCAATTATGTTTGATGCTCGGATGGAAATATTTATTTTATTTATTGATGGGCCGGTTAACTATTCACCAAATTGAAGAGCAGGTTGCCAAGATATTAACGCTCAGAGCGAAAGGAGTTATTTCTTCCTTTCCCGAGGTCGGTATCGATGTGGATAAACCTAGCGATTTCTATTTAGTAAGCAAGGTTTTATCCAATTAGCATCAATACTTTTGGCGGAACTCTAAAGTATGTTAAAAAGATATTGAGAAAATTGGAGGAGACATGTTATGGAGAAAAAAATTATTTTAACCGAACGGGCTCCGGCTCCTATCGGACCTTATTCCCAAGCGATATCTTTTAACGGACTCCTTTTTATCTCCGGGCAATTACCGGTTGATCCGGCCACGGGAGAGATAGTTAAGGGGAGTATTCGGGAACAAACTTATCAAGTGCTGGAGAATATTCAGGGCATTGTAGAAAGCAGCGGAACTTATTTATCGCGTACTCTCAAGACAGTGGTATATATGACCGATTTAAATGACTTCGGGGGGATGAATGAAATCTATCTTCACTATTTCGGAGAACAGCCACCGGCCCGTTCCACCGTTCAAGTCAGCCGGTTACCCAAAGACGTAAAAGTTGAGATTGAAGCCGTTGTAGCTTTAATGTAAATTTATCCGTTTTCACATACCCGTAACATATATCCCTGACTAGGGATATTTTTTTTATTCAATAAAGGCAAAAAATTATTTTGATCAGGAGGAATTTCCGAAAATTTATGGAAACTTAATATTACGGTTGCATATCGGTAGAAAGGTGAGTGGATTAATGAACATCACAGATGTACGTTTAAAAAAAGTAGCTTCGGATGGTAAAATGAAAGCAATTGCCTCCATAACGATTGATGATGCTTTCGTAGTTCGTGACATTCGGGTAATTGAAGGCCAAAATGGGTTATTTGTTGCGATGCCGAGCCGCAAAACCCCAGAAGGTGAATTTCGGGATATCGCTCACCCAATTACTTCCGAAGCTCGTGAATTAATTCAAAGTGCAATTTTGAAAGAGTATGAAACTTCGGTATAATCTAATTAAATTTCAATATTAAAGGCTGTCTAAAAGGGATTTTAAATAAAAATATATAATATAGCAACATCAAAGCAAATTACTATGTATTATATATTTTTATCGTTAAAGATACCTTTTAGGACAGCCTGTTTTTATCCGTATAGTTGATTACATCCAAAAAGAAAACGTTTGCCGATTTTGTCAAAATAATTAGTAAACTCACTCCAATTATCACGGAATATATACTATCTTTTAAATAAATTCTTTATATAGATCGAAACGCAAATACATTAAAAACAAGGTTTTACAGGGGTAAAATTTACCTTTTAGAATCTAGTGATTGACAATCCCTCGAATGACTGATATACTATATTTTGCATTCATTGGGGCGTAGCCAAGTTGGTAAGGCACGGGACTTTGACTCCCGCATTCGTTGGTTCGAGTCCAGCCGCCCCAGCCAAATTTTAAGCGAGAACTCGGTTGAGTTCTTTTTTTATCGAAATCCAGGAGTGTTTACATGTCAAAATTAGCAACGATAATTTTGGCGGCAGGCCAAGGGACCAGGATGCAATCAAGACTTCCGAAAGTATTGCACCCTTTATTAGGCCGCCCAATGCTTAAGTATATAACTGATATAGCCTGTTGCGTTGGTTCAAATCCGATCTTAATCGTCATTGGATACGAAGGTGAGCAAGTAAGCGCTGCTTTAGGCACGGAATACCAATATATTTGGCAGCGTCAACAATTGGGTACCGGCCATGCCATTATAATGGCTAAAGAGTTGCTATCAAGCCTTACCGGTGACTTATTGGTTTTATATGGCGATACTCCGTTGCTTCGTGAGGAGACTTTGAATGAATTGATTGCCCTGAAACGAAAATCCCAAGCTCAAGCTGCAATTTTGACGACAATTTTGGACAATCCCACCGGATATGGCCGAATCATTCGTAATGCCAATGATTTTATTACCGGTATTATCGAAGATAAAGATGCTGATTCCACTCAAAAAAAGATAACCGAGGTTAATACCGGCGTCTATTGTTTCACCATATCCGATTTGCTTCAAGCAATTGAAGAGCTTTCACCTGCCAATGCCCAGGGTGAATATTACTTAACCGATGTGTTTAGAATATTTTTTGCGCAAGGCCTTAAAATCGTTGGGCTGCAAACCAATGCCGCCGAAGAAGTTATGGGACCCAATGACCGTTTACAATTGGCCAATACCGAGAGACTTCTAAAACTCGCCATTAACCACCAATGGATGCAACAGGGGGTTACCATTCAAGATCCGGAATTCACTTATATCGGTCCGGAAGTGGAAATCGGGCGTGATACTACGATTATGCCCGGGACGTTTCTGCTCGGCCGAACCAAGATCGGATCCAATTGTGTTATCGGGCCACATACTCGGATTATTGATTCCCAAATTGAAACGGGAACCATCGTCCAATTCAGCCAGGTTATCGAGGCCCGATTGGGTCCGGATAATACCGTTGGACCATTCGTTTCTATCCATCCGGAGGCAAAATAGATAAAGGTGAAAAACTCGGACCGGAAATTAAATTTTTTAATAAAGTTGACTTTTCAGAGCGCTTTTAGTTTACAATAGAATGTGGGAATGTTATAATGTGAGCGATCTTTATTTATGTATCTTCTTTGCCATTTCAACATTTCTATATAGGAGGAGTCAAAAATGGAACTTTTATTAGCGGCAGAAGAACGTGAGGCGTTAGGAAAACAAAAAACGGTTAAATTCCGGAAAAATGGAAAAATACCCGGTGTTTTATACGGTGAGGGAAAACCGGTGGAACATGTTACCGTGAATGCCCATGAATTTAGCCATTTTGTGCTCAAACACGGTATGGGTAAATTAATCAGCCTGGATATTCAAAATGGGAAAAAGACCACCAAAGAACAAGTGCTTATTAAGGAATGCCAACGTCATCCCTTGAAAGGAAACATATTACATGTTGACTTTTTCCGGGTGGCTATGGACCATCCGGTAACCGTTAAAGTGCCGGTCCATTTAACCGGAGAAGAAAAACGTTCCCGTGATGGGGCAATTTTGGAAATTTTGGTTCATGAGATGGAAGTAAGCTGTTTGCCAGCCAATATTCCTGATCGAATTATGGTTGATGTCAGTAAGCTTTCACTGGGCGCGGGGCTTCATGTAAAAGATATCGCCATGCCGGAGGGAGTTCGCAGTTTGACTCCAGCAGAAGAAGTGATTGTAATAGCTTCTTCAGCGACGGTTGGCGCAGAAACCACCCCAACCGAAACAGCTGAACCGGAAGTCATCGGCTCGAAAAAAACCGAATAATAATTTCAATTCATTTTTCTTCTACGCGCGCGCGCGACAACTTGGGTGGTGGCGTGTTTGTATTTATTAGTAGGCTTAGGGAATCCTGGCCTGAAGTATAAGCTAACCCGGCATAATGCCGGGTTTTTGGTGATCGACCAAATTGCTAAAAATCATTTAATGAATTTAGATAAAAAAGAGTTTCACTGCATTTTTGGAAAAGGACGGATTGGCGCCCGGGAACTTTTGTTGGCTCAACCGCAAACTTTTATGAATTTAAGCGGTGAAGCCGTGGTTGCCCTGGTTAATTATTTTAAAATCAGTCCGGATCGGGTACTCATTATCTCAGATGATATGGATTTGCCGTTGGGTTCCATTCGTTTGAAACTCACCGGCAGTTCCGGCGGGCATAAGGGCTTGGCCTCAATTATCAATCTGTTGGGGACCAATCAAATCCCGCGATTACGAATCGGGATTGGTAAACCGAAAGATCAGGCGGTCATTGACTTTGTATTAACTCCTTTTTCCGAAAGTGAACATTCGCTTTTTCAATCCGTGGTAATGACCTGCGCCGAAGCGGCAGTCAGTTTTGTTACTGAAGGACCGGAATTCACGATGAGCCATTTTAATGGGGAAATTGGGAAGATAAAACCATCGTTCCCCAAATCACCGGAGAATCTAGCTTAGTTTTAGACGTTTACGGTGAATAAATTGTTTATTTAAGGCTATTATAAATTATAGGTTTATTGATCACCAAATAAATAGAAAATAGGCGTATCTCTTGTTTCATTTCGCAGCGTATAGTCTTGAACAAATATGCGGCCTACTTTTCATGCGATTTTTCGGATGGCTACATGTTTTTTAAATACGACTTGTTTCATGACGTTGGAATTATATTATTTCCTAATTAGTTTTAGTTCGAGTATTTGTGGGTATTCTATTTTATATCAGTGAAGTCGATGGATAATGAGTGTAATTATTAAACTTTTGGCGGGCTCAATTTTAGCGATGGGCCTGGCTTGGTTATGGGATCGATTGTTTATCGTTTCCGGTATTAATCAGCAAATACGGATCGGTATTTTAATTCCGATTGGAGAAGAAATAATAAAATTGGTGATTTTGGACCACCTTTGTTTTTCACCCCTATTGTTTTATGGTTTATTTGGTTTGGGTGAAGGCATTTTTGAGTCATTTAGAGTACCCAAGCATTTTAAAAGCACTTTAATTTTAGCCGGATGGATAACTCATACAATATTCAGCCTGTTTTATTTAACTGTTTTACCCAGGTATTTTCAACTGTTTTTAGCAATTTGCGCTCATTGTTTATGGAATTTTACAGTGCTTCGTATTACAAAGTATTGATTAACACGAAAAAGGGGTTATACGGTATTTTCAAAGCCGATTCATGGCCCGTTACGATAACAACCATTTCGTGTTAGTGACTTATTGATTTGATGATACTCGTTTGTTGATTTGATAAAATTTTTTCGGAACTTTGTTCACTATCTGATCCGGTTGACGAATAAAATAATATGGTTTAAAAAGAAATGGTGATGACATACTTTTGCTTTAATTGTTTGTAAAAATAAAGCCTGTTTTACATATAACAAGTAAAATAGAAATCTCGTATAAGGTATGAAAAATTTCTTCCTGAAGTTTGGATATATCAAAAACGATTTGATTGATCGAAGGTAAGGGAAAGACATTAAGGGGGCGCCATGAACAAGTTAATCGCGGAGATCTCCCTCCATCCCGATTTTAGAAGGGTAAAACAAAATTTTGACCAAGGTAATCAAGATCTATTAACCGGAGTCAGCGGAAGTCAGAAATCGGTATTTATTGCGGCGTTAACCCACGATACAGTTCAAAAGGTTTTAATCATCAGCCACAGTAATAGTCAGGCGTACCGGTTGTCTTTGGATCTTGAAGGACTAATCGGCAAGGATAAAACCGCTTTTTTTCCGGCGAATGAACTTTTTCCCCACGAGGAAGCATACGAGCCTGAAGTTACAGTACAACGGGTAGCAACGTTGGGCAAAATTTTAAAGCCGGAAAAATTAATGATAGTCACTTCCTGGGAAGCGTTGCAACGGCGGTTGATACCTCCGGCCAAATTTATGGAATTTACCTTATTCCTTAAAGTAGGCATGGAAACCTCTTTAAATTGCCTACTTGAGAGACTGATAAAAATGGGTTATCAAAGGGTTGACCTAGTCCAATCCATTGGGCAGTTTAGTCAGCGGGGGGACTTGGTTGACATATTTCCGTTGGATCAGGCCAATCCGGTTCGAATCGAATTTTTTGGTGATGAGATCGATTCGTTACGGTTTTTTAAAGTGGATGATCAAATCTCTATCGAACAGATCAAGGAAATGTTAATATTACCGACCAGGGAAGGACTATGGCTTCAGGAAGAGTTTGAAGCCTCCCGGGATAAAATCCGGCAGGATTTAAATGATCAGGTGTCCAAACTTACCGATTTCGGGAAGATTAACGAAGCGGACGCTTTAAAAAATAAAATTGAAGAATCTTTGGAAAGATTATCGCAAGGGTATCAAATGCCAGGGTCCGACCAGTTTTTGCCCTGGATTGAAACCAATATGGTCACCCTCCTTGATTATTTACCGGATAGCAGGATCATTCTTGATGAGCCTGTTCGTGGACAGGATACTTATCGTAACCTGCAAGAAGAACATGCCAATATTTATAGTAATTTTTTGGAGAGAGGCGTGATTCTACCCCGTGAACAAGAAATTTTTGTTAATTCCAACGGCCTTGAAGCGTTGATTTGGGCTCGTAACCCATGGTCGCTTTCATTGTTGGCCAAAACCCCCAAGGGAGTTATACCGGCGCATATTTTAACCCTTCCCACGAAAAGCGCGCCGGTCTTTCATAGCAAAATTGAAACACTGGCCAAAGATTTCAACAATTGGTTAAAAAATAATCAAATTATTATTTTGGCAGTGTCAATGAAAGATAAAGCCCGACGGTTGAGAGAGGTATTAAGGGAGCAGGGAATTGCCTCTATCTTCGTAGGCGACGGTATGGAGCCCGAATTGATTCCCGGTACTATCCGGATTGAAGTTCTTGATCTGGAATCCGGGTTTGAATGGATTCCCGAAAAGATTTTAATCCTTACCGAGACGGAGATATACGGCCGCCAAAAGAAACGATATCAATCCCGGTTTCAACAGGAAGGCTCCAAGATTAGTTCTTTTACCGATCTTAAGGTGGGCGATTATGTGGTCCATATTAACCATGGTATTGGTAAATTTATGGGCCTGGAAACATTGGAGATTGCCGGTAGCCATCGAGACTATTTAAAAATTGAATATGCCGGGGAGGATCGTTTATTTATCCCCACTGATCAAGTAAATTTGTTGCAAAAATATATCGGAATCGAGGATGCGCCACCGAAACTCAATAAAATGGGAGGGGCCGATTGGCAAAAAGTCAAAAACCGGGTGAAGGAATCAATCCGGGATATGGCCGAAGAACTACTGGAATTATATGCGCAGCGGGAAGTAACTCCGGGTCACGCTTTCGGTCCGGATACCGTTTGGCAATATGAATTCGAAGAAGCTTTTTATTACGAGGAAACTCCAGACCAATTACGGGCCATCGCCGAAATTAAAAAGGATATGGAGTCTTCCAAACCTATGGATCGTTTAGTATGCGGGGATGTTGGTTATGGTAAAACCGAAGTGGCTATGCGGGCGGCTTTCAAGACGGTGATGGACGGGAGGCAAGTTGGAATCCTGGTACCTACAACGATCTTAGCCCAACAACATTTTTTAACCCTCCGGGAACGATTTTCCGGTTACCCGATTAATGTGAAAGTTATCAGCCGGTTTCAATCACCCAAGGAACAGGCAACGACGATTAATGGGTTGTTGGAAGGCGAAGTGGATATCGTCATCGGAACCCACCGGCTGTTATCCGCCGATCTTCATTTTAAAGATCTAGGTTTGTTAATTGTTGATGAAGAACAACGTTTCGGAGTAGCCCATAAGGAAAAACTCAAGGAATTACGGAAGAATGTTGATGTGTTAACGCTCACCGCCACGCCCATTCCCCGGACTCTGCATATGTCGCTGGCCGGAATCCGGGATATAAGTATTATCGAAACAGCACCGCAAGGTAGATTCCCGATTCGAACCCATGTTCTGGAATATAATGTGGAAGTGATCCGGGAAGCAATCCAGCGGGAATTGGATCGCCAGGGACAAGTTTATTTCGTATATAACAGGGTGGAAACCATTGAACGAATGGCGGCCCATCTTCAGGAAATCTTGCCGAATGCCCGTATTTCCATTGCTCACGGCCAAATGGATGAAGATGGGCTGGAACAGGTAATGTTGGATTTTTATGAAAATCAATCCGACATTCTGGTCTGTACCACCATCATTGAAACAGGTCTGGATATTCCCAATGTGAATACTTTAATTGTTTATGATGCCGACCGGTTTGGTCTGGCCCAACTTTATCAGTTAAGGGGCCGTGTGGGCCGGAGTAACCGTTTGGCTCATGCTTATTTCTGTTACCGGAAGGATAAGAGTTTATCCGAAACCGCTGAAAAAAGATTAGCAGCCATTCGGGAGTTCACTGATCTGGGTTCAGGCTTTAAAATTGCCATGCGGGATTTGGAGATTCGCGGGGCCGGTAATTTATTAGGGCCGGAACAACACGGTCAAGTGGCCGCGGTCGGGTTTGAGTTGTACTGCCGTTTACTAGATGAAGCTATCCGGGAGAAGAAAGGCGAAGTAACTCCGGAACTTCCGGAACCGATCATTGAAATTCCGGTAGATGCTTATATTCCATCATCATATATTCCCGATAACAAACAGAAAGTCGAGATCTATAAAAAAATCGCCAATATTAACGATCTCGAAAACATCGATTACATCAGTGAAGAACTGGTTGATCGTTTCGGAGATCCGCCGCAGTCCGTCATTAATCTGCTTAATATTGTTAAAATTAAAATTTTAGCAAAAGAAACCGGGTTCGCCTCGATCAATAAAGAACGGCAAGAATATATCGGTAAGTTGCATATCGGATTGGGGGTTGATTATGATAAAATCCTTAATATTTTACACAAATACCGGAATTATTTCCGTTATCAGCCGGGTCGCCCGCCGATACTTCGCTGGAAATCCGGGCTCACCGAACCCGAATTGCTGAAAATGATTATTCATTCTCTGGAATTATTAAAAACGTCCTGAAAAGTCCGATAACGAATGAACTCCGCTATCGAGCAGAAGGTTTTTCCGTTCTTTGAATTACTGTCCCGGATTACCGTAGAGATCCCGGGCGGATAAATGTTCCGCGTTGAGTGCTTCTTTCATATAAGCCGGATTAAGCCGGATGCCAGCACGGTAAGCCTTCAAGGCTTCCGATTGATTACCCGAAAGTAATTCGGTTTTAGCCAACCGGAATTGAAGATGATAGTTATTTGGGAATAACACCAGGGCTTGGCGGTAATAATGGCTGGCGTTGCGGTATGCACTCTCAGTTTCAGCAATTTGTCCTAGTAAAAAGGTTAATTGGTAATGTCCGGGATATTGTTTTTGCAGCCGTAAGGCGGCGGTTCTTGCCTCATTTATGTATCGGGCCGCTACCTCCGGCTGTTTTTGTTTTTGATAGTATTTTGCAGCACGGTATAAGGTTAACGGATATCGGTAGTGATATTGGTATTGAAAAGGAGCTAATTCGGACGCTTTCCTGTAATTGGCCAGCGAAGGCTCAAATAAGTGGCGTCGTGCCTGAGAAAAAGCCGATTGATAATAGATATCCGCCCGAAAAACATTCCCCAGAAACCAACCCCATAAGATTAAAGCTGTAATAGCAATGATTCCCAAAATCGGATTGACCCGGGGGGCCGAATTCAGTTCAGCAGGCGGATGGCGGTTACCGATGATAATTCCCCAGTAAATCCAAACCAAAAAGGTATAATGGACCAATGGATAAGCAAATTGAGTGAACACCAAGTAGCCAAATATGGCGGCCCAAAAACAGGAATGATCCAGACTCAGGTTTCGCCCCAGCAAATCCCGAATATTACTGTTCCAGAATAGAATGAACCATAAAAATAAATAAGCGAGCGTACCGATTAGACCTTGTGTGGCAAGATATTGAAGTATTTCATTATGAGCTTGGGAAATATTGCGCTCCGGATTCCAAAAACGAGTGGCGGCAATGGGTTGATGCACATGAAAGTTTTTCGAAAAAGAGGCCATTCCATCACCAATCCAGGGTGAGTGTTGAAATGTTTTCAGGGCGATAGACCATAACAAATGACGTCCGCTATCGTTTCCCTGAGTAATGGAATGAACCCGGGCTTTTAAATTATAATCGGCATGAGCCCGTGGTTGAAAATAGGTTAGTATTATACCGCTAACCAGTCCAGCCGTTATTAATACGCAGATAGCAATCAAATTTTTTAGATAGGTCCGTTCCTTAAATATTTGGCGGGAGATTCCCCAAAGCAAAGTAAAGAACCCGGCGATAAAAAAACCAACCCAGGCGGCTCTAGAAAAAGTTAAATAAAGGGCAATAACTCCAGTATAAAAACAAAAACCGGCGCTCCATCGCCTTAGTTTATTTTGTTTAGAGCAAAAGCCGGTGATAATCAGCGGTAAGGTCAGGATTAAAAATGCCCCCAGGGAATTGGGATCGCCGAAGAAACTTCTGATGCGGGTAACATTCATTTTGGCAATAGGATCTCCCAGGAAATATTCACTAATTCCGAAGATGCTGATAAAAAAAGTGGCTAACATAATCATATCAACCAGTTTTGTATGACTCTTTGGATCATTCTTGAAAAAGAGAAAACCGGCTAAGAATAAAATCATAAAACCAAATTGAACCAATAATGACTCGGACTGACCATATTCTCCCCATAATCCGATTATTGGACTTTCTAGCCGGATGGTCTCGAAGGTTTGAATCGCTAAAAAGAGAATGATGGACCCGGTGACTGTTTCAGGGAGATTGGTAAGTTGTTTGCGGTAGATTAATAAATAGAACAAAAGAAGACCGCAACCGAACAAAAAAATAACGAACTTAATTATTCCAAATTTGTTGAATGAGTGAGTTGAAAAGGCTAAAGGTATCAGTAAAGTCAATGCCAATATTATTTTAAAAGGCCAAATTCGATTTATAAGAATCTCCATTCGTCATCGCTCTCATTACTATATTTTCGTTTATTTTTATCAAAACTTTGATTTTATATAAATAAAACTAACTTTATCACAGTTTTATCAGGTGAAATCTAAAAAAATCCTTTTTTAAATAGATGATTTAGCTTATAATTAGATAAGATTATTGTCGATAAGGGAAAATTATGTTTTCAAAGCAATCATTTGGGTAAATATTTTATACCGGTGATTGAACTTTAAGTATGGATTCCATAAAATCGGGTAAGCTAGAAAACGACCGTTTTGATAGATTTTGGAGGACTTCTAAGGATATTGGAAATGAATAAAAAAGTGTCATTAGCTATATACTATCACTAACACGAATTGATTGGAAGTCCAATTATGAATGAACCTGTTTCGTGTTAACACGAATTGATTGGAAACCCATGAAGGTGAACCTGTTTCTTGTTCACACGGATTGATTGGTAGCGCAATCAGCCAGGTAGATGAACCTGTTTCGTGTTAATGCGATATGATTGGTCGTATAATCAGCCATAAGAAACAAACCAATTTTTCGTGTTAAGGTAGCAGAGGTTTCAAAATCTGTTGAATCATACGGTCACACGGGTGGCAGGCTCTCTGACACCAAAAATAGCATTCGTATGTTTGAATTAAATGCGTGTCCGGCGCGCAAAAAAAAAGGGGGGAATAGGGGATGAAGGCAACTGGAATCGTAAGGCGGATAGATGATCTTGGCCGGGTTGTCATCCCCAAAGAGATCCGTAGAACTCTACGGATTCGCGAGGGCGACCCGTTAGAAATCTTTGTGGATCGCGAAGGAGAGGTAATACTTAAAAAGTATTCTCCCATCGGTGAATTAGGAGATTTTGCAAAGGAATATGCTGATTCTCTTTATGAGTCGACTGGTCATATCGCTTGTATTGCGGACCGTGATATGGTGATTGCAGTAGCGGGAGCGCCCAAAAAAGAATTTTTAGACAAACCGATCTCAAAAGCCGTAGAGAAAGCCATTGAAGAACGTAAAGTGGTATTAATGCCAAAACCGGGAGAACATAAATATTGTGACGCTTGTCCGGTGAAAGAGGATGAAGGGAAATGTAAGTTTTGTGCCCAGGTCATTGCTCCCATCATCGCTGAAGGTGATCCGATCGGGGCGGTGATCCTTTCCTCCAAGGAACCTGGGGTGACCATGGGGGATATGGAGGTAAAAATTGCTGAAACTGCCGCTGGTTTTTTAGCGAAACAAATGGAACAATAAAAACAAAACAGGGTATTAAAAAGAAAAGTGACGGGAAACCGGCACTTTTTTGCGTTTTTCGACAGACTGGGCGATAGTTGGCGGTGAAAAGCCGTTATTATCATGAATCCTCCGGTTTTTCTTTTTGGTTCAGTGAGTTTAATAAAACATTTAACATCGCTAGATTCGGGTTAGTTTTGTTTTCCTGGTTATTGATAGAATTCAATAAGGTGAACAACAATTCCTTTGCAGAGTTATTGTCGCCGGGTAAGTTCAATTGGGATAGTAAACCCGGTATATCTAGTGGGTTGTCTTGAAAGGCGCTTCCGCCCAAAATAAGTATTAAATCCACCAAATTTTGACCGTTGGGGCTTAATAGAGGTTTGATTAATGCTAGAAAGGTGAGATCGTTTTTTTCAAATAGAGGAATCATAGGTTTGGGTAGGGGTTCCGCCGGCTTTTGTCCGGCTGGTTCATAGTGCTTTTGATGATGATGTGACATGGTTCAATATACCTCCAATTCATGAATGTTTCCAAATTCATTTTTGATATTAATCTATGACTTATGAAACCCAAAGGGAACTTATAAAGAGTGCAAAAAATAAAAAAGGGAAAGTTTCCGGGGATGCCGAAATAAGGAAGATAATTCCGAATCCGGATAATATCATTTGATTCTTGAGGGGAGCCGTAATAATAATTAATGGACGAAAACGCAAATCAGTTTCAGGCGGAAACCAACGCATGGCAAACTGAACTCGAGAAATTAGAACGGAATTACCGGTTGAAAACGGTTCAACTCCGGTTGGAAGGCCGGAATTTAGAGTTGGTAAAAGTCGCCAATATAGACGATTTATTGGATCGAATCACAGATGTGGATGAACTTCCTTTTTGGGCTGAAATTTGGCCGGCCGCAATTGGCTTGGCAATTTTTATAATTCAAAATCGAAAACATTTTTCCGGAAAACGAATATTAGAATTGGGCGCCGGGGCGGGATTGGCCGGGATAGCCGCTAAATTGGCCGGAGGCAATGTGACCCAATCCGACTTTATCGAAGCGGCGTTGCCGTTTATCCGAGTGAATTGTTTACGAAACCGGGTTCCGGTAGGGAATTTTCTATTAGCGGACTGGCGTAATTTCCCGGATGTAGCAGCTAAATATGATTTAGTCATTGGCGCGGATATTCTCTATGAAAAAACCGTGCATTCCGATTTGGTAAAAGTTTTTCACAGGGTGCTTAAATCCGGTGGTTCTGTATATTTAGCTGATCCCGGCCGGGGGTTCGGCCGGCAATTTATTACCGATTTAATCACATTTGGTTGGGAAAACATTCTTGTTCGAATCCCGGTATTTTATGAAGAACAAACTTACACCATCGATATTTACCGGCTCACACCACCGGGGAACCGGTTGGAAGAGGTTTCGTTATAAATATTAAATGGGAGTTTGGGGTTGGAATTAAAAATTCTACAGTTTGATGGATTTAAGCTTCGAACTTACCTTTTCGATGTATTTTAGGGGGTAATTATCGTGAATCGATTTCAATTTGACGCTCATGACCGGAAAACTCCTTTGATACTCACGGCGATTTTATCCGGGGTTGTGGGGGCTTTAATGGTGGTGTTGGCTGTCAAGTTTACCGGACTCGGAAACGCTTTGGTCACCCCGCCCGTGTCACGGCAGCCGGAAGTGGCGCCCCTGGTGGAACAGCAAGTTCAGCCGTTGGTCATTAATAATCCCGAAAAATCCATTATTGACGTAGTAAACCGGGTTGGGCCTTCAGTGGTGATGATCACCACCAGTACCATCGTACAGAGTTTCGATTTTTTTACCGGACCCGAGGCGCGGAGTGTACAAAGCCTAGGTTCGGGGGTGATCTTCCGGAGCGATGGGTATATTATCACCAATGATCATGTAGTTAACGGGGGACCCGGCACCCGGGATAAAATTATGGTCTTTTTATCCAACCGGCAATATCCAACCGGTAAAACCTTTCCGGCCCGGATCATCGGCACGGACCCTCAAACCGATTTGGCGGTGTTAAAGATTGACGCGCAAAATTTGCCGGTTCCGGCCTGGGGAGATTCCAATCAAGTAATGGTAGGACAAACCGCCATTGCTATCGGAAATCCTTTGGCTGAAAACTTGAAGAACACGGTGACCGTGGGGGTCATTAGCGCCAAGAACAGAGTGTTGGCCATCAACCATAACCAGCAGCTTCGAAACATGTTTCAAACCGATGCTTCCATTAATCCCGGAAACTCCGGCGGACCTTTACTTGATAGTTCCGGAAACGTAATTGGGATTAACACCGCGATTTTAGCCAATTCACAAGGCATTGGATTTTCGATTCCAAGCAACACCGTTAAAGTGGTGGCAAACCAATTAATCTCCAAAGGATATGTGCCACGCCCCGGTTTGGGAATCATTTATATCCCTTTAGACCCGGCCAGTGTAAGCCAATTGGAGGAATGGAGCGGTACCCAGCTTCCCACTAAATATGGTTTACTGATTTCCAAAATCATTAAAGGCAGCCCGGCCGACCTGGCAGGATTACGGCCCGGCGACATCATCATCAGCGTCAACGGCAAATCTATCGAAGGGCACGAACAAGTCAGAGATATTATTACCAAATATCCGGTGGGAGCGGTCTTAAAAATAGAGTATTATCATGGGGATGAGATAAAAACTGTGTCCGTTAAAGTGGGTGAATCCAAGGGATAGACCAGAGAGAATTAAAAATGGATTTAGATGGATAATCGGTGATTAGGAGCCGGAGATGAAGATTCGAATTATTGCGGTGGGGAAATTAAAAGAGACTTACTATACCAAGGCTCAGGAGGAGTATCTGAAACGGCTGAAAGTTTATCTGAAACCGGAGATCATCGAAGTCGAGGATCTGCCCTGCTCCGAAAAAGTAAGCGCGGGCCAAGAAGATTTGGTGTTAAAGCAGGAAGCGGCGGCCATTAAAAGCCGGATTTCCCCCAAGGATTACCTGATCACCCTGGACCGCCGGGGACAAGAGATGACTTCGCTTCAATTAGCGGAATTTATCAACCAACGGGCCTTTTTTGGGGAACCGTTGGTTTTTATCATCGGGGGATCGTTGGGGCTGGATGAAGAATTGCTGAAAACAGCCAAGTTAAACTTAAGCTTTTCGAAACTGACCTTTCCCCACCAGATGTTCCGGATTATGCTGCTGGAGCAGATTTACCGGGCGGTGAAGATCAACCGGGGAGAGCCGTATCATAAATGACCGCAGTATGATGGCCTATTGGCTTATGCTTCGACCATTATATTTGGTTTAGTCGAATCTTTACTTTCCAGACAGTCTTTTTCGGTGTTGATGGCCATCCCTACCTCACCGGCCATCACCGTTAAGGCGCACTGCCGTATACTGATACTTACCGGTCCTTTGCCCAAAGAGAAACCATCAGCCATTACAGGCATCAATGGATTGGTCCGAATATCCATCCTTTGCACTTGAAAACGTAGAATGCGGGGCTCTTCGGATCTATCCCCGGCCAATTCGATAATATTATTCAATAAATCGAGCTTGGACTGATCGGGAAAAACTAGCACATCCAACAGGCCGTCATTAAATGAACTATCGCAGGGGATTTGGAAATGGGGGCCGATGTAGGGTAAATTAGCCGCCAGCAATACATGACCCATGATGTTTAGCTCAGGTTGTGAATCCATTAACAAGTGTATTTCAGCTAACGGAGCAGTAATTAGTGTGGCTAGAAAATCGCCGATGCGGGCCAGATTACCGTGCTGAATATCGTCGGCAGCCGGGAAAAGAGCTGAAAGAAGACCTATCGAACAGGTTTCTAAGAATATGCGTGAGCGATCTCCGCAAGTAGCGAAGCCCACGTCCAGTTTGATTTGTCGGCCCTTTCGCAATATTGATACAGCAGTGGGAATATCCTCCGGAATACCTAAACTGAGAGCTACGTTGTTCCTGGTACCGGTGGGGATGATCCCTAGAGTAGCTTCAGTCCCTACCAATACTCCGGCAACACTTTCGATGGTTCCATCACCACCGGCGACGACGAACATACGGATACCGTGATCTAAAGCATCTTGGATTACCGGCGTCGGGTCGCAACCCGGTTCCATCAAATAAACCTCTGGTACCAGATTTCGGGACTGAAGTTCGTTGATTACATCCATAAGTTGTAACGGAGATTCGGCGGCCGCGCCCGCTATGGGATTAAAGATCAGCTTCGCTGGAGTGGGGTTATCGTTTGCGGAGAAAGATTCCATAAATTTATATACCTCTTTAAATTGTAAAGTACTTAATAATTATTGTTGCCGATTTCGGAGGAATTACCCTTGTCTTAGCAACCGGTATCATATACATTTACTAAAAAAATTTTTTAAATGAATCGGATAAATTTTCACCGAATCTTCACAGGAGGTTTTATATTACATCAAATTAAACACAACAACAAACAATACATATATTTATAATATTAGCATAGTTTTATATTTTTAATGTGGCTCCACAATGCCCTACAAGAGGTCTCAAAATTAAATTAAGAACAATTATCTTAAAGCTAACCTCAAGCCCTTTTTTAAGGGTTTTAAGCCTTTTTAATCATGGTCTTAGAACAGATATTTTCTAAATTGCCCATTGCTTGTTTTGGAGGAAACCGGGTAACTTTTATCGAATGCATTGATTTATTATTGGCTGATCTACCACTCATTGATAAAGGAGAACCATAAAGAATGTCATTTCAGGACTTGAAGATTATCGCTCCCATCTTAAAGGCTTTGCAGGCCGAAGGATACCAACAACCAACCCCCATACAGGAACAAGCCATTCCTATCATCCTCCAACGGAAAGACATACTCGGCTGCGCCCAGACAGGAACCGGAAAGACGGCGGCGTTTGCAATTCCGATACTTCAAATCATCGATAGTGAAAAAAACGGGGTGAAAGGACCACGGGTAATCAAGGTCTTAATTTTAACCCCCACTCGGGAATTGGCGATTCAGATTGGTGAAAGTTTTACCGCTTACGGAAAATATATCAGTATCCAGCATACGGTAATTTTTGGTGGAGTATCCCAAGGGACGCAGACGGATGTCTTAAAAAAAGGAGTTGATATTCTGATTGCTACTCCCGGCCGGTTGCTTGATCTGATGAGCCAGAAACTGGTTAATCTTCACCATATCCGAATGTTCGTGCTGGATGAAGCGGATCGCATGTTGGACATGGGTTTTATCCATGATGTAAAAAAGATTATCGCTCACTTGCCGGTAAAGCGACAAACTTTATTCTTTTCGGCCACTATGCCTCCGGAAATTGCCAAGTTGGCGGATACGATTTTGGCAAATCCAGTCACGGTCGCCGTGAATCCGGTCTCATCCACGGTTGATTTGATCGATCAGGCTGTATATTTTGTGGCTAAAGAAGATAAACGTTCGCTGTTGATTCATCTCTTACAAGATAAATCCATCGTTTCCGCTCTGGTATTCACCCGGACAAAGTACGGGGCCGATAAAGTGGCCAGAGTTCTTACCAAGGCGGGAATCCATGCTGAAGCCATTCACGGAGATAAATCCCAGGGAGCCCGGCAACGTGCCTTGAATAATTTTAAGACGAAACAAACCAGAGTACTGGTGGCCACCGATATTGCGGCCCGGGGGATTGATGTGGAAGAATTGTCCCATGTCATTAATTTCGAGTTACCTAATGTCCCGGAAACTTATGTTCATCGGATCGGGCGAACAGGTAGGGCGGGATTAGGCGGAGTAGCACTTTCCTTTTGCGATTGGGAAGAAAAACCATATTTGAAGGACATCCATAAATTAATCGCGAAATCAATCCCTGTGATTGAAGATCATCCCTACCCCCTGGGACATATCGGGCCGGTTCAGCCTCAGGAAGTCCAAAAGAAGCCTTCCGCTGTAAAAAAAGGTCCTGTCGGCTATTTCAGGAGAAGAGGAAACAGGTAAATTCTTGATTGAAACGACGCTTCAATGTGTTATGCTTTTTAAGATTCTAAATTTAAAGGATGGTAAATTAAGTTGATAAGCACCAGTGGGTTGAGTTTGCGGTTTGGAGGCCGGGCTTTATTTGAAAATGTAAGTATCAAGTTTACCGCAGGCAATTGTTATGGGTTGATAGGCGCCAATGGATCTGGGAAATCGACCTTTTTAAAGATTTTAGCGGGAGAGATTAACCCGAGTAAAGGGGAGGTCTCTATTTCACCCAAAGAACGTCTGGCGGTTTTAAAACAGAATCATTATGAATTTGATGAGTTTCCGGTCTTAAAGACGGTAATCATGGGGCATCGGCGCCTATATCACATTATCGAAGAGAAAGAATCCATCTATGCCAAACCGGACTTTTCAGTTAAGGATGGACTCCGGGTTTCTGAACTCGAAACGGAGTTCGCGGAACTCAATGGCTGGGATGCTGAGTCTGATGCCGCTAAACTCTTAAGCGGTTTAGGAATCAGTATGGAACTGCATGAAAAAAAAGTGAAGGAGTTAAATGGGAACGAGAAAGTAAGGGTATTGTTAGCCCAAGCACTGTTTGGTAACCCGGATATTCTATTGTTGGATGAGCCCACCAACCATTTGGATCTGGCCTCCATCACCTGGCTTGAAAACTTTCTCTATAACTTTGAAAATACGGTCATCGTGGTCTCACATGATCGTCATTTTCTGAACAAGGTCTGTACTCATATTGCTGATATTGATTTTAACAAGATCCAGTTATATGTGGGTAATTATGATTTTTGGTATGAATCCAGCCAGTTGGCGCTGAAACAGATGAAGGAAACGAACAAGAAGACTGAAGCGAAGATGAAAGAGTTGCAGGAATTTATTCAACGGTTTAGCGCCAATGCTTCAAAATCGAAACAAGCCACTTCACGCAAGAAGCAATTAGAAAACCTGGCCTTGGAAGATATTAAACCATCCTCCCGTAAGTATCCGTATGTTGACTTCAAATCCGATCGGGAAGCGGGCAATGAATTATTGGAAGTTAAGAATCTCTGTAAAGACCTTGGTGATCAAAAAGTATTGTCCGACATTAGTTTTAAGGTGATCAAAGGCGACAAAATAGCTTTCGTCGGAACTGAGGGACTGGCAAAAACCATGCTTTTTGAAATTATAATGGGGGAACTAGCCCCTGATAGCGGTACGTTTCGTTGGGGAATTACAACTTCTCAAAGCTACCTTCCAAAAGATAACGCCCCGTATTTTGATGATGTAGATCTAACATTGGTGGATTGGTTACGGCAGTTTTCAAAAGATCAGACCGACACGTTTCTGCGCGGCTGGTTGGGACGGATGTTGTTCTCCGGTGAAGAAGCTCTTAAGAAAGCCACTGTGCTTTCGGGAGGAGAGAAGATTCGCTGTATGCTGGCCAGAATGATGCTTTCCGGAGCCAATGTGTTATTATTGGATGAACCTACCAACCATCTGGATCTGGAGTCGATTACCGCTCTTAATAATGGGTTGGTGAACTTTAAAGGGACGCTGCTTTTTACGTCACATGATCATCAATTCGTGCAAACCATCGCCAACCGGATTATCGAGATAACCCCGGCGGGAATCTTTGATCAGCGAGTTAGTTACGACGAATACTTGGAAAACCGGGAGCAGTTAGAACGGGTGGCAGTTTTATGTTGAACATTAACGCCACTTTGGCCCCCCACAGACCTCCATTGCGGTAGCGGTTTTTATTACTTTACTATAATATTGCGGGTCAGTGGCCCAGCCGGGTTGTGAACCATCTGCCAATAAAGCTTTCAGGTACAAGCTTGGTTGATCCAGATACCGTAAAGCATCATGAAACCAGGAAGTACCGCCAATAATAGCGGCGTAATCCGTGATACAATCAGTCCAATTTTGATATTTGCGCCATGTACTATTTTCTTGATACCATCCGGTTTTATAATGCCATTCGTTTCCCGGTAAGTGAATGGTCGCTCCGGCCCAAGTATATCAGGCCTTGATGGCAAATAAATTATTGGCTTTGACTGCTAGTTCCGAATTACCCCAATTGAATTCCAGCGCCGCTTGGGCAAACAGCACCGCTTTGTTAAAAAGGGCCCCTTTATCCAGCGCTTGGTTGGCGGCTTGATTGATTTTATTGATAAATTTGATTTGGGTCATCATTTGCTCCTATAGTTGAATTGCAGTATTTTATTCAAAAACTTTAAAATTGTAAAGTGTCAGTAAAGGAAATCGAGGGTATTTTATTATTAACCAATGAAAGAATGAATCCCAAGTAGGTTTATTGTCAAAAAACACTCTTCCAGAACATGGAAGAGTGTTTTCGTTTCAGTGTATTTTTAATTATCGTATCATGTTTTTGAATGAATTCATTTGGTTTCTTCGTCGATCGTTTTCGATTCCGCTTTTATTTGTTCCCCTAGGTAATTGGGCAATTGCAATCCGGCGGTTCTGAATAATTCCTCAAGCGGGGGTACCGATTTGAACATACCCGCCAGGAAATTGGCGGTAGTCGGAGAAGAACCGTCAGGTCCCATTGAATCCCAAACGGTAATTTTATCGATCTTTAAATTCTTAATGGCTTCAACTTGGGTTTTCACAATTTCGGGAAGTTTGTCAGCGATCATTAATAGCGCGGCTTTGTTAGCATCACCATTGGCCGCGTCGACAATCTTCCGGAAACCGTCCGCCTGTTTGCTTAGGATTTCATTGATACCTTTGGCTCTAGCTTCCATCTCCAACAGGATACCATCCGCTTCACCCTTGGCAATCCGCCGTGTTTTTTCAGCTTCCGCTTCAGCGGCAATCTCGACCTGTTGTTTGTCGATTTGAGCAGGAATAACAATATCCGCCGTTCTGGTTGCTCGTTCCCTTTCAGAACGGACCTGCTCCGCTTCTTGTTCAGCTTGATAGGCTTCCTCAAGTGCTTTGGCGGTTTGGACTTTCTCCGCCGCAGTTGCTTTTCGAGTGGCTTCGGCTTCTTTTTCACGCCGATCGGCATCGGAATTGGCAACCATGATTTTGGCAAGGTTTTCACCCTCTACCGCTTTGGCATTGGCTTCCGAAACCTGGATTCTCTCATCACGCTGGGCGTTGGCTTCACCAATGGCTCCGTCCCGATCTTTTTCGGCAACGCTCTTTTTTGCGTCATTGATGGCCTTGGCTGCGGCTTCTTTACCGAGAGCTTCGATGTATCCGGATTCGTCTTTGATATCAGTCACATTAACATTGATTAATTTTAAACCGATCTTTTTCAACTCGGCTTCGACGTTATTGGAAACGTTGGCCAGGAATTTATCCCGGTCGGAATTTATTTCTTCAATATCCATCGTAGCAATTACCAGACGCAGTTGGCCGAAGATGATATCCTTGGCCAGATCCTGAATCACTTCTAATTTAAGCCCGAGTAATCTTTCAGCGGCATTGGTCATAACCCCTTGTTCGGTGGAAATACCTACCGTAAAACGGGAAGGGACATCCACCCGGATGTTTTGTTTACTCAAAGCTTTGGTCAAATTGACTTCAATCGAGAAAGGAGTTAGATCAAGAAACTGGAAATCCTGGATCACCGGCCAGATAAATGCGGCGCCTCCATGAATGCAGGTGGCTGAGCGGGTGGTTCCATCTTTTGATTTTCCGGTTCTTCCATATATCACTAAGATCTTGTCCGAGGGACATCGTTTGTATCGTTTAAGAACGGAAGCAAAAGTAATAAAAAATACTACGACAATAACAACCATTAATATTAAGAAATATTGACCACCCAAGAAAGATCAGCCCCCTTATATATTTGTATATTGCTAAAATTTTGTTTTGGATACGGACGCTAAAGACTATTGACTTTTTTTAACCACCAGTATTTCGTCATTAACAATTTCCATTACGGTAACCGGTGTACCGGTAGATAAAGTTTCTTCATCGGTCATGGCCTGCACTTCACGAATTGAACCCTGAACAGTGAGCTGTACTTGGCCAACACCCGATCTATTACCGGGAATCGGAAGATAGACACGGCCTATGGAGTTCGTGGCGTTCGTCAGACTTATATTACTGATTTGGGTAAGTTTCGTAACCAGATAAAACATTACGGCAACCGCGAACATCAAAATCAAACCAATAAAAAAGGCAAAAAAGACAGTAACAACTTGGTTAAACCCGGCGTGAACGGAAAAAATCCCAGCCCACCCAAACCCGGTGAAGAAGATGATGAAATTCCGCAATGTAAAAAGGTGGAAACCGGTAAGAAAATCGGTATTCCCATCAGCTGCATCCAGATCGCCATCATGCCAGTCAATCCCGATAAAAGTTAAAACAAGCTGGAATGAAAGAATAATGGTAAACGGAACCGCAAAATACCAAAATATTTTTTCAAAAACAGGGATACTGTGCCACCACTCCGCCATTTGGGTTCCACCTTTCCGCCTGTGCAGCATTTCGATTCATATTCATAGTTTAAATTTCAATATTTTTTGCAGTTTTCCTTCTTTCATCAGTAAATATTGTAAAGAAGTGGAAGATGGTTTGACATTCATGTCAATAATATTATATAGTGAAACAGAAAAACCGTTTATACGTTACATATATAGGAACTGAAACTTTATCGTTGACTAAAACCGGATAATTTTTTGTTCCCCTTGCAATCGAGTCTGAAGAGCAATATGATATTTATGAATACTGAGAAACATTTTTATGAAAAGGAGGGACGATGATGGACTTTACCGGTTTATTCATAAATATGGGTTGGATTGCGGCGCTCTGTTTTATTTTTGGATTAATCCTGATGATCTTTGAGATGTTTATTCCCGGATTTGGAGCGCCCGGATTTTTAGGATTCGTTCTTTTAATCTTTGGAATCGCCATAACTGCAAAAAATATTCAAGAAGCACTGGTACTGATTGTAATTATTTTGTGTATTCTGGGTATCGCGCTCATCATCACTTTGCGATCCGCTACGAAAGGGCGTCTTTCAAAGACGCTGGTGTTATCCAGCACTCTAAAAAAAGAAGCCGGATATAGCGGAACGGAAGACCTCAGTTATTTACTCGGTAAACAGGGAGTTACTGTTACTATAATGAGACCTGCTGGAACAGCGGAGATAGAAGGGGTAAAAATGGATGTTGTTTCAGATGCTGAGTTTATTCCAAAAGGAGCCACTGTTCGAGTGATTAAGGTTGAAGGAAGACGGGTCGTGGTTCAGTAAATTCCAACGTAAAGAAGGGAGTTTTATCATGGACTTAATCGTTATTATTGTCGGAATTATCCTGGTTTTCGTATTTTTTTCGATTTTTTTCAGTTTCGTCCCTATCGGTCTTTGGATATCCGCATTTGCAGCGGGAGTTCGAATTAGTATCGTTAATCTGATTGGAATGCGTCTCCGCAGAGTAGTGCCTTCAAGTATTGTCAATCCATTAATTAAGTCAAACAAAGCCGGCTTGAATGTATCCAGTAACCAACTTGAAGCTCACTACCTGGCAGGAGGAAACGTTGATCGGGTCATCAATGCTTTGATCGCCGCCCAACGAGCCAATATTCCCCTGGAGTTTGAACGCGCGGCTGCCATCGATCTGGCGGGGCGTAATGTGTTGGAAGCGGTACAGATGAGTGTCAATCCTAAAGTTATTGAGACTCCTATTGTAGCGGCGATTGCGAAAGATGGAATCGAATTAAGAGCCAAAGCCCGGGTTACGGTTCGCGCTAACATCGACCGTTTGGTGGGAGGCGCAGGTGAAGAGACGGTTATTGCCCGTATTGGAGAAGGTATTGTCACAACTGTCGGCTCTGCTTTAACCCATAAAAGCGTCTTGGAAAATCCCGATTCCATCTCCAAGACTGTTTTAAGCAAAGGACTCGATGCCGGAACCGCCTTTGAAATTCTCTCCATTGATATTGCAGATGTGGATGTAGGCCGCAATATCGGCGCTCAACTACAGACCGACCAAGCGGAAGCTGATAAGCGAATTGCGCAGGCGAAAGCTGAGGAGAGAAGGGCGATGGCTGTTGCCAAAGAGCAAGAAATGAAAGCTGCAGTTCAGGAAATGAGAGCGAAGGTTGTTGAAGCTGAGGCTGAAGTGCCGAAAGCCATGGCATCCGCTTTACGAGAAGGAAAACTGGGGGTTATGGATTATTATAATATGCAGAACGTAATCGCGGATACCCAGATGCGGGGCGCTATCTCGAATATTGGGAAACCGGACGCTCCGGCTCCCGGAGGTGAAAAGAAATAGATATTTTTTGGGAACTTCTGAATCAAGGCGCGGAAACGCCGAAAAAAGTGAAAAAGATATCGAAAGTCAGTCCGGAGCCGGTTATCGATGTTGAAGCTCCGGCGCAGCAAGTATCTTCCCCGGATGAGCCTAAGGAAGCAACTGAGTTGAATTCATCCAATCGCTTGGAATGTTTGTTGGAACTCAATCAAGACAATTTGATTCAAGGAATTATTTTAGCCGAAGTGTTGGGTAACCCCAAAGCCAAAAGAATGTACGGCCGGCGCTAAAGATAAATAATTGTTGATCAATAACTTACCGGATCTTATCATGGGATCCGGTTTTTTTATTGAATGATAGACATTCCAAGTAATGATAATCGTAGGAGTACCTGATAAACTTTTTGAGAACATAAAAAATTAATTTTCCATCAACTCAAAGCGGGTGTGCCAAATTAGGGGAGTGGTGGTTGGAGATATAAGTATTTTTTGTTAAAATAGATATATGATTATGAAGGATGTTTTTCTGGGGATGAAAGGGATACATTTTATAAAATCCAAGCAAAGTGAGGTTCCTCAAATGAAGCGCAGGATTATTTTGGTTTGTTTCGGAATCATTTTGCTGTGTACGCAAGCCGTCTAGAGCAACTGGTAAAACCATTATCGTGAAAGGCAAAGAGAGTGGTAAAATTAAAATCACCGCATTGGCGGCGAATCCCGCCCAAATTCGCCTGCAATTAAAAATATCATCCGTTACCTCCCCTGGAATCCGGTTGACCCTTAAGACCCAGGTGCCGAAAGATTGGAGTTATTGCCTGGTTACTCAAGGACAAACTTCAAAGGTATATCCGGTTATGGCCAAGATCATCCAATATGAAGCCATCCTTGAGAATGGTGAGATCAGTTTAGCAAAGAGTCCGGGACCGGTAATTAGCCGAAATGCCCCGGTTTTTGACTCAACCCAATCCGGTTCGGCGGCTCTGGCCAATGATTCGAATTATTTCACCACATGGGTGGGCCGGGTTCCGGGTTGGATCGCTTATGATTTATCGGGAGTACCAGCGGCGCAACGGGGCCGAATTATTGCAGTTTGGTATGCCGAGGGCGCCAGGGACTATGATCATTCTCTGGTGGGCAGTGATGTATACCAAAATGTGGATTCCTATACGATTGAGGGGAATAAAGCGGTGGGGGGCACCAAGGAAGTACCCGCTTCCGGTTGGAATACTCTGGCCGCCATAACCGGCAATAGATATCATTCACGCCTGCATCTGCTTGATTTTTCCCGGTACAATTGGCTCCGAATGAATGTTACTGCCATTGACGGTTTGAATTGGGATAAAAATGTAAGCATCAATCTTGACGTCCATGATGGAAACCGAGGCAGTGTTCTGGATGACTGGATTTTTTACGGGGATTCCATAACCGCTGCCGGTATGGAGATTAATCCGCGCATTGTAAGTGGCGGTACCGGAACCTTTGCCCAGATGATCAATGCCGGTAATCCGGCCTATTTCCCGGTGGCTGAATGCGGCGGGATTGGTGGACTAGTGAGTGAAGATGGAGTTCGGCATATCAAAACGTGGCTAAACATCTTCCCGGGGACATATGTGGGGCTTTCTTACGGGACCAATGATGCCTGGCGCGCGGTAGATCCCGTTATATATTACTGGAACATGAAAACAATGGTGGACACGGTGATTGCCGCTGGTAAGATTCCGGTAATCCCGACCATCCCTTGGAGCAGTAAACAGCCGAATATTCAAAACACTGGCCTGGTGATGAATCAGAAGATATTTGATTTATATGCCGCATATCCCCAAATCATTCATGGCCCGGATCTCTGGGTTTTCTTTAAAAACAATCCCGATCTGCTCTCTCCGGATGGGGTTCACCCCAGTGAGGCGGGTTATGTTGGAATGCGCCGGCAATGGGTAAACACCATATTGGCTACAGTTTATTCGAAAGATTCCGGCGAATAGTAAAGTATCTTAACTATCCGGGAAATCGAAACCATATCAAGTTAAAAGTTGACAGATGGATGAATTTATGTAATATTGATATATGTGGCTTGAAAAAGTAATAAATAAACGTAACTATAAGGAGCGTTTGAATGAGATACGGATATTTTGATGACTCCAAACGGGAGTATGTGATTGATAATCCAAAGACGCCCATGTCATGGATTAATTATTTGGGAACGGATACTTATGCATCGATCATTTCGAATAACGCCAGTGGGTATTCTTTTTATAAATCCCCTCAATCCGGGCGAATGTTGCGTTTTCGTTTCAACAGTATTCCAATGGATCGGCCAGGGCGGTACGTTTATATCCGGGATGATGAGGACGGGGATTACTGGTCGGCTTCCTGGCAGCCGGTGGGGAAACCGCTGGAACAATATCGGAGTGTTTGCCGTCACGGTCTTGGTTATACGGTTTTTGAAAGCGATTATCGGGGGATATCCTCAAATCTTCGAATGTTTGTCCCGATTGATAAACCCATTGAGTTTTGGGAAGTTGAACTGGAAAATAAATCGGACCGGGAACGGAAGTTATCTGTTTTTTCATATGCCGAATGGTGTTTTTGGAAGATGGATCAAGATTTATCCAATTTCCAGTATATCTTATATACTTGCCGGATGAATTATCAAGACGGAATCATTGATTATCAAATGAGTTATTTGCCTCCCGATGACCCCAGGGCGTTCATGACCTCAACTTTGCCGGTAGAGAGTTTTGATACCGACCGCGAATGTTTTATTGGGGATTATCATCATGAAGGAACCCCTGTGGCAGTTGAAACGGGACGTTGTTCTAATTCCATCGCCTACGGGGGAAATCCCTGCGCCGCTTTGCATAACCGGGTAACCTTAAAGCCGGGTGAAAAGAAGTATGCTTTATTTGTTATCGGCATCGGTGACGCCGGTACATTCGGAGCCGAATGCCGCCGAATTTATTCGGATCGCGAGAAAGTCGCCGAAGAATTTGAACGGGTTCAAACTTATTGGAACCAGAGGTTGGTAAAATTCACTTGTAAAACTCCTTCGAACGAAATGAACACGATGATCAATCTCTGGAACCAGTATCAATGTCATACCACGTTCAACTGGTCCCGTTCGGCCTCGTTTAATGAGGCGGGGGGTAGAGATGGTTTGGGTTACCGTGATACCAACCAGGATACCTTGGGAGTGGTTCATTCCATTCCAGTCCAAGTCCGTGCCAAACTCATTGATTTGCTCAAAGGGCAGCTCTCCGAAGGTTGCGCCATGCATAACTTTCAGCCTCTCACCTGGCAGCAAGGGGCTCACAACATACCCTTGCCTGAAAAAATTTACTCCGACGATCATCTTTGGCTATTATTAGCAATACCGGCTTACATTAAGGAAACTGGAGATATGGATTTTCTGAAAACAACAGTCCCTTACGCCGATCAGGGAGAGGGAACCGTTTACAGCCATCTGAAGCAAGCCCTGGAGTTCTCTTGGGGAAAGAAAGGACCCCATGGTTTGCTGCTTGGATTGGCCGCCGATTGGAATGACTGTATTAATTTGAAAGGGAAGGGCGAAAGCACCTGGAGCACATTTTTGTACTATCGCGCCTTGGAGGAATTTATCGTTCTTGCCAAGCGGTATGGACAAGAACAGGATGCGGCGCATTTTCTGGCTTACCAGCTGGAGATTAAAGAAAATTTGGACAAGTTTGCCTGGGATGGGGAGTGGTTCGTACGGGGCTTCCTCGATAGCGGCCGTAAATTAGGGTCCCATGAAAGTGAGCAGTCGAAAATTTTTATTAACAGCCAAACCTGGGCGGTAGTCTCCCAAGCAGCCGGTTTGGACAAGGGTAAGAAGGCTATGGACAGCCTACAGAAATTTCTGGCCACGGAACACGGGATCGTCAAAAACTATCCCGCTTATCGGGAATATGACCCGGAAATTGGTTATATTACCAATTTTCCCACTGGTTTAAAAGAAAACGCGGCCATTTTCTGCCATGCCAATACCTGGGCAGTCATCGCCGAAGCTATGCTAGGAAGAGGCGACCAGGCGTACCGGTATTATCTTTCATTTTTACCGGCCGCCAAAAATGATAGCGCTGATTTATACACAATGGAGCCTTACGTTTATTCTCAATTCATTACCGGCAAGGAGCACCCGTATCATTTCGGCCGGGCTCGCAATTCCTGGTTAACAGGTACCGCTTCCTGGAGTTTTGTGGCGGCAACTCAATTTATTTTGGGGGTCCGATCCGATTATGACGGGCTGGTGATTGACCCCTGCATTCCGCCGGATTGGGATCAATATGAAGTTACCCGGGAGTTCCGGGGTAAGACCTTTCATATCGTCATCAAAAACCCCGATAAGGTAAGCCGAGGGGTGTCCAGCCTGACCATCAACGGGCAGAAATGTGAAGGTAACTTGATTCCACTTTCGTTAATGGCTGAGCAAAATACAGTGATCGCGGTGTTAGGTAAAGCGTAAATCCATAAAAATATATGACTGGAATAAAAGCGGTGTGAAAACCTTTAAATTTAAGGGTACACACCGCTCTTTTATTCGGAATACATGAATTCAATTTCCATAATCCCTAACGCTTCATCATAGGAATAGGTATACTGGCCTACGAAGTTCATTTTGGCTGATATTGATTGAAGTGCTTTTTTGAAGGACGGCGGCGAAGAACCCGACACTTTTAAATTAATCCGTTCTTCGTGATTTGCGAGTGCGTTTTCAATCCGTTTTTGGCATTCCGTCATGTTTTCAACCCATAAATCGTTGATCCGGTAATAGTTATGTTTGGTCGAGGTACATTGGGGATAAAGGTCTTTATCCCAGTTATGATTTACCGCAATCATTTTATCACTCAGATTAAAATAATAATAAGTGGACCGGTCTACTCCAGCCGGGTCATCCCAAGTTGCATCCAAATGATAATATTGATTGTCAATTTTTACGATATTCCAGGCATGCTCTTCACCATCGGCTTTGCCGTAAACTAAAATGCACTCAACGCCCGCTTTATTTAACAACAATTTCATGGTATGCGCGTAACCCTCGCACACCCCGGTACCCTTGATTAATATACCATAAGGTGTGTATGATTCATTCGGTACGGTATTGTTTTGAAAATTAATGTCGTCATAGCAGGCATGGTTGACGATATAATCGTGTAAGGCGATTTCTTTCAGGTAATCATTCATATCGGGTGTGATCACGGTATTAATGATCCAAGCCGCTTTGTTTTCAGTTTCAGAAAGATATCGGAGCAGTGTTTTTCTGGGGAATCGGTAATTAATATTAATATCCATCTTGATAAACAAGGTATTTCCGGTGGTATAGGAATATTTATATCCGTTATAAAACGGACCGGTTAGCACTGACCTTGAGACAGCCAGGTTAAAACATTTGTCAAACTGTTGCTGGTTAAACCATTTATTTGTGTTTTTGAGCGATAAAGTTAAGTTTTCGCAAACACTATTTAAGGAATCGGATAATACATTCGTTAATTCGTCATAAGATTTAACAGGGGCGGTTATATTGATAGTCTCCCTGGGTATTAATTTTGTGGGGGTAACTACTGGATTGACCGATATAGCATCTCCTGTAGTAAATGTTATCACGGCTATTAATAGGAATGACCATAGAACCCTGATTGTTTTGTGAATCATATTTTATTCCCCCGTTTTTTGCCAAAGTTATTTGGAAATGCTATTGCCACTGAGTCTCGAAAACAAACGCCAATTTTATGGCTCAATATTATGTTTCGGCATATTTATCCATAAAAATAATTAAACCCGGAAAATTATTTGACAAAATTAATTAACTATATTAAAATTTAATATAATAAAAGTGGCTGTTGAGGAGACGGTTAAAATATTTAGGATAATAAAAAACAGGAGATGAGTCGTATGCAGGATTTAAAACACGTCTTCAAAGCAAGACGGTCGGTAAACTTTTTTGATACCCGAAAGACTTTGGAAGATAAGGTCTTGGAGGATATCATCAATTTGGCGGCGACAGCCCCGTCGGCATTTAACCTTCAGCCTTGGGAATTGATTGCGATTAAGTCGAATCAAGCTAAAGAACGGTTATATCCTCTGGCCAACAACCAGCAAAAGATTCTGGATGCGCCGGTGACGCTGATTGTGATTGGAGATCGAGCTGGATATGATAAAAACAACCCGGTTTGGGGGGAGTTAGGGCAGATGTTGGGCAATCCGGAGAAATTGGCAAGCACCCAGGAATTTGCGAAAACCTTATATGGTTCAACTCTGGAACGAAAGATTAAATTTGCAGAAAGTAATGCAAGTTTACTGGCGGCCTCCATTATGTATGCCGCCAAATATTATGGAGTAGATTCACATCCCATGAGCGGGATTGACTTTGAAGGGATAAAAAAGGAATTTAAGATCGATGGGGAAAAAGAAGTAGTGATGCTCATCGCTTTCGGTTATTTCGATGAGTCCAAAACGTTATATCCCCGAAGACACCGCAAAACTTTCACGGAAATGGTCCGGGTAATTTAAGCGGAAGAGTGGAGCCCGATGATTACCCAACAGTTCCTGGAAATTCCTTGACCAGCAAAGAAAATTTTGTTTGATCAGGTTGCGTTTGACGATCATAAATCAATATAAGCAATGATGGATGTTTTTAAACAATGGGCCGGGTCCGTTCCTCCAGCCTGTTAACGACTAAGAAACAGAAGCTACCCAGGATTCGCAACAGCGCGCAAGTAATAAACGCCCATTGGAAGTTCATGATATTCAGCAGGCCGACCCCGGCGATGGGGGCAATAATCGAGGCCATGGTGATACAGGTGTTGTAATAAGCGATAAAGGATGTTTTGCGGGAATCCGGAGTTACTTCCAACAATGCATTGAATAGCGCCAGATTGACGCCGGAAAAGATGGCTCCAGTGACCAGATTGAAAACTACTACCACCCAAAGGCTATTCGAAAAGGCATAAGCCAGTGGAACGATAAAGATGAGCAATGTGGAGTAAAACAAGGTTTTTAAATTGCCATGCCGGTTCAAAACCCGCACCCAAAAACCATATCCCATTAAGGAGCCGCCTGTACTCATTAAACTCAATAAACTAACCCAGAAATTATTAGCCCCCAGTACTTTCACCTGATACCAGCTAAATAGCGGCCAGGCTATCTGCCAGGAAAAATAAAACAGGACAGAGGCCAGCGTATACCGGACAAACCGATTTTCTTGAAAGATCCCGGAGAATCCGGGAGAAGTGCATTGTACCGGTACGCCATTTCCGGACGGCCGCGTCGCCATATGGGATGAATTGATTGGTGCGGCATCTTCGTCAAGCTGGTTAAAAATTCGGAGTTCGACCAGCGCTAATAAAAAAGCAATGGTGAAAACTACCTGATAACCAATGGGGAAAGCCGTTCGGTCTAATAAGAAGCCCGCGATCAATGCCAAAATTGTGCCAATTAGATTCATGGCCCGGTTTCTACAGGCAAAGGCTTCGGCCCGCCGCTCCGGCGGAATAATTTTAGAAATTAGCGACTGCCAGGCGATATTGCCGATGGCCCCGGGAAAGTTCATCAACCCAATAACGGCCACAAAAACTGTCGCCCGTAACGTTGGTTGAAAAAAGGGGATACAGGCAATAGCCAGAAAGAATACCCGGTGAGCCAGCATGAAGAAGAATGTAAGGCGTTTTTGCCGGGACTGACGATCGATGAGACTTGCACCGGGAATCATTGCCAAAAGACTAACGGCGGCGGGGGCGGATGATAGCAAGGCTATATGGAGTTTGGATGCTCCCAATTTCATTGCGAAAATTCCAATAAAGGGATTCACCATGTCTAAAGTAGCAACGTTGAAAATTCCATGGAGAATGTTGGTTCGAATGTTTTGGTTCAGCTTATCCAGATGGTCGCAACCGGTGGTTTCTGCGGCTGAACCGAATAATAAACGCTGGAATGGGCCAGGTATTTTACACATTGAATAGCCTCCAAAAGGGCCGCCCTAACAAGGAGTTTTAGCTATATGTTGAATATTTTATTGATTTTAAAGTACATTATAGATAGTCTCAATACTTAAACATAGTCCGGGATTATTACATATTTCTAAGGAGCGCAAGAAAATCCTCCAATTATTAAAGATATTTCCTTATAGTGACTCCTCGTAAAGGATTCGCCCTCGGCACCTAATACCAAGCTGGATTCAAAAAATGGATTATCAATCAAGTGTTACTTGATAAGATAATAATCGGCCTTCATTTTTTTATGATGAAAGCCGATTATCCAATAATCTAAAATTTGGTGCCGATGATCGTGTTTAACCGTAGAATTTGATTTTTACACCGTTTATAGGAATATTGGTTCTAATTCTTTGGCAGATTCCCGCAAAACTGATTTCAATATCTTCCCTACCGCACTACGGGGAAGCTCTTCCACAAATTTGAAAGAATGAGGCACTTTGTATTTGGTCAAGTGTTTGGCGCAGAAACGTTTTAATTCCCGTTCATCCACCGTGCAACCTTCTTTTAGAACAACAAAAGCCGAGGGTATTTCCCCTCTGAGCGGATGAGTGACTCCAACCACAGCCGTTTCTTTAACCGCCGGATGAGTGTAAAGTAAATCCTCGACTTCCCTGGGGTAGATTTTTTCACCGCCACTGATAATCATGTCTTTGAGCCGGTCGGCAATATAAATATAACCTGCTTCATCCATCCGAACCAAATCACCCGTATGCAGCCAACCATTTTTAAGCGTTAATGCTGTTTCTTCGGGTTGCTCCCAATAACCATGCATTACTTGCGGACCTTTGACCAACAATTCCCCGACTTCACCAGGTGTGACAATTTCGGCGCCGGTGGCCGGGTTAACCAGCATAACTTCCGTATCCGGCAATGGCAGGCCAATACTGCCATTTTTTGCGATACCATAAATCGGATTACAGCTTACCACCGGAGAAGCCTCCGTCAGGCCGTACCCTTCCACCAGTTTGCCCCCGGAAAGTTGTTCGAATTTTTGCTGGATCGCCAGTGGCAAAGGGGCCGAGCCGCTCATACAGGCTTTAATGGAACGCATATCGGGGTGTTCCTGGCGCATGACAAACGCGCCGTACATTGCGGGGACAGCCATGAACAAGTTTGGTTTATATTTCTCAATGGTATGAACCAGTTCGGGAAGCTCGAACTTATGGTGAATCAGCATCGTCGAACCACTGACCAATACAAAGTTCATGGTGGTAGTCATTCCATAGATGTGATAAAATGGAATAACGCAGAGAAAACGGCCTTCACCGTCCAGATATACATTTTTAAACCAATGACGGACTTGAAGGGCGTTAGCAACCAAATTATAGTGGCTCAAGATAGCACCTTTAGACCGTCCGGTGGTTCCCCCGGTATATTGGAGATTGGCATATGCATCGGGGTCTACCACTAAACCGGGGTCGGAGTCAAGCTGAGAAAAGAGAACTTGCTCCAGGCGAATGACATCCGCTGAATGGTCCAATAAATAGGTTTGATTAGAATTGAAAACATTATAGGGATCGGTGACTAATATTTTCACAGTATTGCAAGTTTTCGGCTGAATATTCAATAAAGAATGGCAACTGGTAACCAGTAATTTTAAACCACTGTTTTTCACGATGAACTGGAAATCATCACCGCTGGAGTTGGGATTAATCGGTACGGCAATAGCCCCGGCGCGTAACAGTCCATAATAGGCGATGACAAATTGGGGCGAATTTACCAGGTGAATTCCTACCCGATCACCGGGTTTTATTGATAAACTGATTAACAGATTGGACATTTGGGAAACTAAAGTATTCAGTTCTCGATATGACCATAAGTGGTCCAGATAAACCATAGCGGTATTGTTTGGGAATTTTTGCGAGATATTTCGCAGAACTTCGGGAAGAGTAATTCTAGGGTATTCCAGGTGGTCCGAAATTCCTGGTTCGTATGCAGCGAGCCATTTTCGCTCCAAAGGTATCATCCTTTCGAAATAATATATCGTTTGAATATTCGGTCTAAAAACCACATTTTCCTTTTTACTCGATATATTTTGTTAATAATTTTTAAATATTTTAAAATCTGCTATTTTCGATAAGAAAACTTCAATGATAACCCGGGGGTTTCAGGTAATGGCATCTCAACCAAGCAATCAACGTAATGGTTCTAATATTCTTCGGGCCCTACGCCACCAGAATTACCGGCTTTTCTTCGGGGGACAAATCGTTTCGCTTATCGGGACCTGGATTCAACAACTGGCCATGAGCTGGCTGGCGTACCGGATCACCCGATCGCCGTTTTTGCTTGGCGTCATCGGTTTTACCGGGCAAATTCCCACTTTTTTGATTACGCCCTTGGCTGGAGTATTGGCCGACCGATGGAACAGGCACCGGATTTTGATCCTTACACAAGCATTATTGATGTTACAGGCATTCGTAATGTCGTTTTTAGTGTTAACCGGAATCATCAATATAGCCTGGCTCATCGGTCTCAGCCTTTTCTTGGGATTGGTGAATTCTTTTGACGCTCCGGTGCGCCAATCATTTGTGGTGGATATGGTTGACGAGCGCGAGGACCTGGCCAACGCCATTGCTTTAAACTCGACTATATTTAATATTGCCCGGATGCTGGGTCCATCGGTTGCGGGAATCTTGGTGGGGCTTATCGGAGAAGGGATATGTTTCTTAATAAACGGAATTAGCTATATTGCGGTAATTTGGGCTTTGCTGTTAATGAGGATCAAACCGATGGCATATCAGAAACAAGAACAGCATTTGCTGCAAGAATTAAAGGATGGATTTAAATATGTGTTTTCCTTCGCTCCGATTCGTTCAATCATATTATTGATAAGCTTAACTAGTCTAGCGGGGATGTCATATATCGTAGTCATGCCGGTTTTTGTGAAAGAAGTCTTACGCAGTGGGCCGGATACACAAGGATTTTTATTAGGGGCAGTTGGAATAGGAGCGCTTGTTGGCGCTTTATCCCTGGCCTCCCGAAAAAAGGTGGCCGGTTTGGAACGATATATTCCACTTGGGGCTGGAGTTTTCGGACTTGGCTTGGTGAGCTTTTCTTTTGCCAAATCGCTTCCGGTGGCGTTACCACTGTTATTTATCACTGGTTATGGGATGATTGCCCAGTCAGCGTCTTCCAATACCATTATCCAGACCATTGTCGATGAAAATAAACGGGGACGGGTTATGAGTATTTATGTGATGGCTTTTCTGGGAATGGCGCCGTTTGGAAGCTTGTTTATCGGCGGTATGGCTGATTTTTTTGGAACTCCGGCCGCTTTACGGATTGGTGGATTAATTTGCCTGGCTGGAGCTCTAATATTCTCGAGCCAAATTAATAAATTCCAGCAATCCGTCCAGTCCATTTACTTAAAATTGGGATTGGTATCAGAAAAACCACTGGGAATCGGGACCATGACGGAAATAAATACGGAAGCAATTGAGGAAATTGTTCATAAGGATCGGGGTAAACGATGAATATTCAAATCTTCGGCGTTAAAAATTGCCAGGATACCCGTAAGGCGGAACGGTATTTTAAAGAACGGGCAATTCCTTTTCAGTTTATCAATTTGTGTGAGAAGGGATTAAGTAAAGGTGAGTTGAACAGCATTAAGACAGCGGTGGGGTTGGAAGCCATGATCGATACCGCGGGTAAGCAGTATCAAAAACGAAATCTAAAATACTTGGTTCATAACGTGGAAGAGGAACTGCTCAATGATCCCCTGCTTTTAAAAACACCAATTGTTCGCAATGGTTCCAAGGCTACTCTCGGGTACCGTCCGGAGGTTTGGGAAGAGTGGCGTTCCAAAACGTGAAATTAAATCACACCGTTATTTTCAAATCCTATCAATTTTTTAGACTGTATTTTCAGATGATTACAAGGGCTGCACCAGAAAAATACCGTTCCCGAAAATATCACAACGACCCAGGAGGCGCTGATGCAATTCGTATATGACAGTTATCAAGCTCCGTTTGGCGTGATTCATATTATCATGGATCGGGTAGGAGCAATCGGAGTTACTATGACACTGGAACAGTGGAATAATTATAATTCGAAATTGGGAGAAATCCGGCGGGACAAAATGTATTGCCGTCAAGCCATTGTAGAGCTCGATGAGTATTTTCACGGGAATAGAGGCAGGTTTAATGTACCGCTGTCGATCCAGGGGACGCCGTTCTCGCAACAAGTCTGGCAAGAATTACTGCGGATCCCGTTTGGGGAAACACGCAGCTACGAGGAGATAGCCCAAGCCATCGGACGGCCTAAAAGTTGCCGGGCCATTGGACAGGCCAATCGTCGTAATCCGTTGCCGATTTTTATTCCATGCCATCGGGTCATCGGCAAAGATGGCGCGTTGACCGGCTATATGGGAAAGCAAGGCCTTGATATAAAAAAATATTTACTGGAAATGGAACGTTCTTAATATACACCAGATTTAGACCTTATTTTAATTCAATGCCAAAATTTCCTTGACTTTCATGGACACGGCTTGCCCCAATTTAAGATGTTCGGCTTCCTCCAAGTGAATTCCGTCCGAGGGGCTGGAAGTGATTACCGTGCCTGTATCCAAAAAAGCGCATCTCAACTGTTGGGAAATTCGCTGATAATGTTCCGGTAATTTTAGGGACTTGCTTTCCGCGCCTTCAAACAATTCCGTAAGTTCAGTTAGGTTGGCAATGGGTGGCGGAGCCAGGAGCAGCACGGGTGGACCTTGCCAGTTCGGCCCCGCGATACTGTCTTGAATTATTTTAATCAGTACGGCTACCCCTTGGGCTACATCATACGCCGAAAGACTAAAGCGTTTCTTGAGGTCGTTGGTACCGAGCATAAGTATTACCAGATCGAGTGGACGGTGAGTTTCGAGACACGGGATGAGATAATCCCGTCCGTTTTTATAACCCTCGATGGGGTCGTCCCAGACCGTGGTCCGGCCTCCGAGGCCTTCTTCGATGATGCAAAACTCATTGCCCAAAATCATACCCAGCACCCCAGGCCAGCGTTTGTCCGGAGCAAAACGCTCCTTTCCCACCGGATCATAACCCCAGGTGTTGGAATCTCCATAGCATAAGATCCGTTTCATCATTGATTTTCCTTTCGTCAAAAGGCATTTAAAAATTCATATTCAAGAAGGAATACTTTTTATATAAAGGTTTCGAAATAAAGGTAGACTACTGCTGACTTTTACGTTTATTTTATATGCTTTTTTGGTTAGATGTCAAGCAGCGTGTATTGACTCGGCCATAGTTATAAATGGTTCTTACGAAAAAATTCTTCGGATTATGACATCTACTTACGCATAATCAATGAATTTTCACAAATTCGGTAAATCGGGTATAATTGGAGAATACTAAACTCGGTAATCATGAAATTATAAAAATAAATCCTATCATGGAAGTATTAAAGGAGCGTTGAGAGAAACCCGATGGATAAAAGCGAACAATCCATTCCAATCATTAATGAAGTGAGTTTTGATGAGGTACTCAAGGCCGGGGATCGTTTTATTGCCCTTATTTACGCCTCATGGTGCCCCTTTTGCGTACGATTCCTGCCCGTATTTGTAAGAATAACCCAGGAATTGACGAATCGATGCTTTATGGTCCGGGATGATCAGGAAATGATTGCCGATAAATACAAAGTGAATGTAATACCTACCGTTCTTTTTTTTGAAAATGGTGTGGTTTCAAAACGGTTGGACGGTATATTGGGTGTTGGTTTGCACGAAAAACAATTGGTTGAGTTTATTCGGGATTGTAAATTATGATGAACGTTCTGTTTGGAATTGTGCGATCAAGCCAACTTTTCAAATGATACGCACTTTAGCCGCGATAAAAATTAGCGAAAGTTTGACGGTTTTCATTCGTTTCATACAGATAACAACTCAATTATTCGGTGTTTATTGTTCGAATAATTGTTAGCTGGGCTAATTAAACATAGATTAGCCATTGTATCATTTAATCATTAAAGGAAATGATGGATGAGTCGGGTTTATTTTAGAAAAATCTACTTGAGTCGGCATTCATACTTGTGGTTGATAATATTTAATTAAAGCTACGCTTGAATATGATATAATTTTGAGAAATAATATTTGGCGTTTGAATTTTACGGAGGTTTAATTATGGGATTTTTTCAACGAAAAAGGGCGATTTTATTAGCGGTTGCGATTGGAACCTTCATGTCGGCTCTGGATGCCAGTGCTATCAATATGGTGCTTCCCAGTATTGGTACATATTTTCATACCTCGCTATCAATCCTTGAATGGGCTATTATGTCCTACCTTCTTGTGATTAGTAGTTTATTATTGGCATACGGACGGCTGGGCGATATGTACGGGCATAAAAAAATTTATATTACCGGGTTTATTATCTTCATGATCGGTTCGTTACTTTGTGGAATGGCCTCTTCGGTACGGTTATTAATTATTTTTAGAGGAATTCAGGCGATTGGGGCGGGAATGCAAATGGCGATGGGGCCAGCGATTGTTACGGATACGGTCCCGCCTGGTGAACGGGGTAAAGGATTGAGTGTTATCGCCATATCAGTAGCCGTGGCTTTAACCACAGGACCGGTACTTGGGGGATTTCTGGCCGCGGCTTTCGGGTGGCAAAATATCTTTTTTATCAATATCCCCATTGGGTTGGGTGGAATTTTATTGGCCGAAAAAACCATTCCTCAGAATAAGGAACGGTCGGAACAACCCTTTGATTCCATCGGTGCGGCGATTATTTTCTTTGCCTTAATTTGTATTTTATTACCATTAAGCTTGATAGAACAATATGGTTGGAAGAATTCGTTTTTATTAACGTCAATCTTAATCGGAGCGCTTTTAATGGTTGGTTTTGTATTCTGGGAAAAAAACATCAAGTATCCGATGTTTGATATTGCCTTGTTTCAAAACCGGCTGTTCTCGATGAGTAATATTTCGGCGCTGTTAAATTATATGGCGCAATATACCATCATTTTACTTATTCCATTTTATCTCCAAAGACTGCGCGGCCTTTCCCCGGAGCATGCCGGACTTTTATACTTGCCGATGCCGTTTACCATGATGATTGTGGCTCCAATCAGTGGAACTTTATCGGATCGGATGGACAGCCGGTATATCAGCTCGGCGGGTATGGCGATTATAGCCGCCGGAATGTGGCTCCTAAGTTACCTCAAGGCTGATTCACCGTATTTATTTTTGATAGCTGGTTTGACTGTGGTCGGATTGGGAATCGGACTGTTTCAAACTCCTAATAATAGCGCCATTATGGGGTCGGTGCCCGATTCAAAACGGGGGGTCGCCTCTGGAATGTTGGCCACCATGAGGAATATCGGAATGGTTTTGGGAGTGGCTATATCCGGCGCTCTTTTTACATCCAGCCATAATTGGTTGAAAAACATGTGGAAAGCCAAGGGGCTTTCCGGGCTGAAGCTTGAAGAAACCGCATTTACGGGAGCGCTTCATATTACTTATTTGGTTGGAGCAATATTTGCATTTATGGCCATGATCACTTCGTTGATTAAAGGTTCGACCCGCAATCGGGAGTAATTTTCACGAAAGATCACATACTTTGCGGAAATTAATTCTGGATTGCCAGATTATTCTGTGGTAGCTCGATGTTGCCACATACTGGTCGCAATAAATCGCCAATTATATTTTCCAGCTTAATACGCAAAAAACGCGGGAAAGTGGATCTCTCATTTTCGCACCAGTATCCATGCCTGGTTTTTTTAATAATCTTTAATTGATATTGGGTTGCAAAGTTTTGATTTGAAAGATCATTCGGTATCAACAATAAATTATTTGTTTTCGATCTACTGATAAATGTAATGATATCTGGAATAAAATAAGGTTTTAAGCCCTTTAAAACTTCAGCGATGAATATCTGGGATTGACTCCAGTTAACTGCGTAAATTGATGCGTGTTTTGGATATGAATTTGAATTTAATTGGGTCAAAATCTGATGGTCTAATCCAGCCTCATGTTTTTTAAAAATCATGACACCCACCATTAAAACTTCACTTACCGCTAAGAAACTAAGGAACAAGATTGTAAAAAACTTCTTTTTGGGAAAGGAAGGTTTAATTACACTAGCCAATAACCAACCAATAATGATACATAATGCCGGATAGAGGGGTTTAACATACCAGTGACATTTGGTTTGGCTTAATGAAAACATAAGGAGAGGTAGACAAAACCAAACAATAATTAATTGATTTTGCTTAAAATCTTCCCATTCCATCCATTTGAAAAGCCCCTTTTTTTCGCCTTTATAGTACTTGCGTTTATAAAATGGGATGATAAATAGCAGTAAAATTCAAGGAAACGTCCCGGCCATTATATTATACACATAAAAAAGGATATCATGCTTATGTCCCTTAAGTACAGTAGTACTTCTTTGTAATAGATCATAAGAAAACATTTTTTGAAAAAAGGTAGTACCATCGCTATAAAAACGCATTATTGCCCATAAGAATATTGGAATAATCAGGATGACAAAAAAGCAAAGATAATCCCGAAGTTTAATTTTCATAAATTTTCGGGTGACGATTAAATAGACGGCGGTTATTGCGATCATTTGAAAAGAAGCAAAACTTTTTAATAAAAACGCTAATGATATGCATAACCCGTTCAGGTAAAAATAGCGAATATCATTTTCCATATTATACAAACTGATTACAGCTAATATAACTAGTAATGCCAACATTGAATCAAAATCGCCGGCACGCCCCGCGTGATCAAATAAAACAGCAAATGAAGTGGCTGAAATAAAACCGGATAAGACTGCTACACTGGGTAAAAAGCCTTCGGGCAAAATATACCGCTAATAATATTGTGAGAAAAGCCGATAAAGCGGAAAAGAACCGTAATGCAAAAGTTTTATATCCAAATAGTTTATATGCGAAAGAAATCAACCATATTCCTAATGGAGGCTTTAAATTCCAGTATTCTGTTTCTCCCATATATGTTGGCTTTATGTAATCCGATTTTGCAGCATTTCATATGCGGTAACACCATGACGGGCTTCGTCCCAATCTTTAACCGCATCCTGACCCAAATTAAAGAATAAATTAAAACCGGCAAGAAGGGCAATTATGATACAATAGAGTTTAAAATGTTTATTAAAAGATAAAGTAATTTTGCCGGTCCATTCATTCATATTTTTTCTCCAAATAATAATATTTATCAATCCAAGTAAGACTTTCTATCATACACTTAGATTCGTATATTGTTGCATGAATCCATTAGTCCATTAGTTTTATATAAATATTATAATAATTCGTTGGTTTAAATCAAACGATAGAGTTTCCAGAAGTCTCGGTAACTGAATCCGTATTTTTGCTGAATTTTTATCGCTTTACCTGGATCGCTTAAAAGGCTGGACAATATCTCCACTGCAAATAAACGATAGTCCAACGATGGTATTTTCAGGGCGAGTTGCGCCAAGTAATACGGGAGTATATCCGGATCCAACACTTGGCCGTTCAAGGATTCGGGGAAAATGCGCCGGAGTTCCTCGGGATCGGTAATCTCTAAATAGTTGCGGAGGATCAGCATCAGTTCCCAATCAATTTTGGGCCGGGGCCCCAGCCAATTGCCGCTGGCGTTTTTGCCGTGTATCCGGAATTTCAGCAATATTTCGGGTATGATGTGGATTTCATGGCGTAAGCAGGTCCGAACCCAGCGGTTAAAATCACCGGCAATGGGAAACCGGGCATCTGGAGGGGCAATGGTGGTGTAAACTTCCCGGCGGGCCATTACACTTGGATCACATAGGGTATTGTGATGATAAAAAAAATAATTCAGCCATTCCCACCGGGAGCGGTTTGATTTGTTGAAGATATTGCGTTTGTTGGAGTAAAATCCGATATTCAATTTATTATAGTCCCCACCTTGGCGGTTGATGAACCAGGTATGGCTGAAAACCGCTGCCACTTCCGGGCGCTCATTTAAGAGTTGAACTTGTTTTTCAAGTTTAACCGGGACAAATACGTCATCGGAATTAAGGATGGCAATATATTCACCCTGCGACTCATGGATACATTTGGCGGTGGTAGCGGCAATCCCTTGGTTTTGCTCCGACCGGAAAAATTTAATCCGGGGATCGCTGAAACGTTGAATGTTTTCAGCAGTATGATCCGATGAAGCGTCATCGGTAATAATTAACTCCCAATCTTGAAACGTCTGATCTAGTACACTTTGAACGGCGTAAGTAACATAATTTTCATGATTGTAAGCCGCCATACAGACACTGACTTTAGGCATGGTCATCCTCCTAATCTCTTGCGATAACTTGCTTCGGGAAAATAATCTTGTAAAAGGGTGTGTAAATCGACGGACGCTTTCTTTTGATTCCTCCAATAAATGTTTGATTTTCCTGGCAATGGGCAACCAATTAAGAAATTTAAATTTTTATAATAATAAAAAATAATTTAAGGCTGTTTGTCGCTTGACTAGGGGTAAACCATCTTTGACTAATTCCAACAATTTATGAACAAGAACATTTAAATTCCTATTAGAATATTTAGTACAATTAAAAAGAGCCCCTAATTTGTACCCTTTTTGAATCATATATTCACTCAACCCAATTTCATAAACACAAATGATTTGATCTTTATTATGTATTATTCCATTTTTTAAAAATTAATCACGCAAACTGATTATTGCTGGAGAATTTATGATTAAAAAATAGGATTGAAGATGATAAGGAAATTTCATTGGAATCAACCAATCCGCAATAATCCAGACCATTTTCATTAACCCACTGAAAAAAATGATCAAGCTTTCGAAACAAAACACACGAATCATTAACCAAACCAATTCGCGTATGTTTTTCCACCTCGATAGTAGAAAGGAATTTTACCACATTCCAAAATCGAGACCCTCATTAAAACCATCTCGATTCGAATCCCTTGACTTTTCAGATAATCGATTTCCGGGAAATCCAATTCTTTTTCATTCGTTATAAAGACTAATTCGTCAAAGTGACGATTGAGTTCTTCTAAATAAAATTTGATATAAAAAGGGATTTTATTTTAAGTAAAATAACTACTAAACAAACAGATTGATTTCATATTTTACCTCGTCAATTAAACTATAGTTTAAGTTTGAAAAATTTTCAGGGATTTATGAAAGCAAAAAGCGTCCGGCCAAACTGTCAGGCCACTAATTGTTTCGGGCTATATGCATCTACTTTTTATAGTCGTAAGGCTATCGTATCCAAATATTTATGATTACCTTAATAATATTTATGTACCTATTATAATTGTCTTTTATTAAGTTGGCAATGAATTAATAAAATTTAACGAAGTTAAATTAACAAGAATGAATTTATTTAAATATTTAAAACTAGAGTTAAAATAGTACTAATTCAAATCTCCTTAGTACTATTGTTTACAAATTAACTTTGATACATTGAGACTCGATGGTCGCAATCAATCCATCAAAATTGATGCGTCTTTCAGATAAAAAACTTGGATATAATTTGGTCAATAGAGAAGGACAAATGAAACGTCCTTTTAAGGAAGAAATAGGATAAAGAAGCAACCGGCAATAAAAGATGATGATCAAATGGATAATGAACACTCAACTGATGTATAGGTGCGATTCACTTGAAAAAGGAAAATTTTCTATGAATATAATGGTAATAAACTAAATCACCCGGATTGCAAACTGCGGGCATTCTCGGCTGCAGTAACCGCAAAGCAGGCACTTGGTTTCGTTGATTACCGCTTTATTCTCAACCAACGAAATGGCGTCATTGTGACAAAGATTGATACATTTACCGCAACCTTTGCACAAAAAAGTTACCTTGGCCTTTTTACGGTATTGTTTGGTTTGAGCCAAAGTATCCTCGGCCACCGGCCGGTCCTCGAAAATGGCCAGGTTCATCTCCAACTCGATCGGGCGGAGGATACCAATGGCCACTACCGGCACTCCGACCTCACGCCGCACAAAGTGAATATTTCGAACTACGTCATCCAAAAGGGTACCACCGCCCAAGGCTTTCATGGCATAGATTCCCTTATTATTTAGTTTGGCGAGAGCGATAGCGCTAGCCATCTCCGCCACTCCACCATCTAAAATTCCCAGTCCGGTCCGGTTAATCAAGGGGAAAACAACATCAATCCGCGGGTCCGAAGCCGCTTGTGTTATGCCGAGCACTGAATGGCAAGCGACCCCGATAGCCCGAATTACACCCTGACTTTTCAACTCCAGTAATGCTTCCAGAGCGCCGGCCCGGTTGACCAAGGGATTGGAGTCACGGGCGGCATGGAGATGGACAATTTCCAACTGATCACGGCTCAGAGCGGTTAAACACTTGGCAACCGACTCTTTCATCTCCCGGTAGGTGGTGGCGGTTGACTTGGTAGCAATTACCAAGTTTCCCGTGAAACGTTCCAGAGCCCACTTGATATGAGGGTAGGTTTGATAGATTTCAGCCGTGTCAATAAAGTTAATCCCTTGAGTTAACCCTTCCAAGATCAGGGCGCCGCCGGCCTCCGCCGTTAAACCGGCCTGAAGCGGTCCCATGGGTAAGGTTCCGAAGCATAAACCGGATACTTTAAGATCAGTGGTCCCAAGAAAGTAGGTATCCATTATTCCGCCTCAATTTCATCATCATCATCTTTTCCGTTTCCGATTACCCGAGCCAGCGCCACCACACGATCTTTATCATCCAACTTCATTATCTTGACGCCTTGAGTATCTCTCCCAGTCTGTGAAATGGCTTCAACACTAGTACGGATAACAATGCCTTCGGCGGTAATTACCATTAACTCGTCATTTTGGGAAACGACCTTAACTCCGACAATTAACCCATTCTTTTTGGTCAGTTTCATGGTCTTAATTCCCTTACCACCACGGGATTGGACCCGATATTCATTTAAATCGGTGCGCTTCCCGATACCGGCTTCGGCGATCACAAAGAGATCGGAACGCTCGCGTACAATATCCATCCCTACGACCTGGTCGTTTTGTTCAAGGGTAATTCCTCGAACACCTCGGGCTGTCCGGCCGGTGGCGCGGACATCGGATTCCGGATAGCGGATGGCTTGTCCGTTTTGAGTGACCATAATTATTTCCTGGCTGCCGTCGGTCAACTTGACCCCAATTAATTCATCGTTTTCATCCAAGGTAATACCGATAAGTCCACCCCGGCGAATCGAACCATACTCTTCAAGGATTGTCTTTTTCACAACTCCTTCCCGGGTAGCCATCAATAGACAATGGTTGGCATCAAACTCTTTAATGGGAATTACGGCATTAATGCGCTCTCCGGGTTGGACCTGAATCAGGTTGATAATGGCCGTCCCCCGCGCCTGCCGTCCCGCTTCGGGAATTTCATGCCCTTTCAAGGTATATACCCGGCCCTGATTGGTAAAGAAGAGGATATTTTGGTGGGTGGAGGTGATAAACAAATGTTCCACGAAGTCCTCTTCCTTGGTGGAAATACCGGTGATACCCCGGCCGCCCCGTTTCTGGTTACGGTAGGTGGTTACCGGTAAACGCTTGATATAACCCAAATGGGTAATGGTAACCACAATATCTTCATCGGCGATTAAATCTTCCACGGCGAAGTCATCTTCACCGGCCACAATCTCCGTGCGGCGCGGGTCGTTAAATTTCTCTTTAATCGCCAACATTTCCTTTTTGATCACTTGCATGATTTTTTGGACATCCGCCAATAATTCACGGTAATAGGTGATAAGCTTTACCAGTTCGGCGTATTCTTCCTCAATTTTTTCGCGCTCCAGTCCGGTTAAGCGTTTTAAGGTCATATCCAAAATGGCTTGAGCCTGCTTCTCGGACAGCCCGAACCGGGACATTAAACCCTCCCGGGCAATTTCCACGGTTTGGGAGGAGCGGATGAGATTGATCACCTCATCGATATGATCCAGGGCAATCCGTAATCCTTCCAGGATATGGGCCCGTTCCTCGGCTTTGGCCAGGTCGTACTGGGTCCGGCGGGTGACAACTTCCCGCTGATGTTCCAAATAATGCTGAAACACTTCCCGAAGCGGCAGGATCTTGGGTTCGTTATTCATCAGCACCAGCATTATGACGCCGTAGCTTTGTTGTAAAGCGCTATGTTTTAAGAGCTGGTTTAAGACAATATGGGGATTGACATCCCGGCGTAATTCAATGACGATCCGCACCGACTCGATCCGGTCCGATTCATCGCGGAGATCAGTGATGCCATCAATGGTTTTCTCCCGGACCAACGAGGCTATATGTTCAATCAAACGGGCTTTGTTAACTTGGTAAGGAATTTCGCTGACGATAATCCGGTGCTTGCCACCGTTCATCTCTTCGATCCGGGTTTTGGACCGGACTTTTATCGAGCCCCGACCGGTCAGATAGGCGTCCCGGATCCCGTCACGCCCTAAAATGATCCCACCGGTGGGAAAATCGGGGCCTTTGACCAAACGTAATAATTCTTTATCATCCGCCTCTGGATTATCGATTAGCAGGGCGGCGGCGTCAATGACTTCTCCCAAGTTATGAGGCGGTATTTTGGTGGCCATGCCGACGGCAATTCCCTCGGAACCATTCACCAGCAGGTTAGGGTAGCGGGACGGCAATACCACCGGCTCTTCCAAACTCTCATCGAAATTTGGCCGAAAGTCAACCGTTTTCTTATCAATATCGGCCATCATTTCCATGGCCAATTTGGCCATTTTCACCTCGGTATAACGCATGGCCGCCGGAGGATCGCCATCCAGCGAACCAAAGTTACCATGTCCGTCCACCAGCATTTTACGGTAGGAAAAATCTTGGGCCATCCGGACCATGGCATCATAAATCGACGAATCGCCGTGGGGGTGATAACGCCCCATGACATCGCCGACGATACGGGCTGATTTACGGTAGGGTTTATCCGGGGTAGCGCCTGATTCGTACATTCCGTACAAAATACGGCGGTGTACCGGTTTTAACCCGTCCCTTACATCGGGTAGAGCACGGTCGACGATAACGCTCATGGCGTAACTTAGAAATGAATTACGCATCTCATCTTCGAGTACAATCGGTATTACTTTACCGCCCAAGAGTTCTGCCATAATGACACCTCGTTAGAATCGGCGGATAGCCAGCTAAGCTTATAGCGTATAGATGAGGGCTATTCACCGTTCTATTATATTTTGCGATTATATTAATTTGGAATCGCTATTTTTATTCGCGAAAAATTGCTGTTCTCAGAGTAATATAGTATCTTTTGTTGTGTTTCTAAAGCCCGAATCTGCAGAGCCGGGATTCGCCTTAAAAAATGCGTCTAAAAAAAACCAATTTCACGGCAATAGGCTATACGCCAAACGTTATACCCCTGACGTTCTAACCAGCGTCTTTATGGTCATATCCTGCGCTGATCCCACAAGAACTTGGGATGCCAGATCGAAGAAGAGTCCGGTCTCAATGACGCCGGGAGTAAAATGCAACTCACGGTCGATCATTCGTAAATCGGCGCCTGGTTTAAAGGTGGCGTCTATGACGAATTGACCGTTATCGGTGATCACCGGACCGTCCTTTTTGATTCCCATTCGTAGTTGCGGTGTCCCGCCCATACGAAGGATCGCTTCACTAACATATTTTAAAGCGGCAGGAAGGACTTCGACGGGCACCGGAAATTGAGTCCCGAGGTATGGAACTAATTTGGTCTCGTCGATAATAATCACAAATTGACAGGCCATACTGGCAACGAGTTTTTCGCATGTATGAGCGGCGCCCCCGCCTTTAATGGCGTTTAACTCCGGATCAACCTCGTCCGCCCCGTCAACGGCTAAATCCAGAACCGTGCAATCTTGAGGCGCAACCGTATCAATGCCATATTCCCGGCAGAGCAACCGCGATTGAAAAGAGGTTGGAACGCCGATTATTTTCAAACCCTCTTCTTTAATTCGCAGGCCTAAGGATTCGATGAAAAAGGCAACGGTGGAACCGGTTCCGATCCCGCAAATCATTCCGCTTTTTACGAATTTTGCCGCTGAATAACCGACTAATTTCTTTAATTCCTGTTTATCATTGGAATTTTTCATGATTATTAATTTTCCCATCGAGTGATTTGCATAACAAACTCTTTAAATTTCGCCATTGAATCCTTAAATCCTTTCAATCATTTCATGATTTTTAACCGGTAGCGACAGATTCAATCGGATTTTAAATTATCCGCCATTGTAGCGGGTTAAGAATTTGAAACGGATTGACTATTTATTTTCATGGCTGGTTATAATGAAAATCGTATGGTGTTAGTATAAAACCCGGCAAGCCGGGTTCATAATACCATAATTATTTTTGACAATTTGTGATCCTAAATTACCTTGCCGCCGGGGAAAGTTATTGGACCTTCACTCCCGGAGTTTGGGGCAGTGGGGAGGCCGCTACTTTTTCGGTCCACCTTTTTTCCTTGATGACCCGAATGTCGGTTATCCGCCAGATTTTGCGGATGGGTTCCAGGATTAACTCCTCCGTCCGTTGAATACAATTAATTCGGTCTGTGGTATAAATTTTAATAATAAAATCAGCCCGATAACGGGTACTTAACTTGTTTTGGTTAAGCTTAGTTAATTTAAATTCCGGAAAGGATACGGTAACCGTATCTTGAGTATTACGGGACATATATTGCCTGCCTCTGCTTAACACATAAAGATTGACAACCATGTCATCGAAACTGGATTGTTTTTTCACTTTATGAAGTGTTTCATTGATTAATACGGGATCCAACGTTTTGATGCCGTGATAATAATAGTCAACCACTGCCCGGGGAGGTGTGTGTACACTCAAAACACTTTTTTGCCGGGTTCCCAGAACCGCCCCCAGGAATAAGAGTATGGCCAGACTGACATAAACTAACACCCGGTATTTTTTATACCATAATTGAAAGTTCCGGACTAATTGATATTTCTTTCGGTTACTTCGAGCTTTTTCGGCATATGCATGGGCTGCTTGGTCGGAAACTTGATAACTTCCCTCATTGATCATTATCGTGAGCTTTTCAATTAATTCACTCACGGTGGGACGTTTTTGCGGTAACGGATTCAAACAATCCATGATTATTTGGCTCAAATTCTTATCAAGTTTGGGTTGTAAATCTCTAAGGTGAATAATACCGGATTTCATGATTTTTTCAACCCGATCTTCCGGGGAATTGGCTTTAAAGGGGTCTTCGCCGGCGAGTAACCGGTAGGCTACCCCGCCCCAACTGAAAATATCGGAGGATTCATTCCAGCTTTGGCCGCGAACGATTTCCAGCGGCAAATCAATCCGGTATATGGGTTCCAATGAATGACTTAAATAATTCATCACCAGGGGATCCTGGAGCCGGAAGTTGCCGTTTTCATCCTGCTTTAACTGCCCCAAGCTCAAACCTTGAAGAGGCATCCCATGCTCATGATATAATTGGATTAACTCCAGTATTTTGAGTAATACGCGGCAAACCTCCTCCAAATCATCCAAATCAGCCGTGATCAAGGGGGAGATGCCTTTTGATTGACCATCTTCTTTGACCAAGTATAATTGGCTTTCGTACTTTTCCAGAGCCGTATATTTAATTAAATTTTCATGCTGGATCATTTCTTCTTGCTTAATAACTTTTTTAAGCCCTTTTTGAAGCTCCAGGCGCAGATTATCCCGGAGTTGCATCGCAAAACCGGCCTTGTCAAAATAAACAGTTTGGCCGGACGCTTCTTCCATAGCCAAACAATCTTCGGTGATGGCTTGTTTCAACCGATATTCCATAGTAATACCACCTTTAAGTTACATTCGTAAAAATATCATCCGTTTCGGGGATTGTTTTTAATATATCACTGATTAACGTTGCCTGCGTCTTACCGAGGTACTTTTATGAATAGTACCGGAGTACTGTATTTGATTCTCCCCAACCATTATACTACAAAACGTTACTTTCACGAAAAAATTCCCAGATCCTTCGTTTAATTCTTGACGATTGCAGGATTAATCCTAGAAGTCTCGAATAACTCCCAATAAATGAGGTGATAAGATGCGTGATAAAGAACATGCGGTAGTGACAGTGACGGGACGGGATCGGGTGGGGATTGTGGCGGCGGTTTCCAAGATTCTGGCGGATTATCATGTAAACATTATCGACATTAGCCAGACGATTCTCCAGGAGGATATCTTTGCCATGATGGTTATGGTGGATATCGCAAAAGCTTCGGTGGATTTGTTAGTGTTGGAGGAAGCTTTGAAAACCGCAGGGGAGAGTTTGGGAGTCAAAATTACGATCCAGCATGAGGATATCTTTCGTTATATGCACCGAATATGAAAAAAACATCGGGTGTGTCCTTTTGGGTTCGGTTAAAAAAGTAAGTCTATTTTTGTGCCAAATAATTGGCGTGGTAGCTAACAATTTGAATTGGAGTGAGATATGAATGCCGTTTACTCCGCAAGAGATTATGGAAACAATTACTATGGTGGAGAATTATCATTTTGATATCCGGACGGTAACCATGGGGATTAATATCCTGGACTGCGCCGGGCCGGACATCAAGTCTACTTCTCAAAAGGCTGCCGCCAAGATCAAGCGTTTGGCTGAAAATCTGGTGGCGACCGTATACTTGATTGAACATACTTACGGAATCCCTATTATCAACAAACGGATTTCCGTTACGCCTATATCTCTGGTAGCCCAATCCTCCAGCACCGATAATTATCTGGAATTAGCGTTAATGCTAGATAAAACCGCGGCAGAACTGGGTATAGATTTTATCGGTGGTTACTCGGCGTTGGTTCATAAAGGAACCACCCCCGGGGCGACCGCTTTAATTAACTCCATTCCACAAGCTTTAGCATCCACCGCCAAAGTCTGTTCCTCGGTGAACTTGGCCACGACCAAAGCTGGGATCAATATGGATGCAGTGCTGAAAATGGCTCAAATCATCAAGGAAACCGCCGGACTGACCCGGGATCGGAACGGAATCGGCTGCGCCAAGCTGGTGGTGTTCGCCAATTCTCCGGATGACAATCCTTTTATGGCCGGAGCTTTTCACGGTGTGGGGGAGCCGGAAGCAGTGATCAATATTGGTATCAGCGGTCCCGGTGTGGTCAAGGCGGCGGTGGAACGGATACCGGATTGTGATTTCCGCGATTTAAGCGAAGAGATCAAACGAGTGGCCTTTAAAATTACCCGGGCCGGGGAGTTGATCGGCCGGAAAGTCTCTGAGAAACTGCAAGTACCTTTCGGGATTATTGATTTATCGTTAGCCCCAACCCCCGCTGTCGGGGATAGCGTGGCCAACATTTTGGAAGCCATGGGATTGGAGCGCTGCGGCGGACCTGGCTCAACCGCTGCTTTGGCGATTCTAAATGATGCTGTGAAAAAGGGAGGCGCCATGGCGTCTTCGGCGGTAGGGGGGTTAAGCGGCGCCTTCATTCCGGTGAGTGAGGATGCCGGGATGATTGAGGCCGTGCAAGCCGGAGCATTGTCCCTTGAAAAGCTGGAGGCCATGACTTGTGTCTGTTCCGTAGGCTTGGATATGGTGGCGGTTCCCGGGGATACTTCAGCGGAGATTATTGCCGGAATTATCGCCGACGAGATGGCTATCGGGATGATCAATAATAAAACCACTGCTGTCCGTATAATTCCAGCCCCCGGGAAGCAGGTCGGAGATTTGGTGGAGTTTGGTGGGTTGCTTGGAAATGCCCCGGTTATGCCGGTGAAAAATTTCAGTCCAGCAAAATTCGTGAGGCGGGGTGGGCATATTCCGGCGCCGTTTCGGGCGTTGACGAATTAAATGGAAATATCCCTATGTATCGCCCCGTATTTTTTAGTAAAACCAGCTGGTTTGATCATAAACGGCTTTTTTCTTAGAGAAACGAAGATTCTGGTAGGGAATTGATTCCAATAGATGAATTTCTTATATTGAGTTATAGTATTTTGATCCGGTGTATCTTTTTCTATTCAAACCGTCCAGGAAACGATAAAACGGGTGAGTGTCCATAAAAAGGGAGGTTAGTCCGTTGAAATTCGTTAAAATTACTAGTATCGTTATTGGCTTGCTGATCATCAATCAGTGGTTATTTTTTCTGCTCTCCAGAAATGTTCCGGAACTCATAACGGCTCCGATTGAAATAACGTTTCATATCATTATCGAATTGATAACCGCTAGTGTGCTTATTGCCTCCGCCATGCTCTTCATCAAAGAGAATCAAAAATCGGTGATATGCATTTTCGGTCAGGGAATGCTCGGGTATACGGCGGTCAATAGCGCGGGTTATTTTGTTCAAAAAGGGCAGTGGCCGTTTATAATAATGTTCGGGTTGATATTGATGATATCGATAATCAATACAGTGATACTGATCAATAATGATGGCACTTAAAAAATCGAATCAATGTGCCGGCTGAAAAATTTCTTGAATAAAAAGGTATCCACTATGAAAACCAATGATAATAAGTTCTGGTTTTTTGCCGGGCGGGAATTAGGCGAGATTATGGATGATTTAAAGGAAGCTTTACAGCTTCCCCAATTCATCGGGGAAAACGAAGATTCCTGGGAATGGTTTGAGCCGGAGACTCCAGATGGTGATTTTTATTTTAATATGGCCCGTGAACATAATCGGGAACATGGCCGATATGAATGTCCGATTATTTTGGATATCCGAAACGACCAGAGTTTTGTTTTGGAAGACATTGGAGAATGTATCGCAACGACTTTAAATATTGATGTGTATTATGGTCTTGTATATTATTTTAATGGTGAAGAGTATAAATATAAGCCTAAAAAGATTTTTAAAAAGCCCGGTAATGAAAAACAATTATAAATATCTTTTTTGATTATCATGAAAATCATCTTTTATCTTCAGGAATACCTCACACTACCGGGAACAAAATATTTTCCTTGTTCCCCGGTAATGATTTTAACCGCTTCGTCATGGGATAAAGCGGTTTTATAGAATCTTTTCGAGGTAATCGTATCGTAAATTGATTTACTTTCAAAAGCCGTAGTAAAAATTTCTGGAGGTATTCAATATGCTACAATTCCATCCCAAAAAAACCGTAGTATTACGTATGTTTGTTTTCATTATTTTCACCGGCTTCATTGTATTTTTTTTCAATTCATTGTCCTATGCCGGCTCGGTTGACTCTCCATTAAATCCCTATACCAAAGTCAAGCTGGAAAACGGGCTGACGTTAATCGTCAAGGAGGTTCATTCCGCCCCAATCGCCGCGGTGGATATCTGGGTCGGAACCGGGGCAAAAAATGAGCGGTTGGAGGAAGCCGGAATTTCGCATTTCTTTGAACATATGCTTTTTAAAGGCACGGCCAAGCGGAAGGCGGGGGAGATCGCCAGGGAGATTCAGGCGGTGGGCGGTTATATCAATGCCCAGACCTCATTGGACACCACGCATTATTATGTAGTGGTACCTAGCGAACATGTGGATCTGGCTCTTGATGTAGAGGCTGACGCCATTGTGAATTCCAGTTTCGACAACCTGGAAATCGAACGAGAGCGGAAAGTAATCCTGGAAGAAAGAAGGCTCAAAGAAGATAATCCGCCCCGAAAATTGGGGCTCATGGCTTATCAAGAGGTTTTTAAGGGGACGCCTTACGCTAACGATATATTGGGTACGCCGGAGAGTTTGGGCGGGATGAATCGCGACACCTTTGTGAAGTATCACCGGAAGTATTATACGCCGGACAATATGGTGGTAGTAGTGGTTGGGGATGTGAATACCGGCCATATAATCACCCGGGTCCGGGAGGTGTTTCAAGGGTTTAAATCTGGAAAGAAACCCGCTGCGCCAAAAATTACGATCCCCAAGCTCACCAAAATTCAGCGGATAGAGGCTGAGATGCAGGTTGATCAGACGTATCTTTATTTTGGCTTCCCGGGACCGGGTATGAATGATAAGGATATTCCCGCCTTAACCTTATTGGGGGTTATTTTGGGAGGTGGACAAAGCTCCCAGTTGTATCAAACACTTCAGGAAGAAAAACAGTTGGTGAATGAGATTGGAGCCGGTTATCAATCATACCGGCAGATTGGAATGATGGCCGTTTATATTCAAACCAAAGATACTCCGGTAGCCGATCTTGAGGCGGAAGTGAGGACCGTTATTATGCAGATTGTCAAGCAAGGAGTTTCCGGGGATGAGTTATCCCGGGCTAAGACGCTGGTGAGAAGCAATATTGCTTATACCATGGAAAGCGACGCCGATATTGCCGCCATCATTGGTGAGTACCAGGTAAACCGGGATATTGAAGATATTCACCGGTTCTGCCGGGAATTAATGAAAGTAAGCGTTAAAGATCTGCAACGGGTAGCCCAAAAATATCTCAAGCCCGATGCTTATGTTTTGGCCATCGTTAAGCCGCAACAGGAGGGAAAACAATGATCAAATTTTTTGTGAATTTGAATCCCGGTAGGCTTCAAAATAGAGGGCTATGGTTGATCGTGGCCGCATTCCTTTTGGCCGGTTTGATCTATTTTCAATTGCAACTTCCGGTGAACGCCGGGACCAATCCGCCGGTTGGCAGTACGGCCAAAACCAACGCCACCAAAAATAAAACGCCCGTAGTTATAAAGCAAGTTTTTGATAACGGGCTGATCCTTTTGATCAAACCCAATTCCGCCAATGAAGTGGTTTCAGTGCAAGCCCTGATCCGCATGGGGGCAATTTATGAACCCCAAAGCAAGCGAGGAATCTCCAAGTTATTGCAACAAGTGTTGTTGAAAGGAACCGCCACTCGTGACGCAAAGGGTATCGTCCTGGAGACGGAATCGGTGGGGGCTTCCATTGATGCCGGTTTAGCTGATTCGGGTTACGGGAGTGTTTCCTTAAAAACGACCCTGGCTGGATTAGAACGCAGTTTACCTGTATTTCTCGATATTATACAAAATCCGTCGTTTCCGCCCCGGGAGGTTGCCAAGGAGAAACAGCTTATGTTGCAACAGTTGACGGCCATGAACGATCGCCCGGCCACCGCTGCCTACTTGAATTTCAGCAACTTATTTTATAGTGGCTACCCGGTGGGGATGAAGCCGGAGGAGATTGCCCAAAAGGTTCGTTTACTGACCCGGGATGACTTGGTAGCTTGGTATCAAAAGACCTATATTCCCAATAATATGGTCGTCAGTATTGTCGGCAATGTTGATCCGCAACAAATCAGTAAAATAATCCAAGACGTTTTCGGAGGGTGGCCCAAAGGAAACGAACCAGTCGTAACTTCGGCCATCGTACCATCATTCGATGAAGATCACCAAATTATTAAAACTCGTGATTCGCAAGCGCTTTTTATGATATTGGGCTATCCGGCGCCGGATATTTTTAGTGAAGACTATCCGGCCATGAAGGTTATCGGTTATATTCTGGGCGGCGATATGGGATCAAGGTTGTTTGTTGAGTTGCGGGATAAGAAAGGACTAGCCTATAATGTGAACACCGATTATTATCCGTCCAATTATCCGTCCAATATATACGCATTCATAGCCACCGCGCCGGAGAACTACAGATCGGCCCGGGAGGGAATCATTGCTGAGTTTAAGCGATTAACCACGGAACAGGTTCTCCCAGAGGAGCTAAATAGTGCCAAACAAGCTTTGAAAGGGAGCTTTTTAATGGGCCATGAAACCAATGCAAACCAGGGAAGATATTTGGGGAGTTTTGAGTTGCTGGGGCTCGGTTATCAATATGATCAGGCCTATCCGGAAGTAATTGACAAAGTAACCGCCGCCGATATTCAACGAGTCGCCCGTAAATACTTTACCCATTATGTTTTAAGCGTGATAACCCCGGCGGCTGTTAAAGAAGAAGCTAATTGAAAATAAGGTTATGTAGGCCTAATTATCCCATCCGCCATTCGGGGCAGAATGGGGTATTTATTCAATTCAGTGCATAAAGCGATATCGGACTCCATTCCAATTTCCTTCAAGTAACGGCCGTGTTCGGCTTGGCCTACAAAAGAAGTCAAGCCGGATTCACGGGCTTTTTCATAGGCATATCGCGCCACTTTCGCCGTATCGGTAAGTTCGTAATCCGAACCGGCCAAACTAACGATCATTCCTGCCCCAGTAAAGTCTTCCAGACTAAAATGCCCTTCCCGGCCGGAACAAACAATGCTGATGTCGCATGCGGCATCGTGCCCTTTTGACTGAATGTAATCACAAATTGCGCCCATGTTTAAAAACGATCCGATAATGACTTCCCGGGCTTCCTTGGCCCAAAGCGCGGCTTTGGTACCGTTTGAGGTGCATAAAATAACGGTTTTGCCGGATACTTTGGCTTCCATATATTCCGCCGGAGAATTGCCCAGATCAAAGCCGGTTATTTTATACCCCTTACGTTCCCCGCCCAAAATACATTGTCCGGCCCCAATTTTCCGCTGTAACTCAAAAGCAGTTTCCGGTTCCGATACCGGTATCACTTGTTTGGCGTGATTACCAAGAGCTGTAACCATAGTACTGGTAGCCCTCAAGATATCCAAAATAATGGCAATCTGTCCGGGCAACGGTTTGATACCCGCTAAGGCTGGTAAAAGTATGACATCAATCAACACCATATTCCCCCGGTTTCTATTTGTGATTAACCAGCCCAAGCCGCCGCATTAAACGGCGGATTTCGGTATAATCCGGTTTCCAATATGTATCTTTCGCAGTTCCCGGCAACATATACACCGTTACATCCCGGTGCAAGTCGATGGATTTCGCGAAAGCCGTAAGTTGTAAAATTTCTTTCAGCGATAGGTCCGTTTTCATATATTTTTTGATGGCGTCATTGATTTTAAAAGAATTAACAACATTACCAGGCCGGGCCGCCTTGGTTAAAATCGCTTTAAAAACCACCTGTTGCCGGGCGAACCGATCCGGTTCACCTTTTTGATCTAGATATCGAACATAGAGTAAAGCTTGCTCACCGTTTAATATTTGCCGTCCGGGAGTAATTTCGGCGATAGGCTGGCCGTTCTTATCGGAATATTTCACCGGATAGGTGACGTCAACCTCGATGCCATCCAGTAAGTCAACCAGTTGTTGAAAACCATAAAAATTTAATTCCATATAATGATCAATCTTGGTCCCTGTTAATTCGGATATCAAATGTCCGGCCGCGCGGATGCCATGTTTGCCACCGGCATCGCCAATCAAAGTTTCAGCTTGCGACGGGCCGGCCTGGATCGCGCCGGGGATGGTAATTAATGAGACTTTGGCGTCTTCCGGATTAATGAATGCTAATACCAAAGTATCCATTTGGGGAAATTCACCGGCTGATTGGGGAGTATCCTCTCCCGCCACTAAAACAATTACCGGCTGTTTCAGGGTTAAGGTGGGGGTAATAAAATAACGGTTGATTAAAAAGGTTAACCCTGTTATACCGGTCACTATCAATAATAATATGACCAGAATTTTAGGTAAATTACCGCTGTTGCGTGAATTGATTGGAACGGGCATGATACCATCTCCTATTGCAAAGTGACAGCTATTATTCTTTTCGACAAGATCCTGCCGATACTTTAATGGTCAATGAAAGATATCAACAACTCGCAAGATATGATTGAAATCATAACCCGGGATTGAAAATAATACGAATGCCTTGCTTCATAAAAAAACCGGCAGAGTAGATTCCCTGCCGGTTTCTCTATAATTTATAATAGCATAAATAATTTGACTTGATCTCCGTGGGCAACTCTTTCATGAATGGAGAAATTTCCAGCAACCGGAAATCGAAACGGATAAAATCTTTAAAATCATTGCCCTGATTTACTTCCATCATGGCCACCCGCCAGCTGGAAGTTTTATCTAATTTAATGATTTCCCCTAAAACCCCTTTAAAATTAGGGTTTTGAATATCTTCGCGCACTTCCGGATCAATATCATTGATTGAATATGCTAAATGAGTGCAATAACCGCTACCTAGATTTTTAATGCTTTCAACCAACCATGTTTCCTTGATTAACATTTGGAGGGTTTTAGGAGGATGGCTCGCCATCATTCAAAATCCCCCCCTAAATCAATTCTCTGGTGATAATTATTATATGTTTGATAATGAAAGAAAGTGATTATAAATCCGCTTTATAAACTAATTGCCCATGCTTTGGCCACGGTTTTGACCTTTTCCAGTTTCTCAATCACTCCGTTAGGCGCGGAATCGACATTTAAGACCATCAGCGCATTTCCGCCCTGTTGTTTCCGGCCTACTTGCATGGCGGCGATATTAATCCCTTGCTGACCTAATATCGTGCCAACTTCTCCAATGACGCCCGGTTGATCGGTATGATTTATCAAAACCAAATTGCCGGAGGGCGCCATATCAAAGTGATATCCTTCGATTTCCACAATGCGGTTATCGGCGATCCCAATCACTGTTCCTGACAGTGTGTGAGTTTCTTTCTCGGTGGCCGCCATTACTTTAATTAAGCTGGCATAACCGGTAACATCGGGGAGTTTATGTTCGATGACTTTGATGCCCCGTTCCTTGGCCAGGTAAATAGCATTTACCGGATTGGCTTCATTGCCCAAACTGGCTTGAAGGAGTCCTTTTAAAAAAAGAGTGGAAAGATAATTGGTCTCTAATTTTGAAATTTCACCCAGGTAACTTACTTCCAGTTTGGTAATCCCGGATTTCGCCAATTGGCCCGTCATTTTTCCCAAGGCCTCCATAAGCGTGAAAAACGGCTGAATGGCGGCCCGGACCTCGGGGCGGAGCGGCGGTAGATTGACAGCGTTCTTGAAGGACTCTCCTTTTAATACTTTAATGACTTCGATGGCCACATCTACAGCTACATTCTCCTGGGCTTCCTTGGTGGATGCGCCGAGATGGGGGGTAACTATAGTTTGCGGCTGGTCGATTAAAGTACGATCCTTGGGGGGTTCCTCCGGATAAACGTCGATGGCGGCTCCGGCTACTTGCCCATTCGTAAGAGCTTCGGCTAGTGCGGCTTCATCATAAATACCGCCCCGGGCACAGTTAATCAAACGAACCCCTTTTTTCATCCGAGCAAATTCCTTGGCGCCGAAGAGACCTTTGGTTTCTGGAGTCAGAGGCGTATGAACCGTAATAAAATCAGATTCGGTAATAATTCTATCCAGATTAACCAGTTGAATTCCCAGTGAATCAGCTTTTTCGGCGGTTAAAAACGGATCGAACGCCAGCACGGTCATATTCATTGCCAGCATCCGCTTGGCAACTTCGGTGCCGATCCGGCCCATCCCGACAATACCCAAAGTCTTACCACTCACTTCAACCCCGGTAAAATTCTTGCGATCCCAGGCGCCGCCTTTTAATGAACCGTGAGCTTGCGGAATATTGCGCGCTAAAGCCAACAGCATGGCAACGGTAAGTTCGGCGGTGGAAGTGGTATTGCCATCCGGAGCGTTCAAAACGATGATCCCTTTCTTAGTGGCGGCGTTTACATCAACATTATCGACACCCACGCCGGCCCGTCCGATGACTTTTAAATTGTCGGCGGCCTCAATAATATCACTACTGACTTTGGTCTGGCTCCGTACAATTAATGCATCATAATTCTTGATTTTGGCAATTAACTCTTCCTTGGTGTGATCGGTTTTTACTTCGACCTCAAACCCAGCCTGTTTAAAAAGGTCAATTCCGGCCGGAGTTATAGGGTCACTGATTAAAATTTTGGCCATTGATAAACACCTCTTTCGTTTAATTGGTAATATATAACTTTAAGACTTAAATTCGCGTTCAAAGCAAAATTAAGCCGTTTAACCCAAAAATAAAAAGACCTTTCATCCGTTTAGGGACGAAAGGCCGTGGTACCACCCTATTTTTAAACCAGTTTCATTGGATTTACCTAAAATAAACCAAAAACCAATTTGCCGGTTAATTCTCTTTAGCGATAACGGTTCTACCGATAAGGCTTAATTGACAATGAGCCGCGTATGCTCATTCGTTTCGTTGACCTTATTGCTCCAAGGGGGATTCGCCTTATCCTTGTACCGGTTCCCAGCCAAAAGCCCGGCTCTCTTGAACAAGATACAGGTTACTCGTCCTTATCAATGCATTTATATAATATAATATTAATTTGTATTATATATTTTTTTTCGGCTCATTGTCAAGGCCTTTCCCTTCGAATTATTGAATCTCATTGCCGTTACGGTCTACCCGGCGCAGTTTCTCTTCTTTGCCAGTACTGGCATTGTAGTAGATCAAATAACGGTTATTATCTAAAGTGCCCTCTACTTCATAACAAAGAACTTTATTGTACATTTCATCCAGAACCTGAGCTTGACGTATCTTTACCGGTTGTAGATGTGGATTTAACAGACGCCGGGTATCGGATTCATTCAAACGGGGTTTGCGGTAGGACGCTTTTCGCGGATCGTAAAAAGTCAGGAAAGCAATGGCGTCCATACCTAAAATTTCGCCGTTGTCCTGAGCGACTTGTACTTTGACCAGTTCGGGATAATGTATAACTTTATTGCGGATGGGGGCAAATGATATGGTGGCGATGTTGGCAAACCGTTCCCGGCTTACGGGTTCCATGGCTGGATAATGGTTTTGGTCCAGAAAAGATTTGGCTTTACGTTCCGCTTCTGCCATATTGATACGGGCGCCACCGACATTCCGGTTACCCAACATCCAGGCCACATGGCCTCCTTTAACACTTATGCTTAAATATACAGTACGATTCCGCTGCCGATCGCTTGCCGTAATCATATAACTGGGAAAACCACCGTAAATTAAACGGTCGTATTTGATGGCGGCTCCACGATCATCCGGCCCCAGAAATCGTTGGGCAATCGCTAGCGCTTCCCGTAAACTAATATTTTTTCCCGTTAAACCGGTGGGTTTTGGGACAAATCCCAAATTATTCCCTTCAAATTGGACATCAGGAACCCGGCGTAACCCATCCTCAAGCATTAAAAAAGCTTTGGTAACCTTATTGTTATTTAAGTCGCTATTGGCCAAACCCGTAGCTCCCACCGGCCCCAACCGGTCAACTTCCAACCAGCGGGCCCGTTTGGTATAGAATTGTTCCCGTAATGCCTTTAAATGCCGCTGCATAATTTGGGTTTGGTCCCGTAAGCGCTTCAACATATTCCATTCTTTGTTGTCGAGCCGTTTGCCATTGATCAATTGATTTTGAGCGGAGTTGAAACTAAAGGTACTGGTCTTGGCCAGGAGCATTTTTATACGGCTTAACTCCATGGAAGTCAAAGGTAATTGGCCTAAACTGGTTTGGGATGAATTGGATTCGCGCCAGATATCGGTCAATAATCGGTTCGACTGTGGAAACGAGCCGGCTACCAATGTTTTGGACATGGCCGTTTCCATGTTGCCGACATGGCTGGCAAATTCTTCGAAAGCCCGTTGATATTGGTTTTCAGTGTTTATTTCCCATTGCCGCCGGGCTTGATATTGGGAGTAACCCCAGCCGGCGGTGATTACCAACGCAAGTAACAGGAAGGGGATAATCAACTTATACTTCATAAAAAAATCATCCTTTCAAAGGGAAGCCTTTATAGCGTAATATTCCCATTGAAAGGAGGTTGCTATACATGGTAACTTCGGTGAGTTATACTCCAACTAAAGATTGGTGCCAGCGGGTTAAGCGGTTGCGAAGCCGGTAAATTGCGTTAGTATGGATTTGAGAGATTCGTGATTCCGAAACTTCCAACACTTGGCTGATTTCTTTCAAGGTTAGACCATCGAAATAGTACAAGGAAATTACCAATTTCTCCCGTTCTGGTAAACTGTCAATCGCGGCGGTCAAAGATGTTTTAAGCTCATCAAGTTCCAATTGAAATAATGGGTCATCTTCCTCGTTGCTCCGGATCAGGTCTAACAGCCTTACCGCGTCTTCGTCACCGGCATGGGTCATCCATAATTCATCCAATGAATTTAAAGTGGTACAGCTTACCTCGGATAAAAGACGCTGATAATCTTCGATATTCATATTTAAAGCGCTACACATTTCATGATCGGTGGCGGAGCGCCCAAGGCGGTTCTCCAACTCAGCATATGTACGTTCAAGTTCTTTGGCTTTTTGGCGTATGGAACGGGGTATCCAGTCATTTTTGCGGAGTTCATCCAAGATCGAGCCCCGAATCCTGGCAATGGCATAAGTTTCAAATTTTATCCCCCGGGATTGATCAAATTTATCAATAGCGTCAATTAACCCAAAAATACCGTAACTCACCAGATCATCAAATTCAATATTCGACGGCAAGCCGATGGACACTCTGCCCGCCACGTATTTTACCAAGTGGGAATACTTTAGGATAATCGCCTCCTTGATCACCGATGATTTGGTGATGGAATAATTCCGCCAGAGTTCTTCATCCTTAAGCTCAACTTTGTAACCGGCTGCCATAATAATTCCCCCTTAACCAATGGTTCGACAATTTTAAACGAGGCCTTCACCGTAATCTCCGAAAATTCGGACGAAAAATCGCTTGGCCACCTGAATCATCAAGATTTGAGTTTCCGGCAACCAAGTTTTTAGTTCTGAACGCCTTTAACGAAATTGGACCTTGTATATCGATGGAATAATGGCAAATGGTTCTTCCCGAAGAATAAATATAATGTGAGTTATAAAGTGATTTGATTGATGAATAAAAAGGTTGATAGAAGAATTATTTGTGTATTACAGTTTTTAGATTAGAGAAAAATTGAGATATATTTAAGATATCGGCCGGTTAAAAAATTTAATTATAGTTTTTTTTAAAAACCAAAAATTTAATTCTGTTTATGCCGGAATCTGTGTATTCCAAGGTTTTAACGGATTTCAAATATCCATTTATTGACTGAAACTATGGTTAAAAAAGTAAGTTCCCCAGATAAATGCAGATCAATCAAAAAATGGAGTTCGAAATGAATGGAAGCATGAATTACCCGTGGGTTTGTATCCGATCAGAATATAAATAACTTATGATAAATGGAATTAAATATAATTTAACTGTTGCTAGTTTACTTTAAATGTAGTAGAATGAATTTAAATCACTTTCGTGAATGACTGATTTGCAAGATTATCCCGTGGAATTTAGGAGATGGCGAGTGGATAAAGAGATTTTGACCATGGAAGAGGCGGCTGAACTCTTTGGAGTGAGTATTAAGACATTTATTAAATTGCTTAAGGAAGAAAAAGTTCCGGGGCGTAAAATTGGCCGGGAATGGCGCTTTAGCCGCCTAGCCTTAATCAATTGGCTGGCATCCGGTGATTCGCAAGCGTACTCCGCCAGCGAGACCGAGGTCAAGGAGTTCTTTAACGAAGTTGCTCCGCAATGGGAGGAAATCGGCCGGAATTATTCCGATGAAACGCTTAAAACCAAATTGATTGAGCTTAATATTCTTAAGAAATCAATGATTCTGGTTGATCTGGGCGCGGGTGACGGTTTTATTTCCCGATTTACGGCCCCGTTTGTCAAAAAGGTCATCGCTGTGGATATTTCGGGGGAAATGCTCCGGGAATTGGGCCGCAAAGCTAAAGCCGGTGGAATAAAGAACATTGAAACTCTGGAAAGCGACGCTCAGGATGTGCCACTAGCCGATTCCAGCGTGGATATGGTGTGCGCCAATATGTACCTGCATCATATCGAGCAACCGGAACTGGCGCTCCAGGAAATGCATCGGATCGTTAAACCCGGAGGAGTGGTATTTTTGGCTGATTTATACGAACATTCCGATGGTGACTTAATGAATAAAATGCATGATCGCTGGCCGGGGTTCGATCCGGATCAATTGGTGGCTGGTTTTAAAAGGACGGGTTTTCAGGATGTCCGTTATGAAATGCTCCCCGGCCCGCCGGTGAGAACTTATTGCGGGAGTACACCGGAACCGGTCCCGGTCCGGACCGGAACTAAAGTATTTATCATCGTCGCCCGGAAATAATATGACTATTTTTAAGGAGGGAGCAATATATGGCCAGAGTCCTGGTGGGCGGTTCCATCGCTTTCGATCACCTGATGAAATTTCCGGGACGATTTAAAGAACAGATTTTACCCGAAAAAATTCATCATTTAAGCGTTAGTTTTTTAGTTGAGAGTTTAAAAAAAATACGGGGTGGCACAGCGCCTAATATTGCTTATAATTTGGCCTTGGCCGGTATGGAACCGGCGATTATCGGAACCGTCGGGCAGGATTTTTCGGAATACCGTAATTGGTTGAATGAAAACGGAGTGGATACAAAATATATTAATGTCCTCCATGATGATTATACCGCGTCTTGTTTCATCACCACCGACCTGGATAATAATCAAATTACGGAATTCTATCCCGGAGCCATGGCGAAAGACCCGGAGCTTAGTCTGAAAGATATTCAGCCCAATGGAATCGCGATGATGGTCATCGCTCCCACCGAACCTACGGCCATGATCAAATGGGCGCTGGAATGCCAAGAGATGGGGATCCCTTATCTCTTTGACCCGGGAATGCAGATTCCGCGATTGTCACCGGCGGAATTAATTAAAGGTATCTTGGGCGCCCGGATCGTGGTTTTCAATGAGTACGAGTATAGTATGATGATGGACAAAACCGGACTGGTCAAAGAAGAAATTTTAAATACGGTGGAATTAATTGTTGAAACCTTGGGAGAGAAAGGATCGCGTTTGACCGATAAAGAGCGGCATGTTCATGTACCGGCGGCCAAACCGGTTCAGATTATTGATCCGACTGGAGCCGGGGATGCTTTCCGGGCCGGCTTGTTAAAGGGTTACTTTGAAGGAGCTTCGCTTGAATTAATGGGTAAATACGCCGGTGTTACCGCGGTCTATGCCATTGAACATCAGGGCGGCACCGGGCACAAGTATACCATTGAAGAATTTAACCAGCGGTTTAACGAAAATTTTGGAGGATGAGAACATGATCAAATGCGACATTAAAGACCAATCACTAGCCCCTAAGGGGAAACTGCGAATTGAATGGGCCGATAATCAAATGCCGGTTTTGAAGTTAATCCGGGAAAGGTTTGCCAAGGAGAAACCCCTGGCGGGAAAAAAGATATCCTGTTGCCTGCATGTTACCACTGAAACCGCCAATCTAATGCGGACTTTACAAGCGGGTGGCGCCGATATTGCTTTGTGCGCATCCAATCCTTTATCCACCCAGGATGATGTGGCCGCGTCGCTGGTGGTCGATTATGGAATTCCGGTATTTGCCATCAAGGGAGAGGACCGGGACACCTATTATAAACATTTGGTGGCGGCCATTGACCATCAGCCGGATATGACCCAGGATGACGGGGCCGATCTGGTGGGACTACTGCATCAAAATTATGCCGGTACTTACTTACAAAAGGTCATCGGCGGCACCGAGGAAACCACCACCGGGGTAATTCGGCTTAAAAGCATGGAGCGGGATGGAGCGCTTAAATTCCCGATCATCGCCGTGAATGAATCCGATACCAAACATCTTTTCGATAACCGTTATGGAACCGGACAAAGCACCATCGACGGATTATTACGGGCTACCAACACCTTAATTTGCGGGAAAAATTTTGTAGTCTGCGGTTACGGTTGGTGCGGTAAGGGGTTATCGATGCGGGCAAAAGGAATGGGCGCCAATGTCATCGTCACCGAGATTGATCCGGTGAAAGCCATTGAAGCAATCATGGATGGCTTCCGGGTGATGAAATTGGAACAAGCGATGCCTTTTGCCGATGTGGTTATTACGGTGACCGGTGATTTGAATGTTATTGATGAACAGCATTTTAAATTGGCCAAGGATGGAGTCATTGTAGCTAATTCCGGCCATTTTAACGATGAGATTAATATTGGCGCCCTCGAAAAAATGGCGAAATCCCAGCGGACCGTCCGTGATTTTGTGGAAGAGTATATCCTGAAAGATGGCCGTAAAGTATTTTTGTTAGCGGAAGGCAGGCTACTTAACCTGGCCGCCGCCGAAGGACACCCGGCAATCGTGATGGATATGAGTTTTGCAAACCAGGCGTTAGGTGCTGAATTCATTGCGAAGAACGCCGGTAAAATGGAACGGAAAGTCCATGTTTTACCCAAGGAAATCGATGATGAGATTGCCCGAATCAAGTTAAAATCATTGGGAGTTGAGATTGATACACTTACCCCGGAACAAATCAAATATCTTTCATCTTGGGAGAGCGGGACATAAGCCTGTCAAATACCCGGGGCGTAAATGCCCTATAAAAGCCCCTCATTGACGGGGCTATTTTATTGTAACATTGAAGAGGATCAAGGGGCCAAATGCTGAATATAAAGGATTAATGGATATAGGGAGGGATAACCATGCAGCCTTTTATTGATCGTCTCCGTGAAGGAATCATCCTGGTGGACGGCGCGATGGGAACCATGCTGTATAATAAGGGGATTTTTATCAATCAATCATTTGAAGCGGTGAATCTATCCACGCCGCATATGGTCAAGGAGATTCACCAGGAATATATTACGGCCGGATGTGAAGTTATTGAAACCAATACCTTTGGGGCCAATTATTTCAAGCTGAAACATTACGGAATGGAGAATCAACTCCTGGAAATCAACAAACGGGGCGCGGAGATCGCCCGGGAGGCGGCTGGAGACCGGGCTTATGTGGCCGGAGTGGTGGGTCCGCTAGGTTCACTGATGGAACCGCTTGGGAACATCGCTGAAACCGAAGCGTATGAGAGTTTTAAAATTCAGCTCAAGGGGTTAATTGATGGCGGAGTAGACTTGCTGATTTTTGAGACGTTCTATGATCTTAACGAACTGAAACTGCTGATCCGGACAGCCCGGGAAATGACTGCGCTACCGATTATAGCCCAAGGGACTTTCGATGATGAAGGGAAAACCTTATTAGGAACCTCCGCTGAAGACTTCATCCGGGAATTGGATAAACAACCGGTGGAGGTGGTGGGTTTTAACTGTTCGGTGGGACCGGCGCCCATGTTGGCCGATTTGGAAAAAATTGTTTCGGTAACCTCAAAACCAATATCGTGTATTCCTAATGCCGGGAATCCCAGGATTGTGGAGGGCCGGAGTATCTATTTGAGCACCCCGGAATATCTGGCTGAGTATGCCAAACGCTTTATTCAGACGGGAGCCCGGATCGTCGGCGGTTGTTGCGGTACGACTCCGGCGCATATCACGGCCATGAAAAAGGCGATTAAGGCTTTATTTCCCGAACAAAAAGAAATACGGATCACCGTCAGCCAAACTCAATTACCGCCAGTGAAGCTGGTGCCGGCCGCTGAAAAGTCAAATTTCGCCCGAAAACTGGTTAATCAGGAATTTGTAACATCGGTCGAGATTACCCCGCCCAAAAGCTGCAACCCGCAAAAGGTAATTAATGATTGCCGGCTATTAAAAGAACGGGGGATCGATGCCGTGAATATTCCGGACGGACCCCGGGCTAGCGCCCGGCTCTCACCGATGGTGATGGCGATTTTAATCGAGCGGGAAACCGGCTTGGAAACCGTTCTCCATTATTGCTGCCGGGATCGGAATATCATCGGGATGCAATCGGATTTACTGGGAGCCTGCGCCGCCGGACTGCGCAATGTTTTAATTATCACCGGCGATCCGCCCAAACTGGGGGATTATCCGGAAGCAACGGCGGTCTTTGATGTGGACTCCATCGGCCTGACCCAGATCGCTTCCTTATTAAACCGGGGGCTGGATATCGGCCGGAACCCAATTGGCGAACCCACTGCCTTTTTTAAAGGAGTCGGGGTGAACCCGGGGGCCATTAATATGGAGGAAGAATTATCACGGTTTGCGGCCAAAATCGAAGCCGGCGCCGAATTTGCCATTACTCAGCCGGTTTATGATTACCGTATTTATGAAAAGTTTTTAAAGCGGATTACGGGATTTAAGATTCCGGTTATTACCGGGATTTGGCCGTTGGTTTCGTATAAGAATGCTGAATTCTTGAAAAACGAAGTGCCTGGCACATCCATACCGGAAGAGGTTATGGACCGGATGCGGCAGGCGGGCAGCGGAGATGCAGCCCGGGAAGAAGGTTTGAAGATTGCCGCCGAAACCGTACGTGAATTACGTTCAATGATTGCCGGAGTCCAGGTGTCCGCCCCCTTTGGGAAAGTGGATTTGGCCTTACGAGTATTCAAAGAAGGCGGAGTGCAATAGTAATTATTGCTTTGCATTTTAAATAAAAGGATGAAGCATTGATTGCAAAGGAAAGTGATAAAAGGAAGATTCAACCAAGACCTCGTGGAGGTCTTTTTTTTCCAAATATCTAAGTGCTGAATGTTAAATATTTTTGGGAAAAGGTGTGTTTATTGTATAATATAATAAGCGTTATATTATTTCATAAAACAAGGAGGTAAATCAATGAAACAACAAGATGATTCCCGGATGATTCATCAACAAAACAATAGTATCGGATATGCGATGGCTGCTTTTTTGCTGTGGGGAATTTTACCAATCTATTGGAAAGCGCTTAAAAATGTTCCGCCGGCAGAGATCCTGGCTCACCGGATTATTTGGTCGTTTATTTTTGTGGGAATTTTAACCATTGGCAAGCGCCGTTTCAATGATTTAAAAGCAGTGATTGTTAAACGGAATAAACTGGCGGCGGTATTTGCCTGTGCTGTGTTGATCAGCATCAATTGGGGGGTATTTATCTGGGCGGTCAATACGGATCATATTGTGGAATCTAGCCTGGGGTATTATATCAATCCGTTGCTTAGTATTGGCATAGGAATGTTGGTGCTGCGGGAACGGCTAAACTTTTGGCAATGGATGGCTTTAGTTACAGCGGCCGCCGGGGTGCTGATCCTAACATTCCAATATGGAAAGATTCCCTGGATAGCACTGACGTTAGCTGTCTCTTTCGGGCTATATGGGCTGGTGAAAAAAGTGGCCAATATCGAATCTGTGATTGGTTTGACCTTGGAAACATTAGTGCTGGCCCCTTTTGCTCTAGGGTATCTATTGTGGTTACAGCAAAATGGGAGTGGCGCTTTTGGCAGCCCTCCGCTTTGGGTTGATTTGCTGTTGACCGGGGCGGGGATCATCACTGCGTTGCCGTTGTTATGGTTCGCCCGTGCGGCCCAAGCCGCGCCTTTATCGGTGGTGGGATTCATTCAATATCTAACGCCGACCATGATGTTATTGCTCGGCCTGTTTGTATATCATGAAATATTTACGCCAGTTCATTTGATTAGTTTTGGATTCATCTGGTGCGCCCTGGTCCTTTTTTCATTCTCCCAAACGAAGTTTATGCAAGCCTTTCAACCGGCAAAATTTAAAAGACGGTTACCGGAATCGAATTGCCGGTGAATGAAGAATGATAAGCCAGTGGGGGTAGTATGATGAAATTGATATCCATAAAAAAAATCACCGATAAAATGATCCTGGGAAAAGACATCTGTTCCGGTATGGGCAATATCTTGCTGCCGAAAGGCGCCCAGTTAAAACAGAACTATGCCAAACGGCTTCAGGAATGGGGAGTCCATTCGATTTACATTCAGGATAATCATCCGGACCGGGTTGAAATTGATGAGGAATTACGCCAAGAAACCCAAGCGGATGTCCGGCAAATGGCGGCGGATTTTTTGAAAAAAATGGATGGCGTTCAATTGCCGGAATCTGTAAAAGAAATGATTCAAGCGGCCATTGAACAATTGTTGACGGATCAGAATATCATGCCCCTTTTGGTGGAAATGAAAGAATTAAGGAAGAACATTTTTAAACACCAGGTTGATGTATGTATTTTGGCGGCGTCCATGGGGGCGCTATCCGGCTATGATTTCAAGCGGTTATATGAATTAGCCGCCGGTGCAATCTTAGTTGATGTGGAGCAATGTGACGGAACCTGTTTTCAGAAAGGACTGAGAGGGGATCAGACTGGCGAATACGCGAAAATAATCGCCATCGCCAATAATTTCCTTTCTGGTCAAACCGATGGAAGTCAAGACCAGAAACAAGCGTTGAAATATATCGAAGAACATAGCGGTACTTTTTTTGATCCGGATTTCACCCGGCTGTTTTCCCAAAAAATCGCCCCTTTGATCATGAATCAACAAAACCGGTTTGATGAAGAAAAATCTGAAGGAGCGGATAGCAATCGGATTTTCGGGAATGACGCCAAGCCGAATTCCAAACATGAAACTACGGATGATATGGGGAACGAAGCAAGTCCGGATGCAAATCAACAACGCCAACGGATGAAAAACGAACTCCTGCGGATTTGTAAAGGTTTCCTATCCGAAATGGATACGGAACCGATTCCGGAACAGGTGATGCAAGTTATCCAATCCATCATTGATGAATTGGTTTCCGACAATGGGGCAATGAATCATATTTTGACAGTGAATGAATCAAATATATTCAATGCATTCAACGATGAACGAATTTTTCGTTGTATGTCGGTGGGTATTTTAGCGGTGATGACCGGAGCATCATTGGGATATACGGTTGAACAGCTAAACGAACTGGGAACCGGAGCGATTACAGTGGAACTGGAAAAAACGGAGCTTTCAAAGGAACAACCCGCCCCGCTTCCTGACCCGGAATATTTTAGCTCCGTGTTCGAATATATCCGGCCGGGTTTTGAAAAATTGGAACAACGGAAAAATAATCCCGGCCGTCAACAACAAATTTCCGATTTCGCCAAAATTACCAGCCTGGCGGATATTTATAGCACTTTAACCAGCCAAGGAATCAAGGGGCAGTCATTGATGCCCCATGAAGTGATTGAGTACATCAGGGATCATGGCGGCGCTTATTTTGACACCCGGTTAACCCGGTTGTTTTTACAAAGTATCGCCCCATTTTTGATTGGGTCATATGTTTTGCTGAATACCGGCGAAAAAGCGAAAGTCCTCAAAATTCATAAGGAAATTCTAGCCCGGCCGTTAATTCGGGTGTTGGTGGATAGCGCCGGAAACAAGCTTGCCAAACCGGTGGAAAAGGATTTGGAAAAGGATTTAACGTTGTTTATCGTGAGGGCGATAAATATTGATGATTTGGAATGATTTCGGATTATGGACTAAAATTGCTTAAAATTAAGGCGATAAGCACCGATAATATATAATGGAAGAATATTGGTTCGTAAAATATCCAACCGTTAAGGATCTGCCGAGTGGAGGTTTTAGCGATGAATGAGAACAAACGAATCTTGATTGTGGATGATAATCCATCAATTCATGATGATTTTGATAAAATTCTAACCCCCACTATCACCATTGGTTTAAGCAAAGAAATCAATGAACTGGAACAATTCTTATTCGGCGAGAGCGCCCCGCAATATGCCGCTTCCAAAATTGCGGGCGAAAATTTCCAATATCAACTGGAACATGCTTATAGCGGTGAAGAAGCGTTCCATATGGTTAAAGCGGCGATTCATGAAGGAAATCCTTATGCCCTGGCTTTTGTCGATGAAAGAATGCCTCCCGGCTGGGATGGGATTACAGCAATCGCTAATATTTGGAATGTCGATCCCCATCTGGAAATTGTTATCTGTACAGCGTATTCTGATTATTCCTGGGATGAAATTGTCGCTAAACTTGGTGTAACCGATCATCTGTTATTATTAAAAAAGCCGTTTGATTCGGTTGAAGTGAAACAAATGGTGTTGGCCATTACTCAAAAGTGGAATTTAACTCAAAAAACACGGCATTATGAAAATGGTTTGGAGCGCACCATCGAAGCCCAGACCTCATTTATCAGCGCCATGTTTGAGTTTACCAATAAACTGAATTCGTTGAACAACTTGGATGATATTTTAGATTGTATTATGGAAACGATTCAAACTTTTATTTGTTGCGGGCGGATTTCCATCATGCTGGCGGATGAACGGAATGAATATCTGACCATTCGAAGAGCAGTGGGACTTAGGGATGATGTGATTCAAAAAACGGTGATAAAGGCCGGCGAAGGCATTGCCGGTCAAGTTTTTAACCATTGCGCAACTTTGGTAATCAACGATCCTGAAAAAGGGAAATTTATTAAAAACAATCCGGAACAGGATGCTTTCATCAGTTTACCGCTTTTATGCTGCCCGTTGGTGGGGCCGAAGATCAAACTCGGGGTTATTATGATTATGAATCAGGATATTAGTCACCCGTTTACCGACAATGATGAACGAATTATGTCGTACATATCCTATTCGGCTTCGATTGCCATTAATAACCAACTGAATGAATTAAAACTGGAAGACAGTTTTATCGGGATTATTAATGCTTTAACGGAGATTATTGACGCCAAGGATCATTATACCCGGGGACACTCGGAACGGGTTTCTGAATTGGCCGTAAAAATGTGCCGACAATTAAACCTGCCCCCCGAGGAAACCCGGACTTTGCAGGTAGCCGCTATCCTGCATGATATCGGGAAAATCGGGATTCCGGAAGCGATACTCTGCAAGGCGGATCGCTTAACGGAGGAAGAGTTTCATTTGATCAAGGAACATCCGGAAATCGGGGATCGGAT
>JAEZJQ010000131.1 GCA_023436305.1 Bacillota bacterium
GGCTGTCGCAATCTTCACGATTATTTTATTAACTTTACCGATCTGGAGCATTGTTGCTTCTTACAAATTTAAATCCGAGGGGAACTGAACCATGGAAGCCGAAACCTCACATGCCGCATCCCATCATCTTATTAAACTGTTCAATTTTGAATTCAACCCCATTGTGAAATGGTTTGGTTTGGACTTCAATATTTTGATTGTAATCATGATCACGGTTGTCATGTTAATTTTGATTGCAATTTCCTGGTATACTTCCCGGAAGATCAGTTGGATTCCGAAAGGCTGGCAGAATATCCTTGAGTATACGGTGGAGTTCATTGAAAACATGGTCAAAGGTAGCCTTGGGGAATCGGGTGTGAAATACACATACTTTTTCGGTTCATTATTCTTGTTTATTCTGGTTTCGAATATGATGGGGCTCATTCCCGTTCCCGGATTTGTCTCGCCGACCCGTGATGTCAGCGTTACCTTGAGTCTGGCCATATTATGGGTTATTTGGGATCAATACATCAGTATCCGGGAAAATGGACTAAAGAACTATGTTAAACATTATTTTCAGCCCATGGCGCCGTTTGTATTGATCCATTTGATGGATTTAGTTGTCCGGCCAATGACGTTGGCTTTACGGTTATTTGGAAACATTTATGCCGGGGAAATTTTGCTGGAAAAATTCACTGAAAATTTTCCGGTTTTGGTTCCTAGTCTTTGGATTTTTATGAGTATCGCCATCGGCGGGATTCAGGCTTTTATCTTTACTATCTTAACTGTATCCTATACGGGTCTTTCCGTATCTCATGAGGATAATTCGCACTCCGGTGCGAGCGAGCATTCACATTAAAATAGCGGAGGTGTTTTACATTGGGTTTAGCAGAATTAGTAGTGATTGTAGTAGGCGCAATATGCGTGGGAGCAAGTTTCGCAGCAGCTAGTGGTGATGCCAAGCTTATTTCCACAGCTTTGGAAGGTATGGCCAGACAACCAGAAGTTCAAGGACGGCTCTTTACCTCCATGTTAATCGGTGTGGGTCTTTTAGAGTCAATTCCCATCATTTCCATCGTTATCGCTTTTATGTTAATCCCGTTAATTAGCAAGTAGTAATCTAAGGAGTTTTCACCATGGAAATCACCTTTGGGACCTTTATCTATATGATGATTAATTTCATTATAGTGATGGCAGTTTTGGTACGCTTTCTATACCATCCCATTCAAAACATGCTGGCCAAACGGCAGAATAAAATCAGTGATGACTTGAATCATGCGCAAAACTCCCGGGATAAATGGGAACAAATGCAACAAGAGGCTAAGTTGTCTTTGGAAAAAGCTCAGGCCGAAGCTTTTGAAATGGTGGAGCGGGCCCGGAGCGAAGCCGAAAAAACGCGCGCGGACATTTTGAACCAGGCTCGCCGTGAAGCGGAAGAAATACGTGCTCGCAATCAAACCGAGATCGAGCGCGCCAAACGAATCGCCAAGGATGAGTTGCGGGAAGGCGCGGTTACGCTTGCGATAGCAGCCGCTGCCAAAGTGATAGGCGATAAAATGAATAAAGATATCAATGAAGCTCTAGTTCACCAAACATTGGATTCAATTGAAAAGGGGGCTAACTAATGTTCCCCCGGGTGGCGCGTAATTTTAGCCAGGCGATGGTAAGTTTGGCTCAGGAACAGGGTATTTTGGACGGTGTTCAGAAGGCGGCGGAAGAATTGTTGGGAGCTTTGAAACTTCCTGAACTTGTGAAATATTTGAGCCATCCCAAGGTTCCCATCGTGGCGAAACGGGATATTTTAAACCGGTTGCTGCCGCCCCAATCTCCGCCGGAATTCACTAATTTTTTAAACTTGATTATTGACCGGCGCCGGGAAGATTTCTTAATCCCGATATTAGAAGCCGTGCTTGATGGAATTTTAGCAGCAAAGGGATTTAAAATTGTGGAATTAATCTCAGCCCTTCCATTCGACGAAAGTGAACAGGATACGATTCAAAAAAGCCTTGAAAAAACTTGGCAGGCCAAAGTGGCGTTAAAATATCGTCTGAATCCCAATCTAATCGGAGGAATCATTATCCGCTACGGAGACCAGTTAATCGACGGTTCATTGTCCGGCCAATTGAATTCCTTAAAACAACAGCTTATTGAAGAAGTTTCCATCCCGGGGTTTGTTTAAGATCTTTGACTTTAGACCTTGGTCTGAAAAATGTTATAGTAAAGGACGATCATTATGCGCTTTGCTACGGAGGAAGTTATCGCGGTATTAAAGGAACAAATCGCCAAATATCAACTGGATATTGAGGCCGATGAAGTAGGCACCGTCCTGGAAGTCGGTGACGGTATCGCCCGAATTTACGGCTTGCGGAATGTAATGATGGGGGAGTTGGTAATCTTTCCTCACGGAGTTTACGGACTGGCCTTAAATCTGGAAGCTGATAATACCGGTTGCGTGTTACTGGGAGATGAAACGCTGATTAAGGAAGGCGATCCGGTACAGCGGACCAAACGGGTAGTGGAAGTCCCGGTGGGTGAAGCTATGATCGGCAGAGTAGTCAACCCTTTAGGCCAGCCTATTGACGGCAAGGAACCGATTGTTACCAATGAACACCGGCCGGTGGAGATTATTGCCCCGGGTATCGCCAAACGGGAACCAGTGAAAGTTCCGCTCCAAACCGGGATTAAAGCCATTGACTCCATGATTCCCATCGGGCGCGGGCAACGTGAATTAATCATCGGTGATCGCCAAACCGGTAAAACGGCTCTTGCCATTGATACCATTATCAATCAATATAATTCCGGGGTTATCTGTATTTATGTTTGTATCGGTCAAAAGACCTCGACTCTGGCCCAGATCGTTCAGGTTCTTGAAAATAAAGGGGCCATGAAGTATTCGATTATCGTGGCCGCCACCGCCAATGAAACTGCTTCTTTACAATATTTGGCGCCCTTTGCCGGTTGCGCTATCGGTGAATATTTCATGTTGAAAGGCAAGGATGTGCTGGTGGTTTACGATGACCTTTCCAAACATGCCATCGCCTACCGGGCTATGTCATTACTGCTCAGACGTCCGCCCGGGCGCGAAGCTTACCCCGGGGATGTCTTTTACCTACACTCCCGGCTTTTGGAACGGGCCGCCAAATTGAATCCCAAGTATGGCGGAGGTTCCTTAACAGCATTGCCCATCGTAGAGACTCAGGCCGGGGATTTTTCGGCATATATTCCCACCAATGTTATCTCCATCACTGACGGCCAGATTATCTTAAATTCGGAGCTGTTCTTCAGCGGAGTCCGTCCAGCCATTAATGTGGGGGCATCTGTTTCCCGGGTGGGAGGAAATGCTCAAATTAAAGCCATGAAACAGGTTGCCGGACGGTTGCGCCTGGATTTAGCCCAATTCCGGGAGTTGGAGGCTTTTGCCCAGTTCGGCGGGTCCGACTTGGATAAATCCACCCAAGCCCGTTTAAACCGGGGCTACCGAATGGTGGAGCTATTGAAGCAGGAACAATACAAGCCGTTGACCACCTATGAACAAGTGGCCTTAATCTATACTGTGACCCATGGGTATCTTGATGATTTGCAGATTAATGAAATCCGCCGTTTTGAAAAGGAATTTTTGCAATTTATGAAAATTGAAGGAGAGTCCTTCTATAAGCGTTTGGAAGAGCTTAAAGCCCTTGACAAGGGATTAACCGCGGAATTAGTCGCCTTGATTAAGAAATTCAAGGAACGCTTTAAGGTTCAAACCGCGTCGGAATAAAGGAAAACTATAATTGAAGCGATGCTTCAATCGATTACTTTTTTAAAGTAGGGATATTATGGCCTCACTTCGGGATATAAAATTAAAAATAAAAACTATCCGAAATATTCAACAAATTACCAGAGCGATGAAGATGGTGGCTGCGGCCCGGTTGAAAAGAGTTCAATCCCGTTTGGATTCTTCCCGCCCTTATGCCCGTAAAATTGCCGAGGTTACCGTAGATTTGGCTTCATTGACATCCTGGTCATACCATCCATTGCTAAGGGCACATTCCAAGAACCGCCGGGTATTAATTCTGGTATTTACCGGAGATCGTGGTTTGGCCGGGGGATTTCACCAGAAAGTCGCCGATGGGGCTGTTCAATTTGCCCGGAAATTTGAGGGTAAGGCTGAAGTTGCCTATTATTTGATTGGTAATAAAGGTATTCACCGTTTTCAAGTAAAGCGAATTCCTATATATAAAATGTTTACCGGTATGGTGGCCGGGATAACCTTTCCTGAGATGAGCAAACTCGCCCAGGAACTGATTCAATTGTATTTAAATGAAGAATTTGATCAAATTTACTTATACTATCCCAAGTTTTATACGGCCATGTCCCAGCGACCGCGAGCATTTCAATTATTGCCGCTGGATCCGTCCCGGGCTAAAAAGAAAGAAGAGCACGGTTTGTTTATTTTTGAACCGGGAATGGAAACCATTCTGGAAACCATTTTGCCCCGCTATATTGAAACTGAAGTTTATCGGGCGTTTTTAGAGACTGAAGTGGGCGAGTTGGGAGCCAGAATGTCGGCCATGTCATTGGCGACTGAAAATGCCGGTGAACTCATCAGCAACTATCAGTTGCAATATAATCGGATCCGTCAAAGCCAAATTACCAAAGAGATTGCCGAAATTGTCGGCGGGGCGGAAGCGTTGAAAGGATGATTTTGGCGTATGGCATATAGTATGTGACATATGGCGTATTGCTAAAACATATTAGAAAATTAGTCAATACTCTATACAAATTTTTTACGAATAAGCAATAAGCTATAAAGCGAAGCGACCCATAAGCTATGAAGCAAAGCGGGCTATACGCAAGATAGGGGGATTTATTATGGCGATTGGCCATATTGTTCAAGTTATTGGACCGGTTTTGGATATTGAATTTTTACCGGAGGAAATTCCGGATATCAATACCGCGGTTTCCATCAAACTTACCATCGATAATGAGGAACATACGGTGGTAGCAGAGGTTATGCATCAACTGGGCAACAATCAGGTCCGCTGTGTCGCCTTGAATTCCACCGATGGTTTGACCCGGGGGTTGGAAGCCTTCAGTGAGAACCAACCGATTAAGATGCCGGTGGGGCGAAAGGTGTTGGGCCGGATCTTTAATGTGTTGGGCCAGGTGGTGGATGATGGTCCGGAAGTGAAAGCGGACGAATACTGGCCGATTCACCGGAAAGCCCCCAGCTTGGAGGAACAGTCCACCGTTCAGGAGATCCTGGAGACGGGTATTAAAGTCATTGATTTGTTGGCCCCATATCCCAAAGGCGGCAAAGTTGGACTTTTTGGCGGCGCTGGGGTCGGTAAAACCGTAATTATTATGGAACTTATCCGGAATGTCGCTCACGAACACGGCGGTTATTCCGTTTTTACCGGAGTGGGGGAAAGGACCCGCGAAGGGAATGATTTATGGCTGGATATGAAAGAGTCCGGTGTTATTGATAAAACCTCATTGGTGTTCGGGCAAATGAATGAACCGCCGGGAGCGAGACTCCGGGTGGGTCTGGCTGGATTAACGGTGGCTGAGTACTTCCGTGATGTGGAACACCAAGATGTATTATTGTTTGTCGATAATATTTTCCGGTTTGTCCAGGCCGGGTCCGAGGTTTCGGCACTGCTGGGGCGGATTCCCTCGGCGGTGGGTTACCAGCCCACTCTGGCGACGGATGTTGGCGCCCTTCAGGAACGAATCACCTCGACGAAAAATGGTTCCATTACTTCGATTCAGGCGATTTACGTCCCGGCGGATGATTATACCGACCCGGCGCCGGCTACAACCTTCACCCATTTGGACGCCACCACTAACTTGGAACGCCGCATCGTTGAACTGGGAATCTATCCGGCGGTGGATCCGCTGACTTCAACTTCCCGGTTATTGGCGCCAGAGGTGGTTGGCGAAGAGCACTATCAGGTTGCCCGGTCAGTTCAGGAAACCATTCAACGGTATAATGAATTGCAAGATGTTATCGCTATCTTGGGGATGGATGAGTTAAGCGACGCCGATAAATTAGTGGTGTCCCGGGCTAGACGCTTGCAACGATTTTTATCGCAGCCCTTCTTTGTGGCCGAAGCTTTTACCGGAACACCGGGTAAATATGTTTCAATTAAAGAGACGGTTAAAGGATTTAAGGAGATCTTGGACGGCAAGCATGATGATCTGCCGGAAGAGGCCTTCTATATGGTGGGCGGTATCGAGGAAGCCGTGGAAAAAGGGAAGAAATTACTGGCTGAAGCTGGAGAAACCGGAGCTTAAACGATGAGCGGGCGTATTTTATTGGAAGTCGTAACTCCTACAACCACTGAACTCCGCCAAGAAGTTGACTACGTGGTAGCTCCCACCATTGATGGAGTTGTGGGAGTATTACCGGGCCATATCCGGATGCTTACTCAGTTGACCACCGGAATATTGCGTTATCAGGTGGATGGGAATGACAAGTATATGGTGGTTAGCGAAGGCTTTATGGAAGTAACCCCGCATAAAGTCATTATTCTGGCAGAGGCAGCTGATTTGGCCGAAAATATCGATCCTGAACAGGCGTTGGCTGAAAAGCGTGAAGCCGAAGCGGCGCTTCACCGCGGAGAGGCGGATGGAGAGCGGGCTAATTTAACCGTATTGACTACTAATCTGGATAGAGCGATTACCAAAGTGAATGTAGTCAAAAAACATGGTAATTCTTAAAGCTGATTTTCGTCGGGATGGGGGCGTTTTTGGCTGGTAAGTAATATGAAGATCGCCTTGGTGCGACATGGTGAGACTGACTGGAATAAGAACAACATGATTCAGGGGCAATCGGATATTCCTTTAAATCAAACCGGGTTACTTCAGGCTGAAAAAACGGCGGATTGGCTGGCGAAGAATGGACCTTGGGACTGCCTTTACTCAAGTGGATTATCTCGAGCGAGGAAAACCGCTGAGATTATCAGCGACGGTTTAAATATGCGGCTTATTATCCGTGAGTTACTGGTGGAACGTAGATTTGGTGCTTTGGAAGGCTTAACCGTCGCGGAACGGGAACAACGTTTTCCCAATCGTCTGCAGGAAGAGGCATCCGTGCCTGGATTGGAAATCCGCCGGGATTTCCGGGAACGGGTCGTCAAGGAATTTGAAGCTATCATTATGGAGACAACCGGTTCCAATATTATTATTGTTTCGCACGGCGGCTGGATTAACCAATTGTTATCTCATTTAAGCGACGGTGCTATCGGGTCCGGTGTTACCACTTTAAAAAATGGCGGTATTTATATGGTGGGTCAAAACGATGATCATTCTTGGGATTTAATGGAAGTAACATTAGAGTAAGTCTGGCGCTATAATTTGGTTTTTCTAAATCGAATAATACTATGTAAAATTAGAAATAGGTATATTTTAATACCTATTTTTTTAATATTACTCCGGGCGTCAACACATAAATTCTTTACAGCTTAAATCGCTACTACAAGCAATATCAAATGGAGATAATCAATCACCGGAGTAATCGATGCACTGGCAATTAGAATTTTTCGAGTATCAGTGATCAGTATTGATGTGGAATGAAAAACCATGACAAACTGGATTAAAGTTATATAATATTCAATAAACAAGTAAAATTCGTTAAAATAAGTTAGAGGGAAAGGGATAAATGAAAAGAATAATTTATGTGTTTATTGCAAGGTAACAGGTAGGTTAAACCGGATAGTATCTCAAATATCTACAGAAAATGAATGATAGTCGATTTACGGAGGGATTGGTGTTAAATGGAAATCGATTTGAGGGCTGTCCCGAATCATCATAATGTTACCAATGCAAATTCCGCATGGGTTATAGATAAGCACCGTTCAACCGAGCCGATTATTTTGGAGGATGGGCTGTTATTCCGGCTCATTTTTGAAAATGCCGCCATCGGAATTGCCTTGATTGATCTCGAAGGGCGCCTGATAGAGATTAATCCGTCATTTCTTAAATTGTTCGGCTATAACCAGGAAGAACTTCATGCCAATCGTTTTTCGATGCTGTTTCATCCCGATGAACCGCAATCGGGTAATTGTGTTTATCATGATATGCCTTTTCACGATTGCAATCAGTATCAGATTGAGAAGCGCTTTATTTGTAAGGACGGACAGGTTATCTGGGGCTGGTTAACTGTCTCATTGATCCGGAGACCCATTTTAGAACCTCATTTTTTTATTGCCATGATTGAGGATATTACGAAACGCAAGCAAATGGAGGAAGCTTTGATCGCCGAAAAGAAAAGACTGGCGATAACATTGGGCTCTATAGGAGACGGGGTTATTGCCACCGATATTGACGGCAATGTGGTTTTAATGAATGAGATTGCTGAGAACTTAACCGGCTGGGGTCAGGTGGATGCCCTTGGGAAACCGATTGCCAAAGTATTTTACATTATTAACAAACAAACCGGCACACCTTATCAAAATCTAGCAACTGATGTATTAAAAAACGGGAATGCCGGTATTACTGAAGATATAGTTTTAGTTTCCCACGAAGGGGCCGAACGTTTTATTTCCCTGAGTATCGCTCCAATCCGTAATCTAGAGGGAAAATGTTCCGGCACGGTATTGGTGTTTCGAGATATCACCGAGAAACAAAAAATGGCCGAGGAGCTTATAAAAAAGCAAAGATTTGAATCTATGGCTATGCTCGCGGGTGGAATTGCCCATGATTTTAACAATATACTGGCCGGAATTCTGGCCAACGCTCAATTGGCAAAGGTTTTATTGGCAAAAGGGAAAGATATTTCCAAAAACCTGATGGAAATTGCGGAAGCTATCAAGAGGGCCACTCTTTTGACCAAGCAGTTGTTGAATTTCGCCAAAGGAGATGCGCTGGTAAAAAAGGCGACTTCCATTGTGGAACTAATTAAAGCCAATGCTGAATTTAGCTTACGGGGTTCCAATGTGAAATGTGAGTATTTTTTACAGGATCATATCTGGCCGGTGATGGGCGATGAAGGTCAATTGGGCCAGGTAATTAATAATTTAATCATTAATGCGGTCCAGGCCATGCCGGAAGGGGGGACGTTGCTTATATCGGCTGAAAACTTGGCGATTGGGGCCGAAAGCACCATGCTTTTACCCAAAAAGAACTATGTAAAAATCACCGTAAAAGATACTGGAGCCGGTATTCCGACGGATCTTCTTTCCAAAATATTTGATCCTTATTTTACCACCAAGGAAAAAGGGAGTGGATTGGGACTCACCTCTTCGTATTCGATCATTAAAAAGCACGACGGTTATATTGATGTTGAGTCCATACCCTACATCGGAACCGTCTTTTATATTTACCTGCCCGCGTTGGAAGCCAAAATCACCCCGAAAGCGCATCCCGTGAAAAAAATATTTAACGGCAAAGGAAAAATATTATTAATGGATGATGAAGCCGCTATTCGCCATACCACCAAAAAAATTCTAACATACCTGGGATATAAAACTGTAATCGCCAAAGATGGGGCGGAAGTACTGGAACTGTATACCTTCGCCCAAAAGGCGGGAAATCCCTTTGATGCCGTAATTATGGATTTAACGATTCCCGGAGGGGGCGGTGGTAAAGAAACGATTACCAAATTAAAAAAAATCGACCCACAAGTGAAAGCGATTCTTTCCAGTGGTTATGCCAATGATTTTATGCTTACCGATTATCATCGCTATGGTTTCAAGGGAGTGATGATAAAACCCTATAACATGGAGGAATTAAGCGCTACCTTGCATCGGGTGATTAACGAGTCCGGTCAGACTCCGGTTAAGTCAAATTCAGGAATATAATCTTCGGAAGCGGCTTCCAATTCCTGGATAAAACCATTTTCGAAATCCAACTCCCCGATTTTCGTGACCACCTGGCTGTATTCTTCCTGGGTAAGCTTGCGGCTGATCTCCGGGTGGTTTTTGGCGTTATGAAACGGAAGATATTGGGCCATAATGCTGGTGTAAACTCCATCTCTCAAATTGTATTTAATCCACTCCAGACAACGCAAGGAATCCTCAACTTTTCCCGGCATCACCAAGTGTCTTACCAATACTCCGGAACGCATTAAACCGTCATTATCCAGCTCTACCGGACCGCATTGTCTGGCCATTTCCAAAATGGCCGAACTAGCCACCGCAAAATAATTGGGAGCTTCGCAATATTCATTTCCAAGATCCGGAGCGATATATTTTAGATCGGGAATATAGATATTCACCAAACCCTCCAACAAACGGAGCGTTTCCACTTTTTCATAGGCGGAAGTATTATAAACAATGGGAATATTAAGACCCATCATGCCCCGGGCGAGTTGGATGGCCTGGGCAATTTGAGGCACATACGGGGCGCCGGTGATTAAATTAATATTATGAGCTCCCTGAGATTGGAGTTGTATAAATTTCTGGGCCAGTGTGGGTACCGAGACTTCCCTGCCAAAGCTTTCGTGGCTAATCTTGTAATTCTGGCAAAAACAGCACTTCAGATTACAGTTTGAGAAAAAAACGGTTCCCGAACCCCGGTTACCGCTTATAGGGGGTTCCTCCCAATGATGCAAAGCGACCCGGGCAATTTTGGGCTGAATTCCGGCGCCACAAAACCCTTTTTGCCCCATGGTCCGGTTAATATGGCAATTTCGCGGGCACAGGTCGCAATTGGCCAACATTTTCTCTACCGCATCGATTTCCATCAGTTCCATAAATACATCACTCCTTGACAGCGGTGGCAACTCAAAATATTCATATACATTATAACAGATCTTTGATAATTATCAAGAAAGTCGAAAGTCAAAATTGGTTAACGGCGGTTAAGAAGGAAAACTTACCAAACAGAGCGAATCTTTTATGGAGATTAGAGCAGTCCGTTTGGAAAATCGAAGTAAAAAGTGTGAATGCTTTGTTGTCTGAGGGTTAACATTGGACTTTAAAATGAAAGTTGGAGCCGCCTATGGGAAAAGCCGGAATTAGTATTGATAATTTATCATTTGTACAAGAAAACATAAGAATCATCGAAGGTTTGTCATTGGAGGTTCCTCGTGGGAGCCGTTTTGGATTACTGGGCCCGAAAAATACGGGAAAAACCAGTTTAATTCATTTATTAACCGGTTCTTTAAAACCGGATTCCGGTACCATGGATGTTTTTGGCTTTGAGCCCCAATCGCAAGCCATGGAAATTCGCCACCGGATGGGGATTATGTTAAATCCGCCGGAGCTTTATGATAGCTTAAACATCATGGATAATATGGAGTTTCACGGCTGGGCCAGGGAACTGAATTCCGAAGACCGGCAGGATCGGATTCACGAATTGCTTAACCATTTCGGCCTATGGGAGAAAAGGCGTTATTTGGTGGAAAGTTTAAGCGTGGAGGAGAAACTGCGCTTGGGTATGGCAACCTTGTTTCTGCACCGGCCACCTTTAATCTTTTTGGATGAACCAACCGCGGGACTGGATCCGATGGCCGCCCTGAGGTTGCGTGAATCTTTAGGCTTATTAATTGATAACCGTCCGTTATTAACGGTTTTTTTAACCACGGATAATCAAGCTGACGCCGCCAGGTTTTGTGAGCGGGTGGCCATATTCCACCAAGGCAAAATTCTCAAGGAAGGCACCCCCGCCGAATTGGGGCTTAGCACAGAGTTACCCAGGCTAAGATTGGCTGGAGAGGGTTTTAACCCAACCATCTTGCACTTATTAATTGCCGAGCCGGAAGTGGACCAGGCTGAGATTCATGATGGTAATTTGTACATTACGCTGAACGCCGGAATTGATTTGGCGTATTTGACCGGCGTTATTGAAGAAGCCGGGGCTAAGATTCACGGGACGTTTTGGGAAGAGAACATGGGAGATATCCTGGCCGGTCTGATTCAAAATGATAATGAAAAGGAAATAAAGCAAAAGAAGAAGGAAGAAAAATCCAAGAAAAATGGGAAATAAGCATGGGATGGGAACCCGTCCTAAATCCAATCGAATCCGGTGGGATATTGCTTTCGGTTGAATTCACCGGATGAAAAGACTTATGGACAACGGTTAAGACCTGGACGTAAGTTTTTTTATTGCACAAAACTAATCTTAATTCTTAAAAAGAAGGTTTTCAAAGGAATAAAAAGTACCATGGTACTATGAAAATAGTTCCAAATAGTACAAAAGTAACATGACAACCGGAGAAACCGGTGTTATCATATTTAATAGAAATGAAATATAAAATTAACCTTATTGTAACAATCCTAACCGCCTAGGAGTCTGTGCGAGTAACACTTTTTAATAACTTAAAACAACTATATGTTGGATTAGAATATGTCACTTGATACGAAATACGCTTCGAAAATCGATTATCCGCACAGACTCCTCGGTGAACCGGCAGCCGAAATCCGGTTTCGATTCGAGGGAACCGTCTGCGGATTGTGGAATGGAATGTAAAAGGTGAAATAAACGGGGGGATGGAGGCGCATGTCGGAACTTACCTTGAAGATTGTGATATTACTGCTTTCCATCACCGCTCATGTCGTGGCTTTCTTGCAATTTCATGTTCATTCAATTAGTGAAATAATGCCCACCAATTGGGTAAATACCTTCATTGGCTTATTGATTATTTCGCTGCTCATCGCTTGCTGGTTCCCATTTTGCGGTAATCGCCGTTTTTTAAAATATTTATTGATTGCCCGCGGTATAATTGCCTTACTGGTGGGTCAGATGTCGGGGGATTATTTTGGCGCGGAATTGACCTTGTTGGCCGTGGCAATCATCGAAGCCGGAGTTTATTCCTCCTTTAAATACGGGCTAACTTACGGACTGATAATCATCTTTTGGGGGTTAGTGTTGCAGACTCCGACCACTTTGTTCGGAATGGTTCCACCATATTATTTCTCCTGGCATGAACGGCTGGGATTTATTATTTTATTGCTGTTGATTACCGGAGTCACCGCTTTGTTGCGTTTTCACCGGGAGAATCAGATCCCGGCCACTGAGTTGAACCGCCGCTTGCAGGAGGCTACCTGGGAAATGGCGCAAACGAATATGAAGTTACAAGAGTATGCCATTACGGCTGAACAAGAGGCCATGCTGAATGAACGGAAACGGGTAGCCCGCGAGGTTCATGATACATTGGCCTACACCCTTACCAATCTGGTGATGATGATGGAAGCGGCCATTGATTTGGCGGATAAGTCCAGTCCGGATTTGATAAAACACCTGGAAGTAGCTCGAAATCAAGCCAAAGAGGGTTTATCTGAGGTTCGTTATGCGTTACAAGCGTTACGGCCAGTGGAATTCAGCGGATTTGTGGGGCTTTCCGCAATTCAACGGCTGGTCAAGGCTTTTGAAAAGGCGGCCCAAATCAAAGTAATATTGGAACTTGGTGATGTACCGCTTTATCTGGGAGAAGAAGCCAATTTGACTCTTTTCAGGCTTGTCCAGGAAGGTCTGACGAATGCCCTGCGCCACGGCAGGGCCAACCAGATATCCGTATTGTTTACCAGGGACGGCGACGGAGTCTTTGTAACCATTAAAGATAACGGAATCGGGAGCGGCAGTTTTGGACCCAAGACCGGTTTTGGTTTACTGGGGATGCAGGAACGGGTTGAACGGCTGGGAGGCCGTTTGGAAGTCATTAGTGAACCGGGCGAAGGATTTACGCTTCGGGCCTGGATCCCGTTACGAGAGGGGTAAATCATGAAATGAAAAAGATCCAAATCATACTGGTGGATGATCAGACCTTGTTTGTAGAGAGCTTGCGGACAGTGTTGGAGATGCGGGCGGACGATATGGCGGTCATCGGAGTGGCCTATGATGGCGCCCAAGCCGTGGAACTGGTGGGCGAATGTAAACCGGATGTGGTTTTAATGGATGTCCGAATGCCGGTGATGAATGGGGTGGAAAGTACCCGGTTGATTAAGGAAGAATATCCGGATATTAAAGTGTTGATGCTGACCACTTTCGATGATGACCAATATGTGGTTGAAGCCTTACGCCTGGGAGCAGTGGGGTATTTGTTAAAAGATATGCCACCGGTGGAGTTAATCAGCGCTGTCCGGGCGGTTCACGAAGGTGGGGTATTGATCTCGCCCAAGGTGGCCACTAAACTGGTGAAAAAGATAGTGAGTCCCGCCGGGAAGGAGAAAGATGCTTCAAACCCTACAATTAATTCCAATTCTTGGGTCCAAGAATTGAGTGAACGGGAAAAGAGAATCTTGCAATTGATGGCCCAGGGCTTTGATAATAAAGAAATTGGGAAAACGTTATTTATTGCCGAACAAACGGTGAAAAATCACGTCAGCATTATTTATTCCAAACTGGGGGTACGGGATCGGGTCCAGGCTTCCCGGCTCGTGATTGAAGCCGGCCTGGATAAGGATGAAACGTAACGATTCAGGATCATAATTAGAATACAGTGACCGGAAGGCCGAATACAGAAGTCGGAAGTCAGAATACAGTAGTCGAAATAAGAGCTTTGAATGGGGAACTTTAGAGCATTCGTTGGAACCTTCTGTATTCTTTCACCTATATTCTTCGGTTAAATTAGTACTGCGGTACTTGATCGATGATTTGAATCAGTACCATGGTAAGACGCCAAATATTCAAACAAATGGTATATTAATTATATTCGGACTGATGGGTTATCCATTTTCGACGGGGGAAATCGAGAATACAATTGATTTATGGCATAAAAAGGCCACATATTCCTAATGAGAAATTAAGACAGGAGGAGATCGGATATTCGGAATTATTTTTTGAACCGGTTTTTAAATGATAGCCGCCGGCGTTTAAATCAAATTATCATGGTCATCCACCTGGCAAAAGTTATGGGATGGGCCGGGGCGGCAGGAGCATTGGTGATTACGGCGGCTCGCGTTTTTGGATGGACCGGCGCCGTATTAAGTATTTGGTTAATCATAACTGGTATGGGCGGTTTGGCTGGATTGGTTATGAGTTGGAGGCTCCGTTTGGACATGGGGGCGGTGGCCCGTTGGGTGGATGAGTATCAAAACAACGCCGAGGCCTATTCGGCCGCTTTGGTTTGCCTGGAGCGGAACTGTTCCGAACCACTGGATGACTGGGTGGTGGAACGCGCCGAAACCTTGGCCGGGGAGTCGACCTTCATCCGCCGGCCTACCCGCTATCTAATCCGTAAAGCGGCAATTACCGGGGGGGTGTTATTGGCCGCATTGGCCATTGTATTATGGAATCCTACGCCGATTATGAATATTTCGCAGTTGATTTTTCCCAAACAAATGGTGGACGTTGCTTCTGGTAATTTCCAGCAGAGTGGAAGCCGGTTGGAGCAACAACAAAACGGCGACCGTTCCGGGGTCCGGACAATAATTTTGCAGAAGCAAGAAAGTCCGGTGATGGGGTTTGTGCTGTGGGGTAAGAATGGTACCATACCGTTAGCTCAAGTATTGCCGGATTTCCAGCGTACCGCCAAGGCGGCTTTAACCGAAAACAAAGTTCCCAGTGAATACGATAACTTCGTACAGGCTTATTTTTTGGAATTATCCCGGGAAATCAAGGGCAATTTACCCGAAAGTGAGGGCCAAAAATGAATCGGATCAAAAAAGAAAACACCGGCACGGAATTTATCATGAATATTCGGGATAAGATGGAAGGTTTACGGCGGGTCCGTGAACAAATCAGCACGGTTATCGTCGGCCAGGATGAAATCATTGATCTGGTCTTGATTGCCTTGCTTTGTGAGGGGCATATATTGCTCGAAGGAGTTCCAGGCTTAGGGAAAACCATGATGGTTCGGGCTTTGGCCGATTCGCTATCGCTTCAATTTTCGAGAATTCAGTTCACTCCGGATTTGTTGCCGGCGGATTTGATTGGCACCAATATTGCCATTCAGGATGAACAGGATAATTTCAAACTGCAATTTGAACCGGGTCCGGTCTTTGCCAACTTGATCCTGGGGGATGAGATTAACCGGGCTTCGCCCAAAACGCAGTCGGCCTTGCTGGAGGCCATGCAAGAACAAGCCATAACGGTTCGCGGGATAAGGTATCCGTTGCCGCGTCCGTTTCAAGTCCTGGCAACCCAAAACCCATTGGAAATGGAAGGGACTTATCCCCTGCCGGAAGCCCAGATTGATCGATTCTTCTTTAAAATATTAATGAAACAACCATCTGAAGCCGAGTTGGTGTCGATTATCCACCGGACTGCGGGGGCTGTGGTTCCCACTGCCAAGGCCGTTCTGGATGTAGAGGAACTGCGTTCCCTGCAACAGGTGGTCCGGGAAGTGGTGGTTCCCCCTCATGTGGCCAGTTTTGCGGCCCGGTTGGTACTGGAAACCCAGCCGGACCGGGACAACGTTTTGCCGCAAATCCGGCAGTTTGTCCGTTACGGTTCGGGACCCCGGGGGGCTCAAGCCTTAATTCTGGCCGGGAAAGCCAAAGCTTTAACCATGGGCCGCTTTAACGTAAGTTTGGATGATATTCAGCAATTGGCTTGTCCGGCATTGCGCCACCGAATTGCCTTAAACTTTGACGGCCAAAATGAAGGCATCCGGGTGGATGATTTATTGCAAAATATCGTCAATAGTTTACCGACTGATTTAACCCGTCCAACTGGAATTTAAGAAGTTTGAAGGCGTGCGCGCTGCGAAATTTGAAAATTATTGATAGAGAGTATTTGTTATGAATAAAAAGTTGCTTACGGCGCTGGATTATCAGTTAATTAATCAATTAAACCTGGTTGCCCGAAGGCGGATGTCGGGATGGGCCTTCGGTGAGCAAAACAGCCCGGCCCGTGGGGATGGGATTGAATTTGCCGATTACCGGGAATATCAGCCGGGTGATGATATCCGGCGGGTTGACTGGGCGGTTTTTTTGAGATTGCGCCGTTTGCTTATCCGGTTATGCGCCGAGGAAAAAGAGTTGACTTTGCTGGTGATTTTGGATATCAGCCGTTCAATGCAGTTTGGAACTCCGGACAAACTATGGCTAACGCGGCAAATCGCCGCTATCCTTGCGGGAATCGCTCTTCGTGACGGCAATCGGGCCGGAGTGATGACCATGGGTAAACAACTTGAGGAATTATTTTCGCGTGAGAATAATCAAGTATCCCTGGCCGGAGTTGTCAATGCCCTGGAGCGGATCCAACCCGTAAATAAAATTGATCCCAAGGTTTGTATCCGCCAATTTGCCTCCCGGTACAGCCGAAAATGTATGGCAGTCATGATTTCAGATTTCCTGTTTCCGGAATGGAGCCAGGTTATTACCGGACTTGCGGCGACGGGTTGTGAAAGTTACATCATTCATATGATGGCTCCTCAGGAACTTAATCCGCCACTGTTGGGTGAAGTTACCCTGGTGGATTCGGAAAGTTTGGGTGAAATGCCTCTGCACGTTGATTATGCGTTGATTGATGAGTACCGGAAGGTATTGGATGATTTTTTACAGGATATTCGCCAGACCTGCGGCCGCCTTGGAGTTGGGTATAGTCTGGCCGTTTCCGATATTCCATTGGCCGGTATTTTACACCGGGAGCTTAGGAAAGGGGGACTATTATGCTGAGCATTAGTTTCCCAATGGCCTGGTGGCTGGGACTCGCGGTGATTCCGGTCGTAATCTGCTACTTTTTGCGGATGCGTTTTCGTAAACAGCCGATATCTTCAACTTATTTATGGTCTCAGCTTCATAACGCCATACACGGCGCAAACCGTTTACCTTCAAGAACCATTTGGCTTTTTCTGTTACAGATTTTAATTGTTATTGCGGCGGTTTTGGCAGTAGCGGAACCAATTTGGAAGATGACTAATTATTCCAAACCCGGTGTTATCTATCTGATCGATGTCTCCGCCAGTATGGAAGCCATCGATGAAGTGGAGCCCGGCAAATGGGGTTTAAATAACCGCCTTGATGAAGCCAAAGTTTTGATAATGGGAGAGATTGCTCAAAAACTGCCTCCGCAAACCGAGGGCATGATCTTCCTGTGTTCTTATGGGATCATACCGCTTGGAAATCCCACCATGGATCGAAATCAGTTATTGGCCCGTTTAGATTCAGTTAAGGCGGGAAGCGCCGGTTTTAATGAAGAGGTAGTGGTTGAGGAATTGCAAACCTGGCTAATGAATCATAAAAAGTCCTGGCGGGCGGTTTTGGTTACTGATGGGGGCTTGGATTTGGGTGGCCGTAAATTGGCCGGCTTATTTGGCGGTAATATAAAGACATTAATCGTCGGGCGCAATGATCAAAATGTTGGAGTAACGGAATTGCGTCTGTTACCGGATACGCATGAGCAGACTCAGGCCATAGCCCGGTTTCAAATCTATAATGGCTGGCCCGGCAGGCAGACCATCCAAGCCGCTTTAGAGTATAATGATCAGACCATTACCTGGGCTGAGTTGAATGTGCCCCGAGGTATGAGCGACCAGACGATTTCATTCCCCAAACCGATTCGGCCCGGGATTTATAAAATAACGCTGGCTCAGTATCCGGATGCGCTGGAGATTGATAATCAATTTCTTTTGGCGGTAAACCCGCCGCGACTTATTCGGGTATTATTGGTTGGCAATAATAACCCTTTCCTGCGGGCGGTTTTTGGAAATTCCCAAGTAGATTTGGTCTCGATGAAAGATTTTCCACTCGTTAACTTTAACGGCGCGGAATGGGATTTAATTGTAACCGATGGGATTCCGGTTCCACCCAATCTGCGGTGTAATTTGCTGGCTTTCGGAGTGGCGCCTCCCGGTAAAAGGGTGATGATGGGAAAACCGGTCCATGGCCAACTGCAGAATGTTAGTTCGGCCCATGCGTTATTGCGTTTTACGGATTGGACTCCGGTTCAGGTTTCGGATGGCCGTTCTCTGAAGGTGAAATCAAGCGTTCGAGTTCTGGCCACGGTGGATGAACAGCCGGTAATCGCGGCCTGGGAGGAAGATGGCCGGCATTACGTTATATTCGGTACCGACCTATACCGGTCTGATCTTGGACTTTCCGGGGCTTTCCCGATTTTTATTCAAAATCTGTTGCAATGGTGTGTCCCGCAGGGAAATGACCCGCTGGCATATACGGTAACGGTTGGGGAAACGAAGATTTTCGCCGAACGACCGACCTGGCAGATCATCAATATCGATAATATCGACATCAAACGTAATGGCGGCGGCAATGGTTCTTTACTGAAAATAAAACCGCTTACCGCCGGGATTTTCCGTTGGGGTCAAGGCGTGAACCGGGGTATTCTGGTGGCCAATCCACCAGCCAGTGAATTGAACATTGCGCCGCGATCACTGGATTTTCCAAAGACGGTAACCCCACTTCCGGCGGAACATACCTTGACGTATTTTTCGTTTGGAAGCTTAGCGTTGGGATTATTGCTGGTTGGATTAACCCTGGAATGGGCTTTATGGCGGGGATTACCAAAACGGAAGGAGTAGTGGTCGGATGTGGTGGACGAACCCGTGGTGGCTATTAGCACTGGTTTTAATTATACCACTAGTTGTTTTTAGTGGTTTTTCAATGAACCATCGGAAGCAAGCCGGTCAATCCGTTGTCCGGGACAGAAACACGGCGTCCAGCCAATATTTTTTAAAGCATTTAACCATCCTTCGGGCTACGGCCATTGTTGCGGTCATCTTAGCTTTGTCCGGCACTTACATCTTGATCCCCTCCAAGAGCCGCCAGTTGGTGGTGCTTTTCGATACTTCCTTAAGTATTGGTGAAGTTCAGGTAGAGCGTTCCCGGAAGGCGGCCTTAAAAATCATCAAGGATTTACAATCCAATGATCGGGTGGCTTTGGTTGCTTTCGCGGGCCAACCGGTGGTGATTACCTCCTGGGTCAAGCCCAGGAAAGCTGCCATGGTTTTAGAATCGGCGCTTTTAGATTCCCCCTCGCCGGAACAGACAGATTTACAAGCAGCCTTACGGATGGCTTACCGGTTATTCAAAGGAAAGAGGGGTAATCGTAGTGTCGTATTGTTCTCCGACGGCCACTCCACTACTGGCGGTGGAGTTGCTAAATTCTTAGCGGATATTCGCAATTCGGGAATTGCCGTTAATACTATTCCGGTGGCGAAAATCAACCACGGAGGGGTGGCCCGTGAATTGCAATTGCCGGAGATGGTTCATCCGGGAGAACAGGTCCGGGCGCAATGGAAAGTGGTTGCCGATGAGCCGCAAAAAGTTATGGCCTTGGTCAAACTAGACGGCAAGGTAATCTACCGGGCTCCCGTTTTCATCGTAAATGGGGAGAATACGATTCCAATTGAGTTAGCGTCGGAAAACTCCGGGATACACCGGGTGGAAGTGGTGGCTGAAGCTTCCGACGGTAAATTAATCCCGCAATTATGCAGTGGCGGACTTTTTCAAGTACTTGGCCCGGTCCGGATTTTGGTGGTTCATGGCGATTCAGCTACCCCATTAAGTCGGGCTCTGGCCATCCAGGGAATGAAAGTTACTGATTTGGGAATTTCCCAATTTTCGGATACCGTGGAAGGGTTCGACAACTTTGGCGCCATTGTCTTGGATAATGTACCAGCGTTATATATTACTGAACACCAGCAAAACTTATTGCAAAGTTATGTAGCCGGCGGAGGCGGTTTATTAGTCATTGGCGGCGACGCTTCGCTGGGACGCGGTGAATATTATGCCACCGGGCTTGAGGATATTTTGCCGGTACAGACGGATGCCATTGGAATCGGAGATCCAATTCATGAACCGCTGCTTAAGAATATGAACGGCCGGAGAGAGGGCCGGTTGAACCGGGATTGCCCTGAACGGATTCCCTCGATGATTCAAAAGGAAACGGCTCCCATTGGCCGTGAGTTGGTAAAAGAAGGCCGGTTCGATCCGGTGGTCCGGACTTATACTCCGAATTTAAGCGGCCTGGAATATCAATTGCCTCCCGTTATGGGATATTTGCTGACCAAACCGAAAAATTTGGCCACTATTTACCTGGAAGTGGGAAAGGGAGACCCGTTGCTGGCAGGTTGGCGTTATGGACACGGACAGGTGGTGGTTTTTAGCAGTGATTCAGGCCGGCGCTGGCTGGCGTCCTGGTCCGGGACTCCGGTGTATAACCGGTTTTGGAGCCAACTGATCCGTTCCATTGAACGGAATTACAAGAATGATGGGTTACGGGCATCGGTGATAGCCGCGGACGCTTCGGCCCAGATCGTGGTTGAGGCTGTCGGAGCCGATAACCGGCTGCGCTCCGGTTTATCTTTAACCGGGTTTACCGGTAGCGGTTCGGGTCAAATTAACTTCCGTTTGAAAGAGACGGCTCCGGGACGTTATGAAGCCAAAGTGCCGCTTACCGGTTCGGGTATTCAGCAGTTTAATATTTATGAATACCAGTGGAACGATTGGACCATCGGCTGGGTTTGGAACCCTCCCGGAGCGGAGTTTACCACGAACGGTCCTGATGTGTCTCTTTTAGGGCATTTGAGTGATGCCACCGGCGGGGAATTGTTGAAAATTTCGGAAGCCAAACCACCCAAGGCACATTGGACATGGACGCCGCTGAACTTGCAAGGTTTGCTGATAGTGATTGCCTTGTTGATATTCCTGGTTGAACTAGGCTACCGGAGCACTTCTTTTTTGGGCCATTTTTCATAACCCGTTTTGTTTGCCGTTTGGTGGGCCGTTCAAGTCCAAACGGCAGGATATGTTTCGCGGTGTACGGACTCCGGAACCGGAGGTTGTAAGTGACGCGCAGCCGCGCGATGAGTGGAGCATCATCGATGCTTATCGTTGGCCTTGCACTTTTTTTCTCTGCTTTCCCGGAATCGTTGCCAACCGATGGATTTTGGTTCTCATATTTTAAAATCACGATATATGTAAATATTGAATATAAAAAGATCCCTGAGCCGCTGTTTCGCTCCCGGGATCTTTTCAATGATTGTTACGAGGAGTCTGTGCATGTAACCTTTTTAAAAACTTAAAACCATAATATATTATATTAGAATATATCACATAATACTAAATACGCTTCAAAAATCGATTATCAGTACAGACTCCTGGGATTTAATCCCCGAACTCCACCCCAATGCTCTTGGCGAATCGGACCAATTCCCCATCAGGGTTAACGGTCTTTAGTTGGCCGACGGCTTCTTCCAGGGAAACCTCCGTAATTGTGTTCCCCCGCAGGCTGACCATCATCCCGAACTTGCCGTCGCGGATTAATTCCACCGCGGCTACCCCATATCGGGTCGAAAGAATCCGGTCATATGCAATTGGACGGCCACCGCGTTGCAGGTGCCCCAAAACCGTAACCCGGGTGTCCATGCCGGTGAGTTGCCCCAATTCTCCGGCAATCTTCTGGCCGATGCCTCCCAGGCGTACCGGGTCCGGGCTGTCCTTGACGATATGGCTGACCACTACATCGCCGTTGATGGGTTTGGCGCCTTCGGCCACGACCACGATACTAAAGGTTTTCCCATGATTTCTACGTTCGATGGCTTTGGCGGCTACTTCTTTAATATCATAAGGGATTTCCGGGATCAGGATCATATCCGCTCCTCCGGCGATACCTGATTCCAAGGCGATCCAACCAGCGTACCGGCCCATGACCTCCAGAATCATAATCCGGTGGTGCGCTTCGGCGGTGCTATGGAGTTTGTCAAGAGCATCAGTGGCGGTATCCACCGCGGTCATAAAGCCGAAGGTGGTGTCAGTCCCCGATAAATCATTATCAATGGTTTTGGGAACCCCCACCACTTTAACGCCCTTCCGGGCAAAATCCCGGGCACTGGTTAAGGTGCCGTCGCCGCCGATGAGGACCAAGGCGTCAATGTGGTGCATTTTTAAATTATCAATGACCCGATCCGACATATCCAGGTATTTAATTTCACCATTTTGTTCCATTTTAAAATTGAAAGGATTGTCCCGGTTGGAGGATCCCAGGATGGTACCACCCCGGTCCAGTATCCCCGAGACCGTGTTTGAATTCATCGTCATATAATTATTTAAAACCAGACCATGATATCCGTCTTTAAAGCCGATAACTTCCATGCCGTATTGGCCTATCGCCGTTTTGACCACTGCTCTGAGCACGGCGTTCAAGCCGGGACAATCGCCACCACCGGTTAAAACTCCAATTTTTTTGACCATCATTATCCCCTCAATCATTTTATTTTTCCCATAATCCCCGGCTTAATTGCTGTATAAAAAAAATTGCAATTCCATTACCTGGGGCGGATTATTGGCGCGGATTGGAAATCCGGCCAACCTGTAATATATATTTTTCTATTCTATCAAAATTCCTGCTTTTTTAGTTAAAAATAGTTACATTTCCGGAAGGCTTGGGATTCATAATAAAAACAAGGCATTTATGAAAAGCTGGATATAAATTCAAGGAACAGAGGCGTAAAAAACCGCTTTTAAGTTGGCGGCTCGCCCTAATTCGCATATAAGCCATAGGCGGGAAGGAGGTGGGAACAGATGAGTCATGAGGATCAAAATTTAAAAAATATTGGCGATAAAAGCAAGGACAGCGAAAACGGAAGTATTGCCAACCTGGAGAATGCTGACCAGGATATGGAATTCAGTGAAATCGGGAAACCGGTGATTAATAAGAAGATTCCTAAAAATGTTCCGGGAATTGATAGCGGCCGTTGGGCGGACTGAATGGAATTTTTTCAGCCGTTTTTAGAAAATATTTGGGAAAATGGGAAATTCGAGCGCAGGTTGATGGAGAATTATCAAGGATAAACAGGCCCGGCTCTTAAACGTGGAACCAAAAGCGGAATTAATTGCATTAATGCTTTGCCGTTCTTTATCCATAATAAAAAAGTACCCGACCCGGGTGCTAAAATAAAGAGGAGGAATAAGAACCGTGAATACACAAAACCAAAGCCAGCCGACACCGCAGAATTTTACCGCGCAAAATGCCATGGCCGCCAATGCCAAATATCAACAGGAAGCCGCTGGAGAATTGGCCCAATCTCCGGGACAAATCAGCCAATTTTTACTGGCCCGCTCCAAAGCCGGGTTTGAATTTGGAAACATGGGCGGAAATATGGCGGCCAAAAACGCGAACAATGCCAATGCCAACGCCAAATATGAGTTTGGAAATATGGCCAGTAACGCGAATTTGGCTAATGCCAACTTAAATCAAAACTCGGAATTGAACCAATCCAACGGCCAAGTGAGTCGGATTTTGGCGCAACAATCCCGGTAATCCAATTCGGGTCGGTTTCCCCGTTTTTAGGGTAAATTTTCCGGAAGGCACATATAAAAGCGGTGTAATTAATTTATTAGTTATCATCCTATGAATTACACCGCTTTTGGCCTTTTTATGGGGAATACCGTTTTAAAATAATTCCATGAACTTGATGGCGGCCTGGGGTAGGGGAATTTTTTTCAAGGTAATCATCCCTAATTTCCTGGCCGGGATTACGGGATTGGTTTTCACTTCGAATATCCCTCCGCTATCAATTCCTTCCAGGGCACTATCCCTTAAAACATGGGCAATTCCCAACCCGATCTTGGCAAACTCCACCAACAAATCCACACTCTCCAGTTCTATCTCCGGAAACAACGATATCCCCTGATCAGTCAGGAAATTATCCAAATTCCTCCGGGTAGCGCTTACCTTTTCCAACATTAACAAGGGATACTCTTTGAGCTGCCCAAGATCGACCTCGCCGTTTCGTAATTCAGAAAATTTGGGGGCGGCGATGAAGATATCCGCAACAGAAAACAAGTCCTGAATCTCAAAATGGGAGGAGTGTCCGGTTCCCTTCAAAGGCAGTGTGATAATTCCCAAATCGATGGCCCTGTTTTCCAGGAGGCCGGTGATTTGCTGGGAAGTACGATTGATCATTTTCATTTTAATCTTTGGATAACGCTGGTTGAAACTCTTTAAATAAGGTAATAAACTGTATTTACATACCGTATCGCTGGCTCCGATCCGGATCTCCCCCGCGTCCAGGCCGGTCATCTCCGCCAGTTTGTTCTCGCCGAATTTAATCAGATTAAATGCTTGCTCGATGTGGGAAAAAAGGATCTCGCCCTCGGAAGTCAACTGTAACTGCCGGGTTTTTCGGAAGAATAATTGGACATTGAGTTTGGTTTCCAGGTTCTTGATGGCCTGGCTGACGGCGGATTGGGAGATATATATTTCGGCCGCCGCTTTGGAAAAACTTTCACACTTGGCGGCATAATAAAAGATCTTGTATAATTCAAAGTTGATGTCTTCCATGATAAATCCTTTCTTTCGTTATGAGTCACGGGTCCGGGGTCACGAGTCCTAAAGTTACGGGTCTTGGGTTACGAGTCACGAGTCACGGGTCTTGGGTCACGAGTCATGAGTCAAGGGTCACGGGTCGAGAGTCCCGACTAGAGTTATGAGTTAGTATTTAGTTTAATCGAATTTTGTTACACTTATAATTGTTCAATTTTGTTTGTCGCTGCACGGCTTAGTAAAAGGGGATAATGGCATTGGTTATTGGCATTAGCATTCCTAATATTATTCATTAGATATATTAATTTTACTTATTTATTGTATCATATTATAATCAAAATGGCTCGAAAATTTCCGGGAGAAGAGGGGTAACCATGATCAATACCAACGTCAGGCGTATATTTGTGGAGAAGAAACCGGGGTTTGACATTGAGGCCCAAAGTTTACGATATGATTTGGAGCATAATTTACGGATTGCGGGTTTGGCCAATGTGCGGATTGTGAACCGTTACGATATCGAAGGGATATCCGACACCGAGTATGAGATGGCCCGCTTTACCGTTTTTGCGGAACCGCCGGTGGATCGGGTGGAGGAGGAAACGATAGCGGTTAAGCCCGGTTCCAGGGTGTTGGCCATGGAATATCTGCCCGGCCAATATGATCAGCGGGCGGATTCGGCGGCGCAATGCGTTCAGATCCTTACTCAAAAGGAGCGTCCGGAGATCCGTTGCGCTAAACTGATTATCCTGGAGGGTGATATCAGTGACGCGGAGTTCCAACTCATTAAGAAATATTGCATCAATCCGGTGGAAAGCCATGAAGCGTCTTTGAATAAACCGGATTCATTATCCTTGGAAGTTCATCCACCGGGAAATGTGAAAATTTTAGAAGGTTTTACGGCAATGTCCACCACGGAGCTGGAGAATTTGTGGCAGGAGATGGGGCTGGCCATGTCTCTGGACGATCTAAAGTTTTGCCAGTGTTATTTCAAGGACCAGGAACGCCGCGAACCCACCATCACCGAGATCCGGGTTATCGATACGTATTGGTCGGATCATTGCCGGCACACCACTTTTCTGACCCGGATCAACGGGGTGGAGATGGAACCGGGTCCTTACGCGGCTCTTTTCCAGGAAGCCTATGAGAATTATCTGGCCTCCCGGAAAACGGTTTATCGGGACCGTGAAAAAAATATCTGCCTCATGGATCTGGCCACCATGGCCATGAAGGAACTGAAACGGCAGGGGAAACTTCAAGATCTGGATGAGTCGGAGGAGATTAACGCTTGCAGTATTGTGGTGAATGTGAAGGTGGATGGGTTCAATGAAGAATGGCTAGTGATGTTTAAAAACGAGACGCACAATCATCCCACCGAGATCGAACCCTTTGGCGGGGCGGCGACTTGTTTAGGCGGGGCCATCCGGGACCCGTTGTCCGGACGATCATACGTATACCAAGCCATGCGGGTTACCGGCAGCGGCGACCCCCGGGCCGTCATTCAAGATACGCTCCCGGGCAAATTGCCACAACGGAAGATTACCACCGGAGCCGCGGCGGGGTATAGTTCGTACGGCAACCAGATTGGGCTGGCTACCGGCCAGGTGGCCGAAGTATATCATCCGGACTATGTTGCCAAACGGCTGGAGATTGGGGCGGTGATTGGGGCCGCCCCCCGGGCGAATGTAGTCCGGGAAACCCCGGAGGAAGGGGATGTAGTGATTTTATTGGGCGGCCGGACCGGGCGGGATGGTTGCGGCGGCGCCACCGGGTCCTCGAAAGAGCATACCGAGGAGTCACTTTTAGTCTGCGGAGCTGAAGTTCAAAAAGGGAACCCGCCCACCGAACGCAAGATTCAGCGCTTGTTCCGCAATCCGGTGGTGAGCCGGATGATTAAGCGATGTAATGATTTCGGAGCCGGCGGGGTGGCGGTGGCCATTGGTGAACTGGCGGACGGCCTGGATATTGATCTGGACGCGGCGCCTAAAAAATATGAAGGTTTAGATGGCACCGAACTGGCGATTTCCGAATCCCAGGAACGGATGGCGGCCGTGGTGCGGCCGGAGCAAGTGGCCGCTTTTATTGATGCCGCCCGGGAGGAAAATCTGGAAGCCACTCCGGTGGCGGTGGTCACCGGTATGAAACGGCTGAAAATGTCCTGGCGGGGACAGACCATCGTCAATATAAGCCGGGAGTTTTTAAATACCAATGGGGTTTTGCAGACCACCAACATTACGGTGGACTCTCCGGCGGCTGCCCAAAACTTTTTTAAAGCACCGGGCGGAAAGATGTTATCCGGTGTAGCCGGACAGGCCGGACTTGCCGAACTGTGGTTTAAAAACCTCCAGGATCTGAATGTATGCAGCCAAAAGGGGTTGGTGGAGCGGTTCGACAGTACTATTGGAGCCGGATCGGTATTGATGCCCTTCGGTGGCAAATTGCAACTGACACCGGCCGAGGGGATGGCGGCCAAGCTGCCGGTCACCAGCGGGGTAACGAGTACCGGAACCATTATGAGTTACGGCTTTAACCCGTATTTATCCAAGTGGAGTCCATTCCACGGAGCATTATATGCCATCATTGAGGCTGTGGCCAAGGTGGTGGCTATGGGCGGTGATTACCGGACCATCCGACTGACGCTCCAGGAATATTTCGAGAAGCTGGGGAAGGAACCCGCCAAATGGGGGAAACCCTTCAGCGCTTTGCTGGGGGCTTATTACGCCCAGATAAAGTTGGGAATACCGGCCATCGGCGGCAAAGACAGCATGAGCGGCACATTTAAGGATATGAATGTGCCTCCGACGTTGGTGGCTTTCGCGGTGGCGGTGGCGGATACAAGCCGGGTCATTTCTAACGAGTTTAAAGCCACGGGGAGTCAAGTGGTATGGGTCCCTCTGGAACGGGATGAAAATGATCTCCCGGATTTCGGGCAATTGGAACGGAATTACGATGGAATTCATGAATTAATCGGGGCCGGAAAGATTCTGGCGGCCCAGAGTGTCCGGAATGGCGGTTTGGCCGCGGCGGTTTCCCGGATGTGTTTCGGGAATCAAATCGGGGTTGCTTTTACCGAAGATATGGGTTCCATTAACCTGTTCGCTCCCGATTACGGTTCCCTGGTGTTGGAAATCGCGCCCGGCGAGGATCTAAACCGGTTATTCCATGGCCTGTCATACCGATTGCTGGGATATACGCAAGCGGCGTTTCATATTACCATCAACAATACCGTCATCGATTTGGAACAAGCGTTAACCAAATGGCGGGAGCCTTTGGAGAGCATTTTCCCGACCAAAGCGCCGGTTCTGGCTGCCGCCAGACCCAAAGCCCATGAATATCCGAACCGATCCCGGGTAAGCCTCGGGAAGGCTATGGCCAAGCCACGTATCTTTATGCCGGTCTTTCCGGGCACCAATTGTGAGTATGATACGGCCCGGGCTTTTGAAAAAGCCGGAGGCCTGGTGGATACGATGGTGATTCGTAACCTGTCGCCCTGGGAGATCGAGGCTTCCATCAAGATGATGGTCCGGAAGATCGATCATTCGCAGATCATCATGTTGCCCGGCGGTTTTAGCGGCGGTGACGAGCCGGATGGTTCGGGCAAATTCATCGCCACTGCGTTCCGGAATCCATTGGTGAGGGATGCGGTGATGCGATTGCTGAAACAACGGGATGGTTTGATGTTGGGGATTTGTAACGGTTTTCAGGCGTTGATCAAGTTAGGGCTGGTCCCTTACGGTGAGATTCGGGAGATTCACGCCAATGATCCCACCTTGACTTTCAATACCATTGGCCGCCATGTTTCGTGCCTGGTACGGACCCGGGTAGCTTCCGTACAGTCGCCCTGGCTTGCGAATGCCAATGTGGGGGATGTTCATACGGTTGCCGTATCCCACGGGGAAGGCCGGTTTGTGGCCGATGAGGCGGCTTTAAAAATGATGATTCAAAACGGGCAGATTGCCACCCAATATGTGGACTTGGATGGAAATCCGACTTACGATATTGCGTATAATCCCAATGGATCAGTGGAAGCGATCGAGGGAATCACCAGCCCGGATGGACGGGTCTTTGGGAAGATGGGCCATTCAGAGCGGATTGGGAAGAATGTGGCCAAGAATGTGCCGGGAGAGAAGGATCAGAGGATTTTTGAGGCGGGTGTGGAGTATTTCCGGTAGGAATCGGGCGTTCACTCACCCCTTCCGGATTGTTTACCGGTATTCGTGACATCGTGCCGTTCCCCTCTTTCTTGTAATTGACAAGAAAGAGGGGAATTATGTTTTATTGGAGTGATGGCTTAGGTATCAAAGGATGACGTCATTGGAGGCGGGTGTGGAATGTTTTTTATAATATCGCAAGAATTTTGCGCAATTGTGCCGAATTATTAATAAGGAGTCATTTCATATAATTGATTCAAATCTAATCGAAGAGGGGGTGAGAACGTTTCATAAAAATGTTTTTATTAAAAACTCTTACGAAAGAAGGGGATAGCGGGTTTCCAGTTGTACTGCAAAGAAGGTTGCAGGAAATTGATTAACGATTTAAACGAATTGAAAACCGTTTAAAGAAAGGATTCTTTAATACGGAACCTCTAAAATTGGAAAGGAGTCCTCCAAATGTTAAAATTTCAGTTACATTCACGGAAATTTTTGTTACTAACAGTTTTAGTCGTTATCCCACTTTTATCAACAACCGCCATTGCCTCCCGAAAGAGTATGGATACTCATCCTACACGCTTCATTTCACCCGCGTTTCCCGGAAAGTTTCGCTTGGTAGCCAAATTAAAAAACGAAGCGGCTTTCCAAGCGGAAAAATCCCTCTCTCAAACTGATTTGGAGATTCGAAGCACATCCCCTAAAAATATGTACTCCCTATTTAAAAATCACAAGATTAAACGAATCATGCCACTTTATAAAAACCTGGCGCAATGGAAGAAACAAACGGGAAAAACCGAAAAAGACTTCATTGCCCAAATCAAAAAGAAATACTCCCTCCGTACCGGACGTTATAAAGGAATCATAGAAGTGCCGGAGGTTTCCCATACATATATCATTGAACCGGAAGTGAATACGCAACAAGAATTCGACCAAGCTTTCGATTCGCTAAGAAAGGATCCCAGCTTTGAGTATATTGAACCGGATCAGAGGGTGACTGTACAAATGACTCCGAACGATCCCTATTTTTCAAGTAGTGGCAGTTGGGGCCAGTCCTATAATGATCTTTACGGGCTGCAGAAGATTTCAGCCCCGGCTGCCTGGGACCTGGCAACAGGGAATGGAGTAACTGTGGCTGTGGTTGATACCGGAATCGATAATACTCACCCGGATATGGCCGCTAACGTATGGAACAATTTGAATGAAATACCCGGCAATGGGATTGATGATGACGGCAATGGTTACATTGATGATGTTTGGGGCTGGGACTTTGCCAATGGAGACAATAATCCGCTCGATGATCATGGTCATGGTACCCATGTGGCCGGCACCATTGCCGCGATTGGGAACAATATGACCGGTATCATCGGAATAGCGCCCGGTGCTAAGGTTATAGCGGTGAAGGGTATGGATCAAAGCGGCAGCGGCTATGATTCCTGGTTGGCGGAGGCGATTATTTATGCCGCCAATAATGGAGCCGATGTTATCAACAATAGTTGGATTGGTACCGGATATTCAAAAGTCATTGAAGAGGCAGTAAATTACGCTCATAGTTTAGGTGTGGTAGTGGTAGCGGCAGCCGGAAATGACGGTAAGGAAGTACAAGATTATTATCCCGCTGCGCTTAACAACGTTATTACCGTGGCAGCATCGGAGTATGGCGATTCACCAGCCTATTTTTCCAATTGGGGCAACAAGATTGACGTAGTTGCTCCCGGCGTTGATATACTCTCGCTCCGAGCCTCCGGAACCTCCATGGGGAATGTGGTTGGAAGTTATTATACCAGGGCTGATGGGACCAGCATGGCGGCGCCTCAAGTTGCCGGTTTGGCCGCTTTGATTTTATCCCGTCATCCTGAATTCTCAAATGAACAGGTGCGTCAAGTCATCTGTACATCGGCCAAGGGATATTTGTCCATGGGTTTCAATCTTCATAAAGGCTATGGGCGAATCGATGCCTTTGGTGCGGTGAGTATGAATGATGTTTTGGAGGCCCATATCGAGAGTCCCGGATTTGGAAGCGCGGTGACCGGAATCGTTACGATTATCGGCAATGCCAAGGGGGTTGGTTTTTCAAGTTATATTCTCGAATATGGTTTAGGGAATGAACCTACCGCCTGGACGTTGATTCAACAAGGAAATGCTCCAGTTGACCGGGAACAATTGGGTGTTTTTGATGCGGCTGCAGTTCCGGACGGCACTTACACCGTTCGGCTCACGGTTAAGGATAACAGTAATCCGCAGCAAAAATATGAAGATCGGATCGAACTAAAGGTGGATTATATCACAATCACCGATCCGGCTCCGCCCTCAGTACCATCGGTAGCCAGGATATTTAAGCCCGGAACGGTTATCCCTATTTATGGAACAGTGACGGGAGCAACGATGCAACGTTTCCGTCTGGAGTGGGCTGAAGGTTTACATCCCACCGGATGGTCAACGACCGGATTTACGATTGAAGGAAATGGGTTTTCGCCGATTTATAATGATCTGCTGGCAAAATGGGACTCCAGTGTTTTCCCGAGCGAGTCCGGATATTACCAGATTCGCTTATTGGTGGATAATGCCGGTTTTACCAGTGAAACCAGGACCATTATTTATTTGGAAACGGATTTGATGAGCGGGAATTGGCCGCAAACATTAAATACATGTCCTACGGATAATGATAGTGTCTCGGTTGCGAGGGATGAAAACGGCCAGCCCTCTTTGGTTATCGCTATGCCCAATTATAGTGGAGGCTATTACGCTGGTTTCACTCGGTATGATTATGATGGGACAGTTCAATACACCATGAGTTATGAGCGCGGTTTCTATTACCAGGCAGCGGCAGGAAACCTGGATGGTAATCCCGGAGATGAGACGGTCATTATTAAAGACGGTTCTTTCCGGATTATCAAACCTGACAACACTTTTGATGAATTTTCCACCGATAGTCCTTACGATTTTAGTGAGTCTCCGATTGTACTGCAAGATTTGAATGGTGATTTGATTCCGGATATTATTGCCCTTGGAAAGGACATGAATAAAACCAGATATTTATATGCCTGGAACGGGCAGGGTTCCTTGCTATCGAGCCATTTCCCGCTCCAGGTTTTGGATAACAGTAATCAATTGGCCAGGGTCCTTTTTGTGGCGGTGGATATCGATCATGACGGCCTCAAAGAAATCATCGTGCAGCAAAACGATGCCGGCCATACATCTTACCTCAGTCTGTATAATTGGGATGGACCCCCCCGGAACTGGGTAGGCGGCCAACCGGTATTTCCCAATACGTTAATTGATAATATGGCCGCGTGCGATTTGGATCATGACGGCAAGATGGAGATTATCTTATCCGTTTTCGGAGTTGGCCAAGGCTATTCCAGAACCGGAGATAATAAGATTTACATTTTGGGATCCGACGGAAGCATTAAACCGGGGTGGCCGGTTAACGTTTCCCAATGTAAAGACCTGGGGATTGCGGACCTGGACCGGGATGGAAATGACGAGATTATTATTTCCGGTGATGACTATCTAAATGTTTTAAGCTTCGACGGGAGTCCTTTTTCAAGCGCATGGCCTAAGAATGATGTGAATTTGGGAAGGTTTTCAATTGGGGATATCAATGGAGACGGATTCCCGGAAATTGTGATTAGCCAATGGGATTCTCTTGGATATGTTCCGGATCCTTCATTATCTACGGTGAGTGGAGTGGTAACCAGTCTCCCGGAACCGATATCGCCCGGTAATGGTATATCCAAAGGAAACACTGGTGTTCAAGACAGTAACTTTGGTATTCCAAAGCGGGTGGCGACTCGCTTGCCGGGAGTCCAGTTTTCGGAATTAAAATGCTATTATGAATACCGGTTGATGGTCTTGGATTTCCAGGGGAAGATTATTAAATCGTGGAGAATACCCGGAGTTGGCGGTGAAGAACCTTTTGAACCGGTAGATCCTCTTTTAGGCGACTTCAACAACGATGGAAAAGTTGATATTGCCGTGAATTACGGCTTGCGTTACCAACTCGGGGGTGGTTGGGATCAAATAATAAGGGGCGCGCTCATTGTTTTCAGTCTCAATGCGGACTACTATCACGAGGATATGGATTGGCCAATGAATTTGCACGATCCGCAAAACTCCGCAGTCCGTTTGGAGCAGCCGGATCAAGTTGTCTTGACGGGTATCCGCTTGAACGAGACCTGTTTCTCCATTGAGGCGGGTTTGACGAAAGCGGTGGTGGTTACCGGGACTTTTTCCAACGGCCACACCCTGGACTTAACGAGTTCCGCTAGTTTTGAGATTGCGGATCCGGATATTGCTACCGTGGATGCCGCCGGTATCAAAGGCCTGGCTCCCGGTACTACAAACTTAACCGCAATATATAAAAGCAAAACGGCAACCGCTCAGGTGGTGGTGGAACCGCCACCATCTGTCTTAACCGGAATTAGCCTGGATCAGATTAGTTACGATATACCGATGGGCTTGACGAAGAATGTTATTGTTACTGCAATTTACTCCGATAACGGAACTCAAAACGTTACCGGTTCGGCGACCTACCAAATTGAAGATTCTACTATCGCCACAGTGGATGATTCGGGGATGATTAGGGGTCTGGTTCCCGGTTTCACTTACTTAAACGTGAGCTATCAGGGGCAGACCGTCGCGGTTCCCGTGAACGTTTCAGAAGCGGTTGCAACTGCCGTCAGTCTGGATGAATCCATTTATACAACTGCGGTTGGTTTAGGTAAATTTGTAATGGTTTATGCCGCATTTTCCGACGATAGTATCCGAAACGTAACCGGTGAGGCAACTTTCCAAATTACCGATACTCAAATTGCCACAATTGATATCTGTGGCAATATTACAGCTCTGGCTCCCGGTATAACCACCTTAATTGTGAGTTACCAGGGTAAAACCGCTACCGCCCAGGTGAATGTGGCGAAGAATTATGTCACAGCGATTCACTTGGATGCGAGCGAGTACTTTATAACCGCAGGTTTAACCCAAAATGTGGTCGTTACTGCAACTTACTCCGATAACGACACGCAAGATGTATCGAATTCCGCCACCTATGAATTCATTGATCCCGGTTTTGCCACAGTAGTTGATGGTAAGATTAAAGGTCTTACTGCTGGTTTCACTATCTTAATTGTGCAGTATCAGGGTTGCTCCGCCGTGGCATGGATTTATGTTGCTCCTCCGGTTATTACCGCCATCAGTTTGGATGCTGCCGGTTATACAATACGCTTAGGCTCGAAGCAGAATGTTACCGTTACCGCAACTTATTCCGATAACAGCACACAAGATATAACCGATTTTGCAGATTACTGGACCGATGACCCAAGCATTGCAATAATGGAGGCGCCTGGGGAGATTACAGGTATGGTTTGTGGTAGCACTATCTTAACTGCGTTCTATCAAGAACACATCACCACTGCTCAGATTAATGTTGAACCGGAGTAAATCGCGATCAGTCCGGATGATGTCCATTGAAAGCCAATTTGCATGATGGAATTGGCTTCTCGATATTCCGGAGAGTGTTATGGTTGATAAGTGATTAATACCATCTAAAAGATGGCCTCTCAAAGCGGCTCCTTTCCTGGGGCCGCTTTATTCACCGTTTTCCATAAAATCTGTCATCTACACCCTTGGTAATGGCGAGTTTGAACTGCAAATCATTAAAAAATACGGAAGAACATCAAACCAGTTAGAAGACCAAATTATAGCATGTATGCCAAAGGTATGTCGACCAGAGATAGTGAGTTAAGTGATTTTTACTAGGAGTCTGTGCGAGTAACACTTTTTAATAGCTTAAAACCACTATATGTTGTATTGGAATGTGTTGCTCGATACTAAATATGCTTCTAAATCGATTATACGCACAGACTCCTAGAGTGTAAATCTTTTTGTGTATAAAAACTTTGTGGATCATATTAGGGCCGACAAGGAGGCGTTGTCCTCCCTCCTTGCAACCTCCAGGACCAAAGAGTGGAGTCGGCCCACCCGCGTGATGCATACATCGCGACGGAATCCGCCGATTGAGAACCGAGGTTCTCAAACTCTCCTCATTCATCCCGGTTTCTAGAGGGTCTTCGCCATCCATGGCCTTCTGACTGTTTACCAAGTCGTGTCTTCCGATGTCAACGGCTGTTTTTCATCCTAAAAAGAAGCCGTGCTGCTCGACATCCCTGTCTCGCATATCGGAGCATATTCTGTTGCCCTAAAATCTTTTAAAGAACAAACAAAAACAACTCCGAAATGCGATACACGGATAGCGAGCACGCGGCTCTCTCAAAAATCACATAACGGAGTATCTCATTTACACTTCGATGAGTAAAAAGAACTTTGAGCGAGCAATTGGACTCTTTGAG